>JANPMB010000013.1:0-60499 GCA_031422615.1 Amoebophilaceae bacterium
ACCCTAAATATCCTGTTGGATATGGCCGGTTCGGAGCCTGATAAGGCCTCCGAATTCCTCGAAGTCTTGCTCGCTGCTGTCACGGACAAGCATTGTCGCCAGAAGGCCTTGCGGGCTCTCGGCAAGGTGGCCCAGGCTTCACCTGACAGGGTCTCCGCATGCCTCCTCTCCCTGCGCGCTGCTGCCAGGAATGAGGATAGGGAGGTTCGCTTAACTGCCCTAAGGGCCCTCGGGGAGGCAGAGTGGAAGCATTACTTTGGTGATGTGGGGTCAGCGCCCCCGCTGCCAAGCGATATGGCTGCTATCTTGGACGGCCCTTGCCCATTCTGGCCCAATAAAAAGGTCAAGGACACGCACCTATTGGTGCTGATACCTGCTACCGTAGGGGGTGTACCATTGACGCTGAACCGGCTTGGGGAGCTGATCAAGGATCCTAGCCATGGTGGGCATAAGACGGAGTATAGTTATTATCATGAGCGCGTTAAAGCACAAATGGGCGCAGAATCACCTCCTCGTTCCTATTGGGTGTTGATGACACGTGATGTATTGCCTGGGAGTCGAAGTGAAGGGTATGCTCATCAAAAAGAATTAGTGGCGGGCTATGCAAGAAGGAAAAGCATGCCTTATGAATTACCCAGTGTCTTGGAGGCGGCGACTGCTATTTTGATGCATCATGTCCGTGAGGGAGATCGGCGCTTTGGGGATCATCCATGGACTTACACGCGCTGTCAAGAGGTGGTGGATGGTCGCTATCCTGCCGTTGTTGGGGGCTTCGAGTCCTCAGGCCTCTGTATCGGCAATGACCGCTATGTCAACCACCACAGCGGTGTGGCTTGTTGCCGGAAGTTCTAAGCACTTGGCATTTGGAGACTTGGCACGGAGCTTTTGCGTTTTTACTGCGCAGTGTATTTTTGGTTTCTCTACCAGTAGTTTTGGCCCTTGTGAAGAGCTCTTGTGAGCAGCTAGATGATTTCCTGAACTTAGGCCTCGGAATTAGTTTTTAGTAAGTGCAAGAAAAATCCATTTCTATCCCGTAGCAGTGCCCCTACTGATAGTATCTTGCGAGTGCGAGAACATGCATTTCAGGAGGCTGCCAGAAGATGAAGATAGGGAGGAGCATCATTGAGGAGAGTGGTTTGTCAACTTTACCCATGCAAGAGAAGAAGTATGATGCAATACACCAATCATAGATTCTACACCATGCTTACTACTCGATTTTGGGGCATCACGACAGGAGTGCTGTGTGCCTTGCTGTTGCAAAATTGCCAGTCGCCGCTGAACGCACTTGAGGAGGAGTCGCCTGCAGCAGCCCCCTCTCAGTCAGGTTGTCAACCCCCAGCCTCCGATACACTGACGCAGCCTCTTGGCTATCCTCCGTCTCTCACGACGGCTGCCCAGCAGCCCAAAGTGCCCCCCACCGCTTTTGCAGGAGCCTCGCCATCTACAGGCATCCACCCTGCTGCTAGCACAGCACGCTCCCGCAACAGCCTCACGCAAGACTCCTCCCGACCCTTGACGGCGTCTACGGGCGAGCTAGTTCGTTTTCAACAAGTAGGCAGCCAGTGGCAGGCGGTGGTGCAAGGGCAAGATCGCTCCTATACCCCCCAGTACACCCTATCGGTCGTGAGTTCTTGCGACATCGGAACGCAGCTCGCAGGTTTGCAGCGCCAGGATGTTTGGGCATCTAGGTCTCGCATTCACATCATGGCTACTTCCTCTCCTCCCTACGCACCGTGTGTGTACCTGGGCAAGCGTGGCTTGTTGGGGGGGATGCCTACGCAACAGGTACCTTTAGCAGCAGCAGTAGCGAGGACAAACGAGTCAGCGAGCACAGCAAGAGAGCAAGAAGTAGCCCCAACAAGCCATGCGCTAGCGGCTGCCCTAAGGCCCAGGACCTTCGGGGAGGCGGAGTGGAAGCAATACTTTGGTGATGTGGGGTCAGCGCCAGACCTGCCAAGTGATATAGCTACTATTTTGGATGGCCCTTGCCCATTCTGGCCAGACCAACTAGTAAAAGACACGCACCTATTGGTGTTGATACCTGCTGCCGTAGGTGGAGTACCATTTACGCTGAACCTGCTTGGGGAGCTGATCCAGCACCCTAGCCATGGTGGGCATAAGACGGAGTATAGGTATTATAATGAGCGCGTTAAGGCGCAAATTGGCGCAGAATCACCTCATCACTCCTATTGGTTATTGATGACGCATGATGTATTGCCGGGGAGTCGGAGTGAAATGTATGCTGATCAAAAAGAATTAGTCGCGAGCTATGCAAGCAGGGAAGGTGTACCTTATGCATTACCCGGTGTCTTGGAAGCGGCGACCGCTATTTTGATGCATCATGCCCGTGAGGGGGAGCGGCTCTTTGGGGATGAGCCATGGACCTTCACGTGCTGCCAAGAAGTGGTGGATGGTCGCGATCCTGCCGTTGTTGGGGGCTTCGAGTCCTCAGGCCTCCCTGTCTACGACTTTTACTATGCCTCCTACTGCCACGGTGTGGCTTGTTGCCGGAGGTTTTAGGCACTTGGTACTTCTTGGCACTTGGCTGCTTGGCCCACCCCTGGCTTGTGGAGAACTCTACACAGGCTTTTGATCCTCAGGCTCCAGCGTGTCACTTGTTTCGCCCTTGAATTTACGCAGAGTAGGTGCCATAGAGGCATCTATGCTGGCTCCGTGTTTTGCCAAGACTCATGCCTGCAGTAAGGTCATCTTCAAGGGTACTAGCGTTGAATAGGCTTTTCTTCCTTGTGCTGACTGCTCTGTGGGGTAACAGCTTCCCAATGCATAAGCTGGGCTATCTGTTGAAGAAACACCCGCTTGGTCTTTACTTTTATTTGCGTAGTAGCTTGCGTAGCTCAGGGAAAAGAAGTTTTGATAAGAATACGGGGTGTAGTTTTGACATGATGGACTGATGAAGGATAAGGGATAGCAATGGTCAACTCCGCGACTCAGAAACGACCCTACTCTAACTTTATCATTCCTTTTGAAATCATCTCACTTTTTGATTTTATTTGTGTCAATCAAGAACTAAAGCTAGTTTTGGTTTCTAACACTTTATTCTTATGTCCGTGCTTTCGTCCATTCGCCAACGATATATATATTCTGTACTACTATCTGGATTGCTTTTTCAGAGCTGCAGCTCGGGGCCAAGTTTGTGTGTTCTAGAGGAAAAGGCGTCACCAGAGCGGCGGCCGTTGAAAAAAATGAAGCTAACTCCAAATGTTGTCGTTCTCTCTAATCCTGCGGGAAAATCCGATTCGGGTGCATCCGAACAAGTGCTGCAACCAAAGAAGTCACAAGAATTTGGATTTCAAAAAGAAAATGAATGTGTACTGAAAGTGAGGCAGGAGGAATGGAAATTGCTTCAAGAAGATAAGGCGGTCTTGGAATCACATATAGAATACCTTGAACAACAAAATTCAGCCTTAAGAGTGCGCATGGGTATAGAATCCTCACCAGGGTATTCAGTTGGTTCTTCGGGATCTTCAGATACTGCAGCAACTTCGGGATCTTCAGACACTTCGGGATCTTCAGACACTTCAAACACCTCAGAAGGTGCTGATTCTTTTCTAGAAATAGGATTTGGGAAAAAAGAGTGGGCACATTTCTTCAATTTTGATGTGGGCGAGGAGCCACCGCTGCCTCCTGATATTGATTCTATTTTAGATAGTTACTGCTCGTTTTGGCCGGATCAAAAAATAAAAGAAACACACCTTCTTGTACTCATCCCACGCAGGGTAGATGGTAGGTCTTTCACACTCGACGGGCTTTCGAAGTTCATACGGTGTGACCATCTGGAAAATATTGGGACTAAAATCTGGCATTATGACACCACTGTCAAGAGAATACTAGGATTGCAATCTCCCACGCACTCTTACTGGACCTTGGTAACACGTGATGTGGTGCCCGTGAGCCAATATAAAATTAATACAGACCAGAATATATCATTGTCTGATCACCTTAATCAGACTGGTTACGTGGTGTCGGGTACTTTGGAGATGGCAACGGCCATTCTCTCTCACCACGTTCGGAGTGGTGAGTGTCTTTACTCCGATGCCTCTCATACCTATGCTAGGTGCCAAGAACATGTGGCGCACCAATCTCCCGCCGTTGTCGGAGGATTGTCTTCTGCAGGACTTCAAATCTATGATCTTGAGTCTGCTGTTCAACACCATGAATCTACGTATATAGGTGTTGCATGTTCTCGAAGACTATAGTTACTCCCTTGACAATGGACTATTCGATCACAACCCCTTATACTTGGTAATGTTAATATCATGCTGTGCTATGCCTCATCGATGCTATCAATTATGTATTCCGTTACTAATTTTACTGAATCTACTGCTTCAGAGCTGTCAAGCTCCCTCTGATCATATCTGCACAGAAACGGTGCCGCTAGGGCCAGGTAAAAATTCCGAAATAGGTTGTCAAGATACTTTTTCTCCGCTGTCTTTGACATCTCTCAAGAGCACTGATAGTCTTGCTCCAGCAATCTCTCATGCCTCCTCTGGACAGGTACAAATTTCCGTATCTAAATCTAATAGGTCGCTGGCGATACCTATGGTACGATTGTCTTCGCTTGCGGGAGGAGGACGCTTTTCTGAGAAAACTGCTAGTCTTTCGGATATGCAGACTACTTCTGCTACAGTGCAGGGTATCGATGCGTGTCCCGCTCCTGTCAGTAGCCTCGTTGAGGAATCGGATACTTTTTTTCCAGTACCTTCCCGATCCCATAGAACATCTTCTGGTGAGTGTGTTGTATTCAGGCAGGTAGCTGGTCATTGGCAGGCTGTGTTGCAGCCTGGCTTTGGTGTCTATACAAGTAAGCAGATCATACCGGTGGTAAGCAAAGGCAACATAGCAGAGACGCTGTCATGGTTGCAAGCTCAAGATCCCTGGGTGTCCAGGTCACGCGTTCACTTACTGTCTCGGTTTAGGGCACCGTACAATCTTTGTGTATACCTAGGAAAACACGGTTTATTAGGCGGAGTTCCAGAACAAGAGAAGAAGCCAGGGTGGGTTGAAAGATATCATCATGAGCGTGCAGAACGGGAAAAGCTACAGCAAGAGCAAGTTGTACTTAGAACAACATATGAACGAAAGTTGTACTCTCTTGAGCAAACTAACACAGAATATCGGAGGGCATACGAATTGCTTGCAACAGAGAATTCGGACTTAAGGTCAAATATAGAAGAGCTAGAGGATTACCGGAAGAAATATGAAGCGACCTTTACTTCTCTTGTACAAGAGAGGGATATGTACAAAGAGCAATACGAAGAGTTGCAAGCGGAGTATTTGGACTTAAAATCATATGTATCCAGGTATCAAGGACCAGAGCGGGTACTATTTCAGCCGTCCGTCTCTGGGGCAGTGGTGTTTGGGCAAGAGGCATGGGTACGTTATTTTGGTGATACAGGTGTAGAACCTCCACTTCCTTTTGATATTGACGCTATCTTGAACAGTGCTTGCCCATTCTGGCCGGGCAGTAAGGTAAAGGATACGCACCTTTTGGTGCTTATCCCGGCTACAGTGCATGACAGACCATTTACGTTAGACTTATTGGAATGCCTTATTGAGAATCCGCACAGCGGTGGCTACTCTACGAAGTGCTGCTATCAATCTGATGCTGTCAAGGAAGAATTCGGTAGCCAGCTTTCTTCCTGTAACCCTTACTGGATATTGGTCACAAGGAGTATATTGCCCGATAGTCAGTGTAAGACGTTTGAAGAACAAGAGTCATTGATTGCTGATTATTCGTGTAAGACAGGTCTTCACTATGTCGTTCCGAGTCCTTTAGAAGCAGCAACAGCAATCCTATCCCATCACGCGCGTAGCGGAGAACGAATTTGTCCGAACTACCCTAGGATGTACACTAGGTGTGCAGGTAAAGTAGATTATATATATCCCGTCTATATGGGACTTTTCTCTTTGGAAGGTCTTAATATTGGCATCGATGATTATGATTCTAGTAGTCTTAGTGGCGGGACGTTGTGTCTCCGGAAATTATAGCCTCTAGATATGTATTTTCTTATCTAGCTGATACTTTGATGCGTTATTAGAGGCGTGGTATAGCTACTATTGCGATCAACCATTTTCCATTCGCCTAGACACCTCCTTTCTTTTGAAGTGTGTAGATTTTTTTTCGGCGTATCCACGAATATATTTTTTTTGCGCAAGCTCAGTAATATGCAAGAAATGGTGAGAGTGAGATTTGCGCCAAGCCCCACAGGAGCTTTGCATATTGGTGGTGTTAGGACTGCGTTGTACAACTACCTTTTTGCGCGCAAGCATCAGGGCCAGTTTATAGTGAGAATAGAGGATACAGACCGAGCGCGTTTTGTGCCAGGTGCAGAAGAGTACATTTTGAATACCTTGAAGTGGCTAGGTCTAGAAGCTGATGAAGACCCTGTTCTGGGAGGTGCCTTTGGGCCATACAGGCAATCAGAGAGAAATGTACTTTACAGAAAGTACGCACATCAATTGATAGCAACTGGAAAAGCTTATTATGCTTTTGATACCCCAGAAGAGTTGGATGCAATGCGTGAACGATTGAAGGCTGCCAGAGTAGCTGCACCGCAGTACAATGCTGTTAGCAGAGCATGGATGAGGAACTCTCTGACGCTACCTCAAGAAGAAGTGACAGCTATGTTGCAGACTAGGGTCCCTCACGTTATTCGCATTAAAGTATCTCTTCAAGAAGACATTCGATTTCATGACTTGATAAGAGGCTGGATCAAAATACATACCTCTTCGTTAGATGATAAAGTGCTGATGAAGTCAGATGGGATACCCACGTATCATTTTGCCAATGTGGTGGATGATCACTTGATGGGGATCACGCATGTTATTAGGGGTGAAGAATGGATTTCTTCTACACCCATCCATGTGCTGCTCTATCAATACCTAGGATGGGAAACGTCAATGCCGAAGTTTGCACATCTTCCCTTGCTCCTTAAGCCCGAAGGTACTGGGAAGCTCAGCAAACGAGACGCTGAAAAGCAGAACTTTCCCATTTTTCCCTTGGCCTGGCAAGACCCTGATACGGGCGAGCGTACGCAAGGATTTCGTGAAAAAGGCTATCTACCCGAAGCCCTGCTTAATTTTCTGGCGTTACTTGGCTGGAGTCCTGGTAACCAGCAAGATATTTTTAGCAAGGAAGACCTCATCCAAGCCTTTACTATCGAAAAGGTAGGTAAGTCTGGCACCAAGTTCGATATCCATAAGGCTGAGTGGTTCAACCAGCAGTACTTAAGAGCTAAGTCCGATAAAGATCTTTCTGTGTACTTGCTCAAGGCACTAGAAGAAAATAAAATCGCATATACCCAAGAAAAGGTTTTCAAGGTTTGTCAACTTATCAAAGAGCGGGTATTTCTTCCTCAAGACTTTTGGCAGCAGGGGAAGTACTTCTTCATAAAGCCTGGCGCTTATGACGAAGAAATACTGAAAAAAAAGTGGGACGGACAGACTCATGTAGTGTTACAGGATTTTTTAACCGCACTCAACGCATTAGAAACTTTTAAAGCTGATTCTATTAAAGCTACACTGATGCGTTTGGCAGCACTCAAATCTGTAAAAATAGGTCAAATCATGCCTGTTTTACGGGTGGCCCTGACGGGCACCGGGGCTGGTCCAGACCTCATGCAGAGCATGGAACTCATTGGACAAAAGGAGTGTATGGAACGAATAAGAAGCTTCTTAGCAAAGCATCCCTGCCCTTAACGGAGGGGTATGCTTACTAAGCACGTGCCAATTGTTTGTAAAGGTTGTAGTAAGCTTCTAGCCCTGTTGCGTTATTCTCAATGTAGGGAAAAGCTTGCTCATCAAGCACGTCCTTGAAATTAGCATCCTGCAGCGCTTCTGACCTCACTACAGCATCTGCATACTTGATTCCTGTTTGAATCAATCCTCCAAAATCAGCAGATGCCAGTGGTGCTAGTTTTTCTTTCCTTAGTCCTGCCATCCTCACTTTTTCTATAAAATCCTTACCAAATTTGTGAGCGAAAGCATTGTTATAAAGGGTGAATATGACTTGGGCTTTTTTTAGGATAGGATCATTGCGATAGGTTGTTTTTAGATACATGGGGATGAGACTGGTCATCCAATCATGGCAGTGAATAATATCAGGCGCCCATCCGAGTTTCTTCACGGTTTCTAGTACTCCCTTGCAAAAGAACACTGTTCTTGCGTCATTATCTTCAAAAAATTTGTTATCCTTGTCATGGAATACGGATTTTCTTTTGAAGTAGTCTTCGTTATCGATAAAATAGACCTGAAGCTTGGCATTAGGGATGGAGGCCACTTTGATTACCAGAGACTTCTCATCACTACTTACCGCGATGTGAATGCCTGATAATCTCACTACTTCATGGAGCTTGTTTTTTCTTTCATTAATTAAACCAAACCTGGGCACTAGGATTCTGACCTCTACCCCTTTTTCTTGCATGTACTGAGGCAGTGCCCTCACAAAATCGGCAACAGCAGAGGTTGAGAGGAAGGGATCTATTTCACTGGCAGCGTAGAGTATTCTCAACTTAGACATAGTGTGAATGGTGGCCAGGTGGGTATTATCTGATTTTCTGCCATTGAGCCACAAAAATATGAAATTTTGTTGATAGTCTCAGCCTCTTCTTACTACAATGCTTCATTACTCTTGACACTCGTATTGGGCGAGTTATGTGTCATCTTACATGCGATGCTTAGTAGCAAATATTCTTGATGTTCTAGGCCTGAACCTAACCAAGGTTCTTTACAGCTCCATGCCTAGTTCTTGTCGTTGGTCTTGTGCGATGGGGGCAGGCGCCTTAAGCATTACATCGCGACCAGCGTTGTTCTTAGGGAAGGCAATAAATGAACGGATCGACTCGTTGTTTCCTAACAAGGCACACAGCCGGTCAAGCCCTAAAGCAATACCCCCATGTGGGGGTGTTCCATATTCCAAAGCCTCTAACAAAAAGCCAAACTGCCGCTCAGCTTCTTCATGACTAAAGCCTAGAATATGCAACAGACTTTCTTGTAATGATCGGTTGCAAATACGCATAGAACCTCCTCCTATTTCCACGCCATTGATCACCAAGTCATAAGCATTGGCATGTACTGCTTCGGGATTTTTCTCCAATAAAGGAATATCTTCTGGCTGGGGTGCAGTAAAAGGATGGTGTCGTGCATGATAGCGTTGTGCTGCCGTATCCCACTCCAGCAATGGGAAGTCCACGATCCAGAGGGGAGCGAATTGCGCTTCATTGCGTAAGCCCAGTACATCACCCATTCTCAAACGGAGCGCTGCCAGGGCTTGTCGCGTCGCCTGCGTCTCTCCAGCCAGTACCAGCATGAGATCTCCTGGTTGTGCTTGTAGGATCTCTGCCCATGTAGCCAGCTGTGCTTGATCAAAGAACTTGTCTACAGAAGATTGAAGGCGGCCATCTGGGTGGTATTTCACATAGACTAAGCCGCTAGCGCCCACCTGAGGCTGTCTCACAAAATCTACTAACTGATCTAGCTGCTTCCGGGTATATCCTGCGCAGCCTGAGACACAGATACCTACCACAAGTGCTGCTTCATCAAACGCACGCAAGCCTTGTCGTTGTGTTAAGT
The DNA here is from genome assembly GCA_031422615.1 of Amoebophilaceae bacterium. Lineage (GTDB taxonomy): Bacteria > Bacteroidota > Bacteroidia > Cytophagales > Amoebophilaceae > UBA8403. Next base: position 9,592 of record JANPMB010000013.1, read on the forward strand.
GGGTAAGCTCTACAAAAGGCATGCCAAAACGTACGTCGGGCTTATCAGTCCCGTAGAGTTGCATTGCCTTGGCATAGGGCATGCGTGGAAATTGTGCCAGCTCAATGTTCTTGATGTATCGAAAAAGGTATTGAACAAGTCCCTCAAAAATGGCTAGAATATCTTCTTGCGTGACGAAGGATAACTCACAGTCAATCTGTGTAAATTCAGGCTGCCGATCTGCTCTCAGGTCTTCATCTCTAAAGCACCGTGCCAACTGGTAATACCGGTCAAAGCCTGCTATCATCAGCAATTGTTTGAAAATCTGTGGTGATTGGGGCAGCGCATAGAACTGACCTGGGTGCATGCGAGCAGGCACCACAAAGTCACGGGCCCCTTCTGGGGTAGACTTAATCAGTACAGGGGTTTCTATCTCTAGAAACTGCTTCTGGTTGAGGTAAGTCCGCGTTTTTTGCATCACCTGGTGGCGGAGGATCAGGTTGTTTTGGAGCGAAGGGCGCCTGAGGTCTAGGTAGCGGTATTGCATGCGCAACTCCTCCCCGCCGTCGGTCTCGGCTTCTACAAGAAAGGGGGGTGTTTTTGCGGTACTGAGAATTCTCAACATTTGTACTTGCACCTCAATGGCCCCAGTAAGCAAGTTCAAATTGCTGGAATTTCTTGCTGTGACGATACCCTGTACCTGAATCACATATTCCCGTTTTAGTTCCCTGGCTTGCTGGATGAGTGCTGGGGCAGCTTCTCCTTCCTCAAAAATTAGCTGTGTGATGCCATAGCGATCGCGCAAGTCTAGCCAAAGGAGCCTGCCTTTGTTCCGCACACGTTGTACCCATCCACCAAGAGTCACGGTAATCCCAACGTGGTTGAGCCGCAGTTCCCCACATGTATGCGTCCTTGCCATGGTCATAAGGAGGAAAGATTGTAATGCGCGAAGGTAGCCATATTGCGAGTTACTCACAATCCAAGATAGGCCTTGGCAGGGCAGGTGATGTTGCAACGGTCTATCGTTCCTAGCATAAGGAGCTTCGTAAGCTTATCCCAGTAAGCTGATGCTGGAGGAAAGATAAATGAATAAATTGGTGAGCACGAAATCATTGCTCCAACCCATGATTCAGTTGACAGACGAATATTTTATGCGTGAAGCACTCAAAGAAGCCGACAAGGCCTATGAAGCAAAGGAAGTGCCTGTAGGTGCTGTCATAGTGAGTGGCCACCACATCATTGCCCGGACACACAACCAGGTGGAGCGCCTTCAAGATGCTACTGCCCACGCGGAGATGCTTGCCCTGACCGCAGCTTTCAACCATATAGGCGGGAAATACTTGCCTGCTTGTACCTTATATGTCACCTTAGAGCCTTGTTGCATGTGTGGCGGAGCTACTTATTGGGCGCAGTTGGGCCGTCTTGTTTTTGGTGCTCATGATCCTCTACGGGGTTATAGTACGGTGGCTAAACAGCTACTGCATCCCCGTACTGAAGTCACTACAACTGTACTTAGCGAAGAAGCTGCGCAGCGATTAACTCATTTTTTCCAATGCCTAAGAAGTTAGTATATTGGCTTTTCTTTTGTAACACTTATGATACTCCAAAATCTTGGCACTATGGCGTTTGAATTACCAAAGCTCCCTTATGCATACCATACACTAGAGCCATATATTGATGCCAAGACGATGGAACTGCATCACGGAAAACACCATCAAGCATATGTTAATAACCTCAATAAGGCCATTTCAGGCATTGATTTAGACAACAAGCCTATCACAGCCATCCTCAAAAATGTGAGCCAGTACGACGTTGCTGTGCGTAACAACGGAGGTGGACATTACAACCACGCTTTTTTTTGGGACATCTTGTCGCCCCAAGGGAGTGATATTCCTTTAGGACAAATAGCTGACGCTATGTGCCAACGCTTTGGTAGTTTTGAGCAGTTTAAAGAAGCATTTGCTATTGCGGCTACCACTCAGTTTGGTTCGGGCTGGGCATGGCTTTATGTAACAGATAACGGTGAGCTTAACATCTGTTCTACCCCTAACCAAGATAATCCATTGATGGATGTTGTACCTGCTGAACACCGCGGAACACCTATATTGGGCCTTGATGTTTGGGAGCATGCCTATTACCTACACTACCAAAATAAAAGGCCTGAATACATCGCTGCCTTTTGGCACGTAGTCAATTGGAAAGAAGTAGCCAAAAGATTTCAACAAGCGCTGCGAGCAAGTTGATCAATGCACAAAACTAAAAGTCTACGGAAATAATCATCAGGATCGGTGGCCTTAGTGATCGCTTTTGTTGTATCTCACTGTTCAAACTACGGGAGATAACAGCAGACTATCCTGAAAATAAAGCCGTGATTCTAGTAGACCCACAGAATGATTGCACGCAATACAAAAATGTGAGTCAGTAGTAGGGGGTGCATACCTAGACTACACGCTACGAGTGCGGTTGAAGCACGGTAGCGATTGTGAGCCAGAGGAGCTCTGGGCAATGGCTACAAAAATTATTTTTTACATAGCGTACCAACCAGCAGAACACATAAGCGGCGTAGGGCACTAGGGTCTTCGCTATGAGAGCCATAGTTACTGCTGTGCCTCAGCCTCCTCAGGATCTGGTGTATCACCTGCTATTTCAATGGCCATGCTGGTCTTTTTCGTAGAAGTTTCTTGCTTCTCTTTGTTATAAGGTCGCTTGCCAATCATCTGTTCAAGGTCTCTTTGAAAGATGACCTCTTTGTCTAGCAACGCCTGTGCTACTGTTTCTAGCTCTTTCTTTTTAGTGCGCAATAACTTTTTGGCTCGTTTATAGGCTGTTTCTATCAGATCTCGCACCTCTTCGTCAATAGTCTTGGCCGTAGACTCAGAATAAGGCTTCGTAAAGCTATACTCACCTTGCTGAGGATGATGGAAAGAGACGTTGCCAATCTTATCATTCATGCCATAGACACTCACCATGCTATAAGCCACCTTGCTCACCTGTTCCAAGTCACTCAGTGCTCCTGTAGATATTTTTCCAAAGGTGAGCTCCTCCGCTGCCCTACCGCCAAGAGACATGCATAGTTCGTCCAGGAGCTGCTCTGTTTGGTATAGGAACTGCTCTTTGGGCAGGTACTGTGCATAACCCAAAGTAGCAACTCCTCTAGGCACAATACTGACCTTAACAAGTGGGTGCGCATGTTCTAGGAACCAGCCTGTTATAGCATGACCTGCTTCATGGTAGGCCACAATTTCTTTTTCTTGGGGAGATATGATCTTATTTTTCTTTTCTAAACCACCAATCACCCGATCTATGGCATCTTGAAAGTCAGCCATGTATACCTTTTTCTTGTTCTTCCGCGCAGCAATGAGTGCAGCTTCGTTACAAATATTAGCAAGCTCTGCACCAGCGAAGCCAGGCGTCTGTGCTGCTAGTTTGGTAGCATCTACATCTGGGGCCAGTTGTAAGACTTTGATGTGCACTTTCAGAATGGCTTCTCTGTCAACTAAATCTGGCTTATCAAGACTGATTTGTCGGTCAAATCGGCCGGGTCTTAAAAGTGCCTGGTCAAGCACATCAGGTCTGTTGGTCGCAGCCAGGATGATCACTCCAGAGTCAGTCGCAAAGCCGTCCATTTCTACCAGCAATGAATTCAAGGTATTTTCCCTTTCATCATTGGCGCCAGGCATTTGTCCGCGTCCTCTTGACCTACCAATGGCATCGATCTCGTCGATGAAAATAATACAAGGTGCTTTGCTTTTGGCCTGATTGAAAAGGTCTCTAACGCGTGCTGCACCTACCCCCACAAACATTTCTACAAAATCTGACCCTGACAAAGAGAAGAAAGGAACGCCAGCCTCTCCTGCTACTGCTTTGGCCAACAAAGTCTTGCCAGTGCCTGGAGGGCCTATCAACAAAGCTCCTTTAGGTATTTTCCCCCCTAGTTTGGTGAACTTTTCAGGGTTTTTAAGAAACTCTACAATTTCCATGACCTCTTCTTTGGCTTCGTGTAGGCCAGCTATATCCTCAAAGGTCACCTTTACACTATTCTCTGCATCAAAAAGAGCTGCTTTCGATTTTCCGATATTAAAGGGTTGCCCACCTGGTCCTCCTAGCGACATCCGACGCATCAAAAACCAGAATCCAAAAAGAAGGAGGAATAAAGGCGCCCACTCCAGCAAGAAGCTTGTGATATCATACTTCTTTTGGGTAGTATACCCTATTCTTTTGCCTGGATCCATTTTAGCCTCTATGGCCTTGAAATTTTTATTGAATATCTGTGAAGAAGGTATTCTAAAAGCATAGATAGGGCTATTTTTTACGGCCCAAGAGTTGCGTTCTTCTAGCTCACTTTTGTAAGGCTCCTGCTTGAATACTTCTGGCTTGAGTGTAATCTCAACAAGGTCTTTGTTGATCACCAACACTACTTCTTGGACTTCATCTTTGAGCATCATGGTCTCGAACCTGTGCTCAGAGATAGAAATAATGGTGCCCATCTTGTTAAAATAGAGAATGGCTAAGATAATTGTTAGCAGGATGACAATTGCCCAAGACTGAGAATTGGGTGTAGGGGGCAAATTTTTTCTTCCTGTGCTCATAATTCAATTTTTAAAGATGGATGAATAGGTTTTGAGTTCATGAGGAACCCTAAAGAGAAGCGCTATGCTTGTGCTCAAGCGATCACGTGCGCCACCGAAGCATTTCACTATCGTGTGCACCCCACACCACGTGTAAAGCTCGCTATTCACCGTGAAATATATGCACAACTGTGCTAACATAGTCCATGCGATTCTACTCGCCACTTATAAAACTTACGTACAGTCTCATCGCTGCGTTCCTGTTGGCCCGTCGATTGTTGCGGCGATGGCCCGAGCTATTGTTTCGGTCAGTGTATCTTTCGCGTCTTTTTTCTTAACCATAGGTGTATTTTAGGCACCCCAAAAATATAAAATTGCAGTATACTCCTCCCCCCTATACCCGGTTTATCGGCCAGCGCATAGTTTATCAAGCTGCCTGCGCTTCTACCAACAGTTTAGCTATTGAATGCTCGCATCAGGACGACTTTCCAGAGGGTGCAGTGGTCATTACGGACCATCAATACCGAGGAAGGGGTCAACGCGGTCATGTCTGGCATAGCCAGCCCAACAAAAATCTGACTTTCTCAGCAGTCCTTTATCCTGCCTTTTTATCAGCTCGGCAAGGCTTCGCACTCAATATGATCATTACTCTTGCCATCCAGCATGTCTTGGCGCTATATATTCCAAGTGAGCTGCGTATCAAGTGGCCCAATGACATCTACTATCAAGACAAAAAGCTTGGAGGCGTACTCATTGAGAATGTGGTTCAGAAGCAAAGACTTAAAACATCTGTCATTGGTATTGGACTCAATGTGAATCAAGTGTGTTTCACTTTTCAAGGACCTACCTCCTTGTCACTGATTTGTCAACGTACTTTTAGCTTACAGGAACTACTTGCACAAATTTTGACAAAGTTAGAGTGCTATTATTTGCAGCTTCAAGCACAAAACATCGCTTTTTTAAAGGCTGCCTACCTCAAAGATATGTACTGGATTCATGAGGTTCATACGTTTCAAGATGCAACCCATACTTTCCCAGGCGTAATAAAAGGCGTAGACACTACTGGTAAGCTAATTATTGAGCATGCGGATGGTACCTCAAGATACTATAACATGCAAGAAGTAAAGTTTATAGCCTAGCGTATACGAGTCGATTAGGCTACTTGCTATGAAGCACTTCAAAGGACCGTCTCTTGAGCTCCTCGGCAGCCTCCATGAGGCCTAGCTTTTCAGCTAAAGGAACATAGAAGAGCAGCGTCTCCTCAGCGGTCCTATGCTGACTCTCGTAAGGCTTTGCCTCAAGCGTACGCATGTTGTGCATTCTGTCCGCTATCTTGATATACAACACACGCTTGTCTTTGACTTCCAATAGCTTGCGAATATTCTCATGCGCCGACAACTGCACCTTATAGAATGTTGCCTGATTGCTCTCTAGGTGCGTCACGCCATCTACAATCTGAGCTACCTCTTTACCAAACATCGCCTCTATATTTTCTAGTAGCATGGGCGTATCTTCCACCGTATCATGGAGTAGAGCGCCGAACATTGTAGCTTCATCCTGGTTATAGTCTAACACAATCTGCGCTACGGCTAGGGGATGTAGATAAAAAGGCTCTCCAGACTTCCTTCTTACAAGACCATGAAGCACTTTGATCATCTCCATGGCTTTGTGCACCAAGGAAAGGTCTGCTTGGGTTCTTTGCTCTATTGCTTCTAGAAATACGCTCTCCTGCTCTTTAGCCCCTGGGTAGGTATCATCAGCACGGCTCAAGTCAGCCCCTAGCTCCATACAAGCATTATCTGTGTCCTTCCCCCTTACTTCTCTCAGTGTTACAGGGATTACGTAGAGAAGGGTAGAGCTTTCTTGTTGCATGATGGTTGTTTCATATCCGTAATGAGCCTCTACGATGCGCTTGTTACCTACCATAGGGAGCTCCTGAGCTACCTTGACTGGTGTGCTGGTAGCATTAAGCCGAGCTGTGTAGCACGACAATAGTTGGGGGGGTGCTGGCGCTGTGGTGATACTCAACCGGAGGGCAGCCACTTTTTTACTATAGCCTGGCTTAACCGAAGGGAGAGGGTAGACTAATTGGGTATCTTCTACACTAAGCAGGATAGGGGCTTCTGCACCTGTAACCGTGCGTAGAAAAGAGATACTACGGATGAGTAGTGCCTTGATCTTAGCCACATCACATTGCAAGGTCACTTGTGTAGCTAATTGCCTGAACCTGACGTGTTGGTCTATGTTTTGTACGTGCAGATTGCCTTGGACACCTGATAGAAGGGTATCAATGGGAATTGTAGTTACCTCTAGGCGAAGGTAGCCTACTGCCCGATGGTCCAGTCTATCTAGCTGTATCGCAATGGGAGCTAATTGCTCGTTGATTACTTTGACTTTTTGGATTACTGATTGGGGCAAATTAAGTCTTTGTACCTCTGCTCGTAGCTCGCTGCTCAGGCTAGCTAGTTGGGTCAGGGCAGGAGCGCCTGCAGCCCTGAACGCTTGCACAAACTTAGCCCTATCCCTGAAAGAAACGAAAAGCTCTTCAGTAGTCTCTTGGTGGGCCGTTATTAAGTGCTCGCTGCGTACTTCTAACTGCCTATAGGTTTGTTTACCCTTAAAGAGCGCTATCAGGAAGCTGGTGAAAAGCAGTAATCCATACATGATCTTAAACTGCAGTGATCCTACCGCACTCAAGGGCAGGAGGTTGCCCGTGTAGTGCTTAAAAAAGAAGACTGCTAAGACCGTTCCAGTAAAAGCCAAGAAGAGGGCCAACGGCCAGCGCAGCAGTAAGACTGCCATTAAGAAGTTAATCATCATGACCATCACTTGCATGTGATGGAAGTGACTCATGATGGCCAGGAGGGTGCCTGCAAAGAAGAGAATGGCCCCGATGCCTAGGGGCCAGAAGAAAGTGATAAAAGCCTTACTCTTTACCGTAGGTGGCCAGATAGGAAAGGTAAGAAAGGCCGTCGTAGCCAAGAGGACTGTGCGATAAATGCCTTCGTAGATGCCTTGGTATGCCTTGACATCAGCATCACCAATGGTGTAGAAAGCCGCGTAAGTAGCGGCCATGGTATAGAGGCCAAAAAAGAAGTAAAAGGCCTCGCTCTGGGGCAGGTTTTGTTGTAGGTAAGGATAGAGCCTAAAGTTCTTGATAGACTGGAGGCGCCATTGCCAAGCCTGTCTGCGCGCTGCGCGCTCCAGAGCCAGAGGATCATTTGGGGCCAACTGCTGCCAGCCTCCCTTTTCTTTGAGTAAGTAATGGCTGCCCATGAGCCCTAGGAGATTCGCTAGCATCCCTGGAGTAATGCTGTTAATATCCGTATGGTCTTCTAGAAAGAGTTTCCAAACTAGTGCAGCAGTAAACCCCAAAATCATCCCGATAAACGCTGCTCTTGCACTACTACGAAAACCGAAAATAGCCATCACTAGCGGTACCGTGACAACGGGCATGTAGAAACTACCAGGCAGTAAAGCTAACCTTAAGAGGTCTTCTGCGCTTATTGCTAGTATAAGTGCTAGCCCCCCCCCCCACGAAAGCAAATAATCTAGCAGTACGGACAGAATCCCTAACAAAGATATTGAATGGCTTGGCAATGTCATTACTAAGTAGTACAGCAGAAGCATTGATGTAGGAATCTGATGTAGACATCGCCATAGCCACGATTCCTGTACCCAATAAACCCTTAAGCCCAGGATAGGCATATTGGTGAACGATATAGCTGACTAAGTCATCAGGAGGTAAGCTGTCATCTGCAGACAGCAGAAGAATACTTATCCAAATCATGGACAAGAGTACGAGAAGAAACGGTATAGCTGCATAAGTGAAGGCCTGCTTTGTTTGCTTGATATCTCGGCCCATGGCCACGCGCTGAAATATTGCTGGATCCATGCTAGGTATCACAAAGAAGGCTAGTAAAGCCACAGAACCCATGAATTTTGAGTTCCAACCTACCACTTCTGTAAAACTAAAAACAGAGTTATGGGCAAGTGTATCTATGACCGCACTGGGATTTTTTAGGTTATTCCAGATGACTAATGCTATGATTGGGATAAAGGTACCAAAGGTAAGAAATTGAAATATGTCGGTGTAAGTTACAGATTTAATACCCCCTAAAGCTGAATAGGTGATGACGATGAGTCCTGCTACTACCGCAACCCACATCCCTGTACCCCCCCACACTAATGTTATTACCATTGAAATAACCTTAAGTTGTATAGCTACACAGCCTATGCAACTTAGTATGCCAAAGACAGCTGTAATGATACGTGCATGTCTGCCATATAGGTCTCCCATGGCCTCAGCTACGGAGACCTTAGTCAAAAATTCTCCCATTCGTGCAACCAACCGACCAATAAGTACCATACAAGCTACCCAGCCTAATATGGGTATGATAAAATATAGTCCTCCCCTATATACATTAGTAACAATGTAAAATATTGCATCACCCCCGATCCACGTAGCCACAATGGTAGCCGTGAGTGTGAAAGTAGAAAAGTTCTTACCGCCCAAAGCGTAGTCTCTTAGCGTTTTCACAGAACGCCCGTACCTTAAGCCTACCACAAGCGTAACGACCAAGAAAACAACTAAAATTCCGATATCAATGGGGTGTGCTAGAGAAGTCGAGGTCATAAAGTACTGTTTGGAGCTCCTACTAAGTGCGCAATAGAAGGTTTTGGCCGTAAAAATAAAAAGGAGCTACATCAAGCATGCTCCACGCTTGTTTCGTAGCGTGCGGAAACTGCAAATACGACAGCAGGAGCAACTGCCATACTACCCACCCCAAGTGTATGGTCAACATTTTGTTTCTAGAAAACAAAATCAATACCCTCCACCTCCCAGTTCGCAACTACGACCACGTTAGCTGGATAAAAGACCACCGGGTCAGGCTCTTTCCGCTCGTGGATATTGCCAAAGGACCACTCTCTCTCCTTGTCCGTCAGTACCAAAAGGCGCAACTTATAATTGCCTGGGGCTACTTCGTTAAATTGATAGCTTGGCTCATGGCTAAGCGAGTCGATTACGTTGTGTTCCCTATCAAGCAACTGAACAATAAAACCAGGTGCTTTGGTGGTCACCGTGCCTTTGATTGTGCCATATGCTTTGGGATCCCTGAATGTGTATGCATGACGCATGACCTTGCTGTTGTCTCCCTCTACTGTCACAAAAGCCCCTTCAGCCATTTGCAAGACTAATCCTGCTGTCTCCTCGCTTCCCTGATTTTTGTTTTTTTGAGGCATTAACATTCTTGGATCAAGCTGCTTTGTGATAGTGATCACATCTCGCTGGGCATTGAACTGTAGGTCGGTGGTGTTGATGCGTACTATGTCTTGATTGTTAAAAACAAAAACTAGTTGGTCTGCTACTACCTCCTTCACAGGTTTGTTGACAGTCATAGTACCCACAAAATTGGGACTGATAGCAGTACCAGAGATAGGTTCAAACGTATAGGAAACTGGATTATTTTGGCTTCTTCCCTCTCTAAAATGGATGGTGATATTTTCTTCGATCACGGTTCCCAACACATCTTTGGCAGTCAAATAAGCCTCCACGCTATCTTCTTCTAAAAGCCCGAACGTATTATAAACCCTAATCACCTGCTTATCTTCTACCAAGTGGCTGTACAGTGGGGTAGATGTTTTGAACCTTTGGGACTTATGTACCAAAGTAAGTGTGTAATCCGCCACTGGTTTGTTAAAGCGCAACTCAAAATACTGGCCTTGGGGTTGTTGGACCTGTAATTTGAACTCCCTGACGTCGGCTTTGAGGATAGATAGCGCCACATGGTCTACAGGCACTACTGTCAAGTCGATGGGATCCTTCAAAAAACCATATTCATCCACACCAGGGTCAGCTGTCAGTTGGTTCTCTTTGCTGGTGCTTGCATACATGTAGTATTTCCCTTGTTTGATATGGTCTATTTTAAACTTCCCCTCCTCGTCTGTTTTAATAAAATAATCAGGCGGACTGTTAAGGATGTTAAGGCTATCGTCATTGGTCTTGTAAAGAGCCACGACCACCTTAGCAGCTGGTTGATGGGTCATGAGGTATTTGACCTGTCCTATTACATACATAGCATCTACGTGTTCTCCTGTACTGAACGTGAGTACTGGATTCTCTGCGACATTGCCCTCCGTAATGTCTTTAATGGCATCATTAAAATTGAAGGTGTAGGTTGTTTCTTCTTCCAAGGGAGCTTCCAGGGTGAGCTTGAGTGTATTGCCCCGCACGTTGTACGTGTAGCCAGGCTCATTTTCTAGCTTTTGTAGCCTGGGAGTCACCATCAGCTTATTGTAGATGTCTTCTACCTTAATCTCCTTGTCAAAGACCAGCTTGATCATTTTTCCCTCAAAGCTTGTGCTCTCCCGCATAGGAAATGCTTTGATGAGCTTGGGAGGCGTGGTGTCTTTGGGTCCTCCTCCAGGTGCCATGATACGGGCACAAGAGCAGGCAAGTAGTGTCAAGGTCATCAACATCAATGCCCAACGAATTGTCCTGAAGAAACATGGATGAGCATGTGTTTTAGCTGATACGATCATGGGTGATTCGATGGTTGCTGCTTTAGGCAATACTACCCCGCGAGTTACGAGAAAACAACACCCTTGATGCGCCTCTCTTGGAGAAGTTTGTACTTTTTTTGAGATGGTTCATCTAGTACTTTTGCGATCTATTGGCAGGCTTAATCAACAGTTTCTTGTTAGGCCTTACACACCTAAGTAAAAATGCAAAGTAAGACCACGCATCCTCTTTTTCAGCTACTCCATTACATGCGTCCCTTTCGTAGGGATTGCGTGATAGCTACCCTGTATTCTTTTTTCAACAAGTTGATCGACATCATGCCAGAAATTTTGTTGGGGATAGCCATCAATACGGTGGTGGAAAGAGAAGGCTCATGGCTAGCCGGATTGGGCTTTGTTGGTCTAAAAATACAGATGCCTTTGCTGGGTTTAGTGACTTTCATGGCCTATGGACTAGGGTCTTTGTCCGAATATCTGTATTCCATCAAGTGGTGGCGTCTTGCCCAACATTTGCAGCACGATTTCCGCATGGCAGCGTTTAGGCACGTGCAGCACAGTACCATGACTACTTTTTCCAAACAAAAAACTGGCAATTTGCTTTCCATCCTCAACGACGACATTAATCAGTTAGAGCGCTTTTTCGAGGAAGGTATAGATAGCATTATTGATCTTATCTCTTCTGTGTTACTGACTAGTATCACTTTTTTTCTACTGGCTCCCAAGATAGCTTTGTTAGTCATGCTCCCCATGCCTTTGACTATTTACGGAAATTTTTTTGTTCAAAGAAAACTAGGCCCACTCTACCTCACAGTACGTACCAAAGCGGGTGCACTCGGCACACGCTTGGCCAATAGTTTACTGGGCATGCTTACCATCAAGAGTTTAGTAGCTGAGCACCCTGAAGCCCAAAAAATTGAACAGGCCAGCCAGGCATATAAAGAGGCCAATTTTAGCGCCATTCGGTGGCATGCTTTGGTCTCACCTGTCCTGCGGTTTGGTATTTTCTGGGGGTTTCTAGTCACCTTAGTCTATGGCGGGGTGCTTGTTGCAGAAGGACAATTAGATGTAGGTGCTTACAGCACACTTATTTTCCTTACACAGCGCCTGCTCTGTCCTTTTGTGAACATGGCAGAAATTATGATCAACTTTCAGCGTGTGATGGCCTCTACGGGAAGATTGCTACAACTTTTTCAGCTTCCTCTAGAAGTTTCGTCTACTGCAGCCTTTCCTTTGCAAGGAAAAATCACCTTTGCTTCGGTTGGGTTTGCTTATGAGCAGCACGCTCCCGCCCTGAATCAACTTTCATTCACGATTCTTCCGGGTCAAACTGTCGCTTTCGTAGGGGCTACAGGTGCTGGAAAATCCACACTGCTCAAGCTTTTATTAGGATTCTATTTGCCTACGACGGGTAAGATTTTTTTTGATGCGCAAGAATTACGCACCCTGTCGCTCTCTGCCCTCCGAAGACAGATTGGTTTTGTAAGTCAGGAGTCTTTCCTTTTTGAAGGCACCATCGCAGAAAATATCGGCTATGCCTTTCCTACTGCTACCCAGGAGCAAATTATACAGGCTGCCAAAAATGCAGCTGCCCACGAGTTCATCATCCGCCTTCCTAAAGGGTATGGCACATGGATTGAAGAGCGAGGCCACATGCTTTCTGGTGGACAAAAGCAGCGACTCGCCATTGCCAGGGCCTTGGTCCGCAATCCATCCATCTTGATCCTTGATGAAGCTACTTCTGCTGTTGACAATGCAACGGAGCTGGCTATTCAGCAATCACTGGCACAAATTAGTCAAGGCCGTACCACTTTGCTCATTGCCCATCGGCTCTCTACCGTCAAACAGGCAGACCAAATTTTTGTGCTCAGGCATGGAGAAATAGTTGAACAAGGCACACACCACGCCCTGCTGCAGCAAGACCGCCTGTATGCTAATCTTTGGAAGCTTCAAACCGGAGAAAATTTGACTCATGCTGAGCTGCTAGTTGAGGAACAGTTGTAATGGGTTGCTAGGATTCTTCTCCACTTTTTTGTTATATCTAGGACTGATCTCAGGATGATCATGGTATTGAAGCAGGTCACCCCATCCATCAATAGACTTGTACTAGCGTCCCAAGTAAACTATCAAAATAGAAACATCGGCGGGTGAGACGCCGCTGATTTTGGAAGCTTGCCCCAGTGTGGCCGGCCTGATTTTTTTCAACTTTTCTGCAGCTTCGGCTGACAGTGCCCGGATGCGACCATAGTCAAAATCGGCAGGCAGGTGGTAATCTTCTAACCGTTGCATCTTTTCTGCCAATTCCTTCTCCTTTTGAAGGTATCGCTCATACTTCAACTGTATCTCTGCTTGCTCTAGTACTGCCTGATCATACCCCTGTAAATACTGTGCCAACGCTCCATCTACAGTGCCAAGCAATTCTACACTAAGCTCAGGCCGTTTCAGCAGCTGATAAACAGATTGTTTCTCTTGAAGAGGTGCTGATGCTAGCTGAGTAAGATGAGTATTGATCTGTGCTGGCGTGAACACCCAGTTCTTAAAAGCTCTTAACAATTGCGCAGTAGCCGTTTTTTTTGTCTGTACGCATTGCAAGCGTTCATGAGTGGCCAAGCCAAGTTGGTGCCCTATAGGCGTCAAGCGCAGATCGGCATTGTCTTGGCGTAGTAAAATCCGAAACTCGGCCCTGGACGTAAACATGCGATAAGGTTCGTCCGTGACTTTGGTAGTCAAATCATCAATCAATACTCCGATGTATGCATCGGCTCTGGATAAAACTAGGGGGGCTAATCCTTTCAATTTTTGGTGGGCATTGATGCCTGCTAAAATACCCTGGCAAGCAGCCTCTTCGTAACCCGTAGTCCCATTAATTTGTCCTGCCAAGTACAGGTTGGCTATTAGGTGTGTTTCTAAAGTAGATTGGAGCTGTGTGGCTGGGAAGTAGTCGTACTCGATGGCATAGCCTGGGCGGAACATTTTGGCATGTTCAAAACCTGGAATGGCTTGTAGTGCTGCGTATTGCACAGCTTCGGGCAGGGATGTAGAAAATCCATTGACATAAATCTCTACCGTATGCCAGCCTTCTGGTTCCACAAAAATTTGATGCCGCTCCCGGTCTGCAAAGCGGGTAATTTTATCTTCAATAGACGGACAATACCGAGGGCCGTGGCCCTGAATGCGCCCATTGAACATGGGTGATTGATCAAAGCCAGTTGCTAAAATTTGATGGGCTTTTTTGTTAGTGTAAGTGATGTAGCAGCTTTTTTGTTGCTGCAAGGGCTGGGTAGTACTTAGAAAAGAAAATTTCCCGGGCTGTTCGTCACCTGGTTGTTCCTCCATTTTGTGGTAATCCAGCGTTCTGCCATCCACGCGTGGCGGTGTACCCGTTTTCATTCTACCAGCTTCAAAACCTAAGGCTACCAATTGCTCCGTCAAGCCACTAGCTGCTCTTTCACCTGTTCTACCCCCTCCAAACTGTTTTTCGCCAATATGGATACGACCATTCAAAAAAGTACCATTGGTCAGAATTACAGCTTTAGACCGAATCTCTAGCCCCATACCGGTTTTTACACCTACAGCTTGCCCTTCTTGAACGATGATTTCACTCACCATTTCTTGCCAGAAATCCACATTGGGTGTCTTCTCCAAGGCCAAGCGCCACGCCTCTGCAAATCGCATGCGATCGTTTTGGGCTCTAGGACTCCACATGGCCGGACCTTTGGATTTATTGAGCATACGGAACTGAATCATAGATTGGTCAGCAATGATGCCCGACATGCCTCCAAGCGCATCAATTTCGCGCACAATTTGTCCTTTGGCAATGCCACCCATGGCAGGATTGCAAGACATCTGCGCAATGGTGTTCATATTCATAGTCACCAAGAGCACTTTGGAGCCCATCTTGGCCGCGGCAGCGGCTGCCTCACAACCAGCATGGCCTGCACCTACTATAATGATGTCGTATGTTGGAAACATGTAACCGTTCTTATGTATACATCTACTCACGAAGGGGCTAGTGTTCCACGTGGAACAGGCCAAAAAATAAGCTGACGAATATAAGTAAAATAATCCCTTGGAGAATCGGGGAGAGACTTTTAATGAAGTAGCAGCAGTAGGTCATCAAGGGGGAGGGAAGTCTAAAGTTTTGGAAGAAAAATTAGCCTTTCTTAAATCTGTTGTCATTCCTGCTTTTTTATGTAATTCTTGCTGCCTAAGTTTGGTCGTTCTTTCTGCACGAGCGGCAGTATTTGAGAAAGAATATGTCTCTTTTAGCATCGGGGGCAATGGAGTTGTTTTAATAAAATCTTTCATTCCATGCACAGTATTCGTAATTTATTTCTTGGTTTTGATTGGCAACAAGTACTGTCTTCTTTTTGGATACTATTCGCTGTCCTAGATATACTAGGCAGCATACCCATCATCATGAATATAAGAAGAAGAGCAGGGAGTATTCATGTACGCAAAACAATGGTTGCGGTGAGTGTGATCATGGTTACTTTTTTGTTTTTGGGCCAGTCTTTGCTTGATATTTTTTCGATTGATATCGGCTCTTTTGTATTGGCTGGCAGCATAATATTATTCATCATAGGATTAGAGATGGTTCTGGATATCAGCATCTTCCATATTTCACTAGACAATGATGGGACATCCTCTATTGTACCGTTGGCATTTCCCATTGTGTCAGGCACAGGTACGTTAATCACATTGCTTACTTTAAAGGAAGACTACGCCATTGTCAATGTTTTGTGTGGTATACTCGCGAATCTTGTATTTGTGTATGTCGTTATACGGTATTCTGAATTTATTGAGCATCGATTAGGCAAGCTAGGTGTAAATATTATTCACAAAGTGATGGGGGTTGTGGTACTTTCTATGGCGGTCAAGTTATTTAAGACCCATCTTATTTTTTAGTTTGGTTGTCATTTATACAGATGGTTCTTCAAGAGGCAATCCAGGGCCGGGAGGGTATGGCGTAGTTTTGAAATACCAGGGTAACAGAAAGGAACTTTCTGAAGGATTTCAACTAACTACTAATAACCGGATGGAGCTTTTGGCAGTCATTATAGGGCTAGAAGCTTTAAAGCACGGAAAACAAGCTGTAACTATTTATTCGGATTCCAAATATGTAATAGCGCCAGTACAAGAGGGTTGGCTCTTATCTTGGTTGAGGAAGGATTTTAAAGGGAAAAAGAATGCTGATCTTTGGAAACGATTTTGGAAAGTGTACCAGCAACACCACGTTAGTTTTTGTTGGATTAAAGGACATGCAGGCAATGTTGAAAATGAACGCTGTGACCAATTAGCAGTCCAAAGCGTCCAGAAAAAACCGCTTTCCGTAGACCAAGGCTACATGGCTACCGTGTAATCAGGGCATGCATTGCTCATCAATAAGGTTTCCAAGGAATCTCTAGCTTTTTCAAAAACAAAAGCTGGTTCTTACTTGCAATGTATGCATCATTGCTGTGATCTAAAGAAAACAGCTGATACTATACACCTATTGAGCATTCTAAAACGCGAAATGTTGCTTGCTAGGGGAGATGTCTTGGTATATCTACACCTATGCGAAACATGGGATTTTTTAGCAAGCCAAGCTTTTTTCACATCAAAAAGATTCGAACTCAAATAAATACTCTTGTTATCAGTAGTGACGCTTAGATCATGCAGTGGCATGTCTAATGCGCAGTCCACATACAAGCCGAAAGTCGACATCATACCCCAACTTACGCAAATACTGTAGGGGAATAATTTTAGGTCACAGTGATTTTTTTTAGATCGGCGATAGACTTGCGGAAGGTCTCCTTGGTTGTACTGTCTCTTCCTATAAGCGTATACGATGGTGCAATCGAGTGCTTGCTGTGTAGTCCCAACGTTACCGCGGTGTAGTATGCCTCCAGCAAAAAAGTGGGCCGTGTATATGGTCAATTGATAGGGGAAAATGAGTCTTTTTCCCGGATTTTAAATGTTTTGGGACTACTGAGCAGCTGTTGCTCTGGATACCTTATTCTTGTGCCCAAGGTTATCAATACATTCCCTGCATCTATGTCAACAAATTTCTGATATCCTGTCTTTCTTCAACGATCCCTTTTGTAGATGCTTGAATTTCAGGATATGATCACCCGAGTCAAGCCCATTTTGTAACCGTAGGCTCTTGTCTATCGAATGATAACGGTGCACCTACAGCGCCCCTAAAATCATTTAAGGAGTCATTAAGATGCTGCTTTTCATCGTGTTGCTGGGCGTACGTTTCGTACTGCGTCAAGTAGCATATCAACAGAAAGACAATACCGATCAACCGTATTTTTCATACCCTTTCGTTCATACGTATCATGAATTTGCTATTGTTTGTGTAGGTACTTAATAAGTACCTCGGGCAATTTAAAATGTTCCATAGTCTTATCTAGACGCTTCCTACAGCATCAAATCTATAGGGATTTCGCCCAGCATTCCTGATGCACTTTGTGTGACTTCCTTTTTTACCTTTTCGGCTACAGCCTGGGTAGCCAGGGTAATTGCTGCAATAATTAGGTCTTGCAGTACTTCTTTTTCCTCAGGATGAATGAACTCCTTGTCGATATCTATTTTCAGTACTTTTTTATGCCCATCTACCGTAGCTTTTACTGCGCCTGCGCCAGCTTCGCCAGTGGCTTGTATTTGGGCTAATTTTTGTTGTATCTCTTGAACTTTTTTCTGGGCTTCTTGCATCTGGCCCAGTATTTTTGTAAAATCTTCCATAGGTCGTGCCGTGTTGCTGCTAAAATTAAGATAATTCTTGAAGCATCTGTTCTAACGAATACTGTTGCTGTGTGCCGGTCTGCATGTTTTTGAGGGTGACTACGCCGGCTGCGTGCTCTTCCTCACCAATGATGGCAACAAAGGGGATTTGTCGTTTGTGTGCATACTGCAACGGCTTTTTTAGCTTGGCGACTGCTGGATATATTTCTGCCCGGATGTCGTTGGTTCTCAACGTAGCCAGTGCCTTTAAAGCCCATTTTTCAGATGCATGGTCTAGGTTTGCAAGCAGTACTTGCGTGTTGTAGCCAATAGAGGACGGAAACAAATCCAGTGCTTCTAGTACCGCATAGAGTCGATCCAAGCCAAAAGAAAAACCTACTCCAGATATCCCAGTCAGCCCAAAAATATCCGTCAAGCCATCATACCGTCCCCCACCACCCAGGCTGCCCCAGTCCGAGTGTTGCATTTTTACCTCAAAAATTGTCCCTGTGTAGTATGACAATCCTCTAGCCAGCGTAGGATCTAGTGTAATAAAAGGCTCCTCTAGCCCTAAAGCATGTACGTAGTCGAGGGTTTGCTGCATGTCCTGTATGCCTGTTTGGGTAAGCCCAAGCTGCTTGGTCAGGACCGTCCATCTGTCAGCTTGTGCTGTTGGCAAATCGAAGATAAACAAAAGCCTTTCTAGGGCAGTAGGGGAAAAGCCTTTGCCTTTTAGTTCTTCTAGTACTTTTTCTTTCCCCACCTTATCTAGCTTGTCCAGTGCCACACAAAGAGCTCCCTCTTGGTTGGTCGCTCCCACGAGCGTTGCTAGGCTCTTGAGTACACCTCGGTGATTCATATGGATGGTAAAGTCCTTGACCCCCAGCTGAAAAAGCACCTCGTGGATCATGACCAAAATTTCTGCCTCACACAGTAAGGAAGAGGCACCTACGATGTCAATATCACATTGATAAAACTCCCTATAACGCCCCTTTTGTGGACGGTCTGCACGCCACACAGGCTGCATTTGATACCTCTTAAAGGGGAAAGTAAGCTCGTCCTTGTTCATCGCTACATACCGCATCAGGGGCACGGTCAGGTCGTAGCGCAGCCCCTTGTCTGCAATTTGAGGCAATAAGGCTTTATAATTCTTGGTATGACTGTCTACCCCGGCCAGAAAATCGCCTGAGTTCAAGATTTTGAACAGGAGTTGGTCTCCCTCTTCGCCATATTTTCCTGTCAGGGTGGCCAGGTGTTCTAACACAGGCGTTTCGAGTGGAAAAAAACCATACTTCTGGTAGATATTCCGAATCGTATCAAAAATGTAATTCCTTCTAAATACCTGATGGGCTGCAAAGTCACGCGTTCCTTTCAGTAAAGTAGGCTTTTTTCCTTGCATTGTATAAGCGGTTAATGATACGATGACATCAGTGAGTCCGTGGCACAAATCCGTAACCCCCTCTTTTTTTACGACACTAAACAGTCATTACCGCAACCTCAACACATGACCAGGCTACTAGTACCGCCCAAGCATGGTCTCGGATACACCAAGCGATAGACCCCTTCCTTTGCAGTGGCATGCTACCGCAATTTTAGCGTTGTGAGTGTGAAAATAGCTAGCAAGATCCCCACGATCCAAAATCTTGTTACGATCTTGGCCTCGTGCAAGCCTAGTTTTTGATAATGGTGGTGGATAGGTGCCATCTTAAATACCCTTTTCCCTACGCCATATTTTCGCTGGGTATACTTGAAATAAAAAACCTGAATGATGACAGAGAGGTTCTCAACCAAAAAAATCCCACAGAGTAGTGGAATAAGTAACTCCTTCCGAATCATAATAGCAAGTACGGCAATAAGCCCCCCGATGGTCAAGCTGCCAGTATCACCCATAAAAATTTGTGCAGGATAGGTATTGTACCATAAGAACCCCACGCAAGCCCCTACAAAAGCGGTACAAAAAATCACCAGTTCGCCCAGGTTAGGAATGTAAATAATGTTGAGGTACTGTGAGAAGATAACATTGCCCGACAAGTAGGCTAGAATAGCCAGTGTAGTACCAATAATTGCTGACGTTCCTGCTGCCAAGCCATCCAAGCCATCTGTGAGGTTCGTCGCATTAGACACCGCTGTTACTATAAAGGTAACTATCAGTACATACACTACCCACGTGTATTGATCGCCCAAGCCCGGAATGAGATGGCTGTAGTCTAACTCATTGTTTTTAAAAAAGGGCACATTTGTTTTCGTAGATTTTACATCTTTAAAAGTTCCAGGTACTGCCTCCCCTTGTTCGATACCTGCTACATGCGTTTCCAGTTCCCGCACCACCACATCTTCGTGAAAATAAAGCACCAGGCCCACAACCAGCCCCAGACTCACCTGCCCAAACACCTTGAATTTCCCTGCCAAGCCCTTTTTGTCTTGCTTAAAGACCTTGATGTAGTCATCCACAAAACCAATAACCCCCATCCACAATGTAGCCGTTAGCAGCAAAATGATGTATGTATTGGTTAGCTTAGCGAAGAGCAAGGTAGGCATCACAATTGCCGCAATCATGGCAATGCCACCCATGGTGGGAGTATTTCTTTTCTCCTGATACCCATCCAAATCCAACTCCCGTACTGTTTCTTTCACTTGTCGTTCATGAAAGGAATGAATGAACTTCTTCCCCAGCACAATAGTAATCAGCAAAGAAAATATGGCCGCTGTTGCTGCTCTGAATGAGATATATTTGAAGACGCCAGTACCTGGCCAATTCAATGTCTCATGAAGATATTGGAAAAGATAATAAAGCATGCTTAGACACTGTTTGGTGGGTGTTTAGTAACAACCAAATGCTCCCGATGCTCTACCTGCTACACGCGAGAAAGGAACGGAATATCGTAATAACTCAAGCAGCCAGTCATGGCCCTTGGAAAATCACCGCCAAGAAAATTATTTTGGCGGCAATTTAAACATTAATCTATCATGGTTGTCAAAACCGCCAAACAGAAATACAATGCCTTTGCATGGCGTATTCTAAGTAGGCAGAGAGCTTAGCAGACTGAAACTATTGCCTATCAAGTTGTTAATCCGCTATCCAAAGAAGGGTTCTTTGAAAAACTCAAGCTTCCAAAGGCTGATAATTTTTCTGAAGAAGAAAAAGCTTTGAGATTTACAGAGGACGATGTTTGGCAAGACAAAACTCAAGAAAAACCAGCGGAGCACTTTTTACCAACCGCAGTCTCTATTCTCGAGCTTATGGAAGGCTAGATATTCGACAAGGTGAAATCGGTACAGATTTATGACGTACAATCTGTCAAACTAATTATTAAAGCAGATAAGTTTGAGACGGGCCTATGTAGAGCAATAAGAATTTTTAAATACGAGGACCTAGCTGCATACTTTGATGAAAAGGAGTTAGCTTAGGCCAATGTACATAACAGTGCTGATCATATTAAGATGACGGAAGTTTTTGCGCTCAGGTTATTTAGCTCCGGAGTTATTCAACTAGAAAATCCAGACGATAACACGATAGCTGACCTGTACAATAAGACGCCTCAAGCGACTACTAGGGGAAAAGCTTTTAGAAAAAGAATATTTTCTGTGGGAACCCCTAAGCCATCAACGTGCTCTGCATCATTGTCAAACTTAGCCAACGCATTGATGCTCAACTACATGACCCCGTAGCATCACTGGCATAGGAGAAACACAGAGTATAAGACATTTTTTCCCAGTCTGTGGGGCCAAGTCCTCAAGATGCCCTCTCAATCAAGCCTATTGTTTGGTTGTTAGTTGACTGAATTCGATGCATTTATTTTTTGCACTAGGTCCCAGGTAATTAAGCTTTTATTGCCTTTCAACCAACCAACGCGACGCGGTTGGACTAAGAAATTTCTCTAAATTGGGCGCACCCATCACAGCAGCTCACAAACATGTTGCTCTTACTGTAAACAATATCAAGAAAATGAGATTACTAGACTTTTTTTATAACGATATCGCTGTTGATTTAGGCACAGCCAATACCTTGATCATACAAAATGACACTATAGTCGTAGATGAGCCTTCGATTATAGCCATCGACAGAACTACCAACAAGATGATCGCTGTGGGTAGGAAAGCTATGCAAATGCATGAAAAAACACATGACAACATCAAAACAATTCGTCCTCTGAAAGATGGTGTTATTGCAGACTTCCATGCAGCCGAACACATGATTCGGGGTATGATCAAAATGATTAATAATACTAAGTGGGGGTTTCTGACACCGTTGGCACACAGAATGATCATTTGTATTCCTTCCGGGATCACAGATGTAGAGAAGAGAGCTGTAAGAGACTCTGCAGAGCATACAGGTGCCAAAGAAGTGTACATGATTTCTGAGCCGATTGCAGCGGCGATTGGTATTGGCATCGATATAGAGGCACCTATAGGATCTATGATTGTGGATATTGGAGGCGGAACAACAGAAATTGCTGTCATTGCGCTTTCGGGTATTGTGTGTGATCAGTCTATAAGAATTGCGGGAGACGTCTTTAGTAATGACATCCTAGATTATATGCGCAGGAAGCACAACTTACTTATCGGAGAGCGGACTGCTGAGAAAATCAAGATTGGTGTGGGTGCTGTGTCGGAGGAGCTAGATACGCCTCCTGATGACTTTGAGGTGCGCGGTAGAGATTTAATGACTGGTATTCCCAAAGTTGTCCTGGTCAACTATAAAGAAATTGCCTCAGCACTAGAAAAATCTGTCCTGAAGATTGAAGAAGCTATTTTAAAGGCACTAGAAATATCTCCCCCTGAACTTTCTGCAGATATCTATGATAACGGTATCTATCTTACGGGCGGTGGTGCTCTTTTACGGGGTCTTGATAAAAGACTGGCACAAAGAACCAAGCTATCTGTACACATAGCCGAAGGGCCGCTACAGGCAGTAGTGCGAGGTACAGGCATTGCATTGAGAAATTTGAATGCCTACAAGGGTGTGTTAATGACGTAGCATTTTTTTGAGAGGACCGAAAAGTCTATTTTTTTTTAAATAAAATTGTCTAACGCATCCCATCTGCAGCACTGTGTTTTTACGGCTTCGTTGCAGCGCTTTTCCCCAGCGGGTGGGTTCTCTCTTCAGAGGATGGCATAGGTAGCATAGTTCAGAATCAAAATCGATGCTCATATTCTTATGAAAAGGTTGCTTTACTTTTTATATAACTACAGGGCTTTTATAATTTTTGTATTCTTAGAACTCATAAGCACCGTCTTTATCATTAATCACAAGACTTATGAAGCGTCCGTCCATGATATTATAGGAGGTGTGCAGAACTTCATCAGTGAAGTCAGAAACTATCCCTTTTTGAAAGTAGAAAATGAAAAGCTATTGCACGAAAATGCTGTCTTAAGAGAGCAGCTTTTGCAAGTAGCGGAGCCGGCAAGCCAGTTAGATACTCCTGCATCTTCTCATTTTATCTCTGCCAAAGTCATCAACAATGCGATTGTTGGCACTAAAAATTACCTCACACTCAATAAAGGGGCGATGCATGGAATAGCGCCTGGTATGGGGGTAGTCAGTTCCGAAGGGATTGTAGGCAGAGTCAAGGCGGTCTCTAATCGTTTCGCTACCGTCACTTCCTTATTACACACTTCTATGCAGGTGTCTGCTCAGATCTCGCAATCCAAGGTACTCGGCACAGTACAGTGGCCAGGTCATGATCCTTGTCGAGCACAGATGGTGTATGTACCCAGGCATATACTTGTCGAACCCGGAGATAAAGTAGTTACCTCAGGCTATAACGCCACTTTTTTAGAAGGAGTTTGGATTGGTCATATCGAGCAGGTAAGGCTTAGAAAAGAAGCCCCCTATTATGACATTGAGCTCCGTCTTAGTACCGACTTTAGTACGCTGCAGCACGTATATGTGGTCAAGAACACTGTAAAAGAAGAAAAAGAATTTTTAGAGAAGCATACCAGAGACTATGAATAAGACTAGCAAGCTAGGGCAATTGACCAACTTTGTATTGTATACCACTCTGCCGCTCACTGTTGCGCGGTTTATTGTTTTTTCTACACTGCTTTTTGTTTTGTCTACGTGACTTTTCTCCTATTGCTTCCTCGGCGCGAGGAGGGGCTGCCCCTACTTTTGTTAATAAGTTTTGCAGTTGGGCTGCTCGTAGATATGTTTTACAATAGTGCGGGTACCCATGTATTTTCTTCTGCTGCATTTTCTTCTGCAAGAAGCTTAGAACAAGTACTAGGAGACACGCGTGGTATTGTATCAGGTGAGTGATGCACAGGGCATAGCCCAAGGAAGTTTGAGAGGAAGGGCCTTGGATCGAGTATCTATGCCTGGAGAAGACCTCAAAACCATCATAGACATTGCAAATGCATGGCGGGCAGCTCATAGAGCGTAAAGTTGGGAGTATCGTGGTACCCCGGACGGGTACAATTTTAGCACTGGTATCTAGTCCCTCTTACAATCTTAGTCTACTTACAGAAAAAAATGCTAGTAATCCCTTGTCGCTTTATAACGAGATAAACTTGCTCCTCTTTTCCATCAGCACAATAAGAAAACTAAATACCTGTAAATAACCCCCAAGAGACAGAAAAGTTATGCTTTTTACACAAAAGTCTAGATAATTCTGCAATGGCCTCAATACTTTTGACATATCTTCATTTATTCGCTAGGTTCGTCGCGTTTTATACGGGTATGCAATACCTAGGAGTAGGGCTCATCCAATTTTTCTACAAAGCAACTACTTAAATCTAACCATGGCGCATTGTTGCAGGAACCTATCTTTACACCTCTTGTTTTTATTGTCAATATGCTACTTGTATAGCTGTAGCAACATGGATCATCGCTTATCATCGCACGAGCAGGGCCAGCTTGGTGCGCAGATCCAACAGGATTTCTTACCCAACCAGCGCATACTGTCTGTACCTGCAGCATCTAATAAGGGGAAGACCCCCAATCAATCATCACATACGCAGCATAGTGTTGAGACTACGCTATCGATGAGCCCAGTAAATTCCTTGTCGCCCAGGTCACTAACGACCAAAGTATCCGCTGGGTTGCCATTGAAAGTAGTCCCGAATAGCCCCATTTCTTTGTTTCGCATGCAGCACCAGGAAGCTCGCACTCCTATTTTGATTCCTTCATATGCTAGTAAAGTATCACCCGCATCAATGCCTACCTCACAATCATCCCTCTATGGTCCTTTCGTGCTTGATGGCGGCAAAGAAGTGTTATGCAAGCTAGTAGGTAGCCAATGGCAAGCTAGGGTGAGGGATAGTTTCTTAGCACGTGAAGAGACATTGCCGATAATATATCAGAAAAATATTGTAACAATTTTATCCGCTCTACAAGGCGCAAGGAAGGCGGATGTAGCCAGCCGTATTCACGTGTTAGCACCAGATCAGGCGCTCAGATGTGTGTATGTAGGCGCTTTGGGCGTGCGGGGAGGGGCAAAAAAGAGCAGAGAAAACCGGAAGGAAAAAGGAACACAACGAGCAACTTCAAATACCAGGTATGAAACGGAGAATAGCCGAAATGAAGCTTTAGGCGTGCTTGGAGGCAAGCATCATGCATGCGCCACGTTGAGCACGTCAAAGACTCCTGATGATACTACTGGCACGCCTCATGGGATACCCATAGTCTTATCCAGGAAGACCTGTCACTACATACCCCTTTTGAATAAAATTGATATGATTCAATGCTATCTGATGGATACGATAGAAAGTTTTGAAAAATATCTTACCGGTTTGCGAGAAAACAATGTCGAAAACGTTGAAGGGTGGCAAAAATTCATCCAGATATCAGTAGCAAATACGTGCAAAGTCGTCGATAAGCTGTATGCATATATCGGAAGACTTGTTGTTGGTAAGATTACCGCCGAGGCTTGTTTGCATAATGCGATCATGTGTAGGGAAGACTATTTAATGAGCCACGCTAGCCACATAGATTCGTGGTTATACGAGGAATCTTATGAGTTACATCACATAGTCAAGGGAGTGAAAGATCATTTTAATCATACAACCTTGGGCAGAGCTACTTTCCGTACTCCTAAAAATAAGCGTGTTTTTAGCCCCTCTTTTTCAGAAGATTCCAAAGAGGGCTCCAAAACGGAAAGTAACATCAGGGAATTGAAAAAAGCCATTAGGGAAGACATTATGAGTCGCGAGGAATGTCAGGGGTTACATGGTGTATCAGATCAACTGAAAGACTCCTTTAACAATACGAATTCGCATAGGTCTTTTGCATACATACCTATTCCTACCGATAGGCGTCTTTTTAGGCTCTTTTTTCCGGAAGATTCCAAAATAGAAGAAGGCGTCAGGGAATTGAAAGAAGCCATTAGGGAAGACATGATTTTTCGCTTGGATACAATCAATTCGATTATTGTTACTCTTTTCAACATATGTAACCTAGAGCAACCATTTAGTGAAGAGACCATCAATTTGCTACATCATACCTCTACCAGGAGTTTATGGCCTAGGCTCTTGGGAAGAAAGAGTGGTAAAATAGACCATCCTGATGAATGTACTCCCTTGAGTGTACTCACTTCGTTACTGGAAAAAGTAAACTGCAATTATACGACTGAACCCGACTCAGTTTTTCAAAAGATTATACTGACAGCTAAACTTGGTGACGTGCGTTGCATCTTGGATTACTTCAAAATGAAGTATGGAAACGATGGTGCAGCCTTACTAAAGGCTATCCACTTTGCCCAAACGCAGCAATGGTTTAATAATCACGCTATCAGAATGTATAATACCAGCTACGCTGAAGCAAGTGATATGATTGATCGAATATTTTTACCCTACATGAGTTTGGGCATAAAAAAGGAATACCTGGAAGTTAAAGAGGCGCCAGGTGTTTTCGCGCTGGTATCGATGTTTGATCGTTTTCGTCTAGATCCGAAAGGACAACAAACTCCCATGCTCCTAAAACCAGATTGCTTGATTCCAGAAGAGTCAGGAGACTGGCAGACCCCTACAAAAAATATCTTTTCAGTGAATCACGTCTTTGCGCAAGAGGATGACTCAACGGACGGTAAAACTGCTGTTGAAGAGATCTATAGCAAGTGGTCTACTACGCAAAACTTGTACGATGCTAAAAACGCCGCTAGCAACATCCAAAAAGCATGGAGAACGCATTTAACCCGAGAAGATCCTGAGAGAATAAATATTGCTACTGAAGCCGTATCAGAGTCTTCAGCGAACAGCTCATCGGGGCCAAATGATGCTAAAGAAAGAGTGCCAAGAATTTTGAGTAACAAACAAGAAAAAATTCTCGCTAACTTATTTTCTGAAAATTCCCAGCTGGTGAAGTATCAAGATTATAAAAATGTTTGGGAAAGGCTTGGGGGAAGGGTTCGCTCAATATCAGGAGGCTCCCACCAAGAGCTATGTAATATTAACGGAGATGTATTAGGAGGAATTTTCAAGCATAACAACAACCAAACTTATGGGAAACGGTGTGTTGAGAAGCTACTTAGAAGGCCTATGAGACGGCTTATGGCCACAAGAAACTTGCACATGAGAGATGGCAGCTTATTTTATGAAAGCGATATGTAAAAAAAAGCAGCATAACTTCGTTCACCACCATGCTGAAGGGTTATATGATTGCTTATAGCAGACCGAAAAGAGTAAGAGTCGACCGACAACCATGCTGCAATAGTCTCAACGTATTAAGGATCGATCGACTGGACCAGAATGACTACATCTTTTTCAGGTAAAGTTGGTTACCGATCCAGGTGAGCACCGTACACCGATGTCATGATGACGAAAGTACATGATACACGGCTCCTAGTACAGATCAACACGCTCATCTAAGATTTCCCTGGCACGCCACAACCTCATGCTTATGGGACAGTAAGACAAAAGCACCTATACCCCATAGTATACGTTGGCTAAACCATTCTGGAAAAACTTTGAAACTAGGCATGCTTTCCGTTGCTTTGTGGATACCAACAGAAGTCTTCACTTTGCATTGTGAGAGCACTAAGCCATCTCAATAAATACCTACTCCGCTACAAGTACCTGCTCTTCTTAGGGACTGTATGCACGGTTGTGGCCAATGTCCTCTCAATCATTCCTGCCCGCCTTATCAAGCACACTTTTGAGTTGGTACAAGCAAGCATAAAAGATTATCAGACTTTGGGTGATACCAGCCTCCAAGCAACTACCCATGATAGGCTAGTCAGGGGTATGCTCATCTACGGTGGGCTTATGCTGCTGGCAGCTATCTGCAGAGGATTTTTTCTCTTTTTAACACGCTGGATCATCATGGTCGTGGGAAAACGTGCAGAGTACGCACTCAAGAATGAAATTTATACCCACTACCAAACACTTCCTTTGAGCTTTTACAGAAGCAATAGTACGGGTGACTTGATGGCACGAATTTCAGAAGATGTTAATCAAGTGGGTATGTACCTGGGCCCTGCTATTGCGTATGGCCTCAACACAGTCGTCATTTTTCTGATGCTTATTCCCTATATGCTGATGATTAATGCCCGCCTGACGCTTTATGCAGTACTACCTACACTGCTCCTGGCAGCAGGCACTTATTACATTGGCACTTTCGTAAAAGAACGTTCTGAAGCCATACAACACAAACTCTCTGGACTAACCACTTTGGCACAAGAGTCTTTTGCTGGCATCAGCGTGTTGCAAGCTTTTGCCCGAGGAGCAGGATTTACCAAGGTTTTTGCCAAGGAATGTGACGTTTACAAAACCCAATTCCTGCGCCTCACCACCATTAATGCTATATTTTTCCCGGCGGCCAAAAGCATCATTGGCTTAGGGATTGTGTTGGTAGTTTTTATAGGTGGCCAAGAGGTAATCAAAGGAAAGAGCACGCCAGGTAGTATTGCTGAGTTCGTCATGTACCTCAATCTCTTGGGATGGCCTACCTTTGCTGTAAGTTGGATTAATAATATTGTGCAAAGAGCTGCAGCCTCTCAAAAAAGAATCAATGAGTTTCTCCAGGAGAAAAATCCCATTGTTTCAAAGAAAGCACTCAGAAATCCTATAAAAGGCCATATTTCTTTCAAAAATGTAAGCTTCACCTACCCTAATTCAGGGGTCAAGGCGCTAAAATCCGTCACTTTCGAGGTAGTTGCAGGAACAAAGGTAGCCATTATCGGTACTACAGGAGCAGGCAAGTCCACAATGACTCACCTAATAAGTCGTCTTTATGATGTAGATGCCGGTGAAATAACGATGGATGGGATTCCTATTCAAGATTATGCTGTATCGTTCCTTAGGCAGCAACTAGGCTACGTACCACAAGATGTATTACTTTTTTCAGATACGCTCAAAAATAATATTACTTGGGGTAAGCCTGAGGCTACTAACCCTCAGATCATCCAAGCCGCCCAACTGGCAGAGATTTATGAAACCATTCAACAATTCCCTAAGCAAATGGAAACAATGGTGGGAGAAAGAGGCGTAACACTTTCAGGCGGACAAAAACAACGTATTGCTATTGCTAGGGCATTCATTCGTACTCCAAAGATATTGGTACTAGACGATTGTTTTTCTGCTGTAGATACACAAACAGCTAGCAACATCTTGCGCAACATAGAGCAAGCCATGCAGGGAAGTACTGTTCTTTTTATTTCCCACAGAGTATCTTCGACCCAACTTGCTGACCAAATTTTAGTGCTGGAGGCAGGAGTACTGATTGAACAAGGCACTCATCAAGATCTTTTGGAACGCAGAGGGACTTACTATGCATTGTATAGGCAACAGCAGCAACGGTATGCAAAATAGTTATGAGATAGACAGCTTATGTCTAAACCTTTCTGAAGTCAGCATCTTATGAAGATAGACAGCAGCGTGCCTAAGAAGGCTTTTAGTGGCAAGGTCAGGCAGCAACGGTTATCGAAAATCACCTATCGGATATTTGATATTACTAAAAGAGAACAAGACTTTCTCTTTCTTATCCTCGTGTTGCTATTGCTGTGTAAGCTCGTGATTCCTTATCCTAACATTGCTATGTGGTTTGGCTTCGCGTTGGCCAGCTATTCGGCCATTGCTAACGACAGCATTCAAACAATAGGCACTTTCATAGCTTCTAATACGCATAGGCAATGGTGGCACTTATGGCTGTTTATGGGCATTATCTTCATCGGTACTGTAACCTACAGCTGGGTGGTTTATAGTGGGGATGTAAGCTACCAAAGACTAACAGAAAAAGGGTTCTCTGAAGCACCACAAATTTTTGGCTTTTTACAGCTTTTTTCTCCTATTGTCTTGCTGGTCCTGACGCGCATGCGCATTCCTGTGTCTACAACTTTCTTACTCTTAAACGTTTTTGCCACAGATGCCAATGCTATGTTTAGCGTCCTCCAAAAGAGTTTGTATGGCTACCTCATTGCATTCTTTCTGGCCATTGTAATTTGGTACCTAGCGGCCCGATTTGTTGATCGATACTTTAAAGGTAAGCCTGGACTAGGCTGGACAGTCTTCCAATGGATTACCAGTGGGCTACTCTGGTCAGTCTGGCTCATGCAAGATGCTTCTAACGTTGCGGTATTCTTGCCCCGAAAGTTGGATGTGTTATCCCTCTTCATGTTTGTGGGGCTGATTTTTTCGGGACTGGGAGTCTTATTTTATTTAAGGGGTGATCGCATGCAGCAGCTGGTCAGTGAGAAGGCAGGGCTTACGGATATCAGGGCTGCTGCACTCGTAGACTTTGTTTATATGGGTATTCTTTTCTACTTCAAAAACTTGAATAACCTACCTATGAGCACTACCTGGGTGTTTATCGGCTTACTAGGCGGTAGGGAGCTGGCTATTAGTCTTGCCAAGAGGGAAGCGAAAAAGCGTAATAAGGCCTTGCAAAAGAGCATTAAATTCATTAGAAAAGATTTGCAACATGCGTGCCTAGGACTCATCATATCGATCATATTGGCCGTTCTTGTAAATCCAGTCATACGAGCAATCATGCGTGAGCTCGTACTAGATTTTATAAAATAAGCCAAGCGTGGAGCATCATACCGAATGAGTCCGTCCCCCAGTTGCTTAGTCATAGCTTTTGGAGCACCCAGACTACTATGCTTAGTAGAATACTAAGGACAATATTTGTAGTAATGGGCGCATCACGCTTAAAATTTGATCTCTCTATGACAACATCACCTAGGCAATCTCTCCAAACCTAACTTAGAGGACCAAGGCCAACGGAGCCCTGTAACGCATAAATGATGTCCAGAATAATCATTGTCCTGGACATAACTAGCCTGTAGAAGATTTCCGGGAAAGTGTATGCACACAAATTTCCTCCCCCACCAGTACGCTACGCACCTTGAGATCTTTGAGCTTTTTGTTAAAAATAGGCAAAAGGTATTCGCTCTTGATTTTCCCTCTTTTTGAGACTTGGGCAACAGGAAGTTCAATAGGCTGCACATTAAGATGAAGCAGATACCTCAATAATTTCCAACCGCCACCAGTTACCTCAAGGCATATGGTAGTTGGAGGAGTTTTGGAAAAGGCCACCTTAGACTTGTCTATGATAAAAACGACAGGATAGTTGATATCTGTCGTATAAACCTTATTAAGGGCGTTAAGGAGCCAGAACATTATGGCACCCCCCATACAAAAAAGGAGAGTCCGCCACTTATGTTTACTTGCTGATTCCATGACTATTTTTTAGGACGCGCATCTATTTCTTTTGCGCATGCTGCTTGGTATGCTCTAGGGCAATGGCACCTCTTGAGACTGTGATTTTAGAACCTTTGTTATCTATCTCCAAGGTTAGGGTATCTTCTGCCACATCGTACACCTTACCGTGTATTCCCCCGATGGTTATTACTTGCTCCCCTTTTTTAATTTTTTCTAAGAAGGTGCGCTGCTCTTTTTTTCGCTTTTGTTGCGGTCTGATCATAAAAAAGTAGAAGACCAACAGCATGCCACCTATCAAGATAAACTGATGGAAAGAGCCCCCTTCCATAAAGGGTACATCTAAGAGTATAGAATTACGCATATTTTTTCGTGTTATAAGTAATGAAATTAAAGCGGAGTTCTTTTTGTCAGCAAGTGCTAGTATAGTGATTGTTATTTACTGCTCTAGCTGTGCAGCCAGCTCATTAGCGTCTTGCAAAAGCTGCTTAGCCTTGCTGATTGTTTCATCAATGACTTCTTGGCCAGCAGCTTTTGCTTGACTTGATACAGCAACCTTGGTATGAGACAGTGTTTTAATTAATTCTTGTAACTTTTCTGCATAGTTTTTGACTTTGTAGCTAAGTACTTTTCTGACGTTGTTGCCGCTGACAGGGGCAAAAAGCATACCTCCTACAAACCCCACAGCGGCACCTAAAAGAAGAGTAATGATGCTGATTGAGTTTCTGCGCATGATTGTTTTTAGGCATTAACATGGTGTATAGAATATCATACTTCGCTGCTATTTCCTTGGTGGAGAGTAGCTGCAACAGCGTCTAGAAGACCATTGACAAACTGACTGCTCTTGGGCATGCTGTATATTTTGGATAAATCTATGTATTCATTGATAGAAACCTTGATGGGAATTTCGGTGAAGTAGAGCATCTCACACAAAGCAAGCTTGACGATGGTCTTGTCCAACAGCATGATGCGATCGACTGTCCAGTTTTTCGCTTTTTGTGCGATCAGCCCCTCTAATTCCTCATCTTTCTGTAGGGTTCTTTGTACCAAATCGATGTAGAAACATTGCTCTGGCTCCCAATGGGCAGCTAAGCCGAACACACTTAAGTTAGAACATTTTTCTGAATTTTGCATGCAGCGCGACAAGCCTTGGCGTACCAGTTTCTTTACAATGCGCTTGTGGGTCGCCCACCTCAAATCTAAATCATTAAAAAAAGATTGGATGACCTCTTCACTGAAGATAATCTTCTCAATCAGAAACACCACAAGCTGCTGATCTTGGGCTGGGGTTATGGGAAGTGCAAGGTAACGCTGTACAGCGGGGTTTTTCTTTATAAACTGATTGTACCAGCTTTCCACCATGGGTAGGTGGTCTCTCCAGCCAGCAGCTTGTTGTTGTACTAGCTTGGTCAAGACACCATCATTTTGCAGTTGCTGCAGCATAGGACTATGGGAGAGGCACATTGATGCACTCCTGGCGTACTGCTGACTCAGCTTGGGTCTCTCAGTTTGTTTTTTAGCGATGTACGCCCATTCAACCAGTAACTGCCAGACGCGGACACAGGCTTGGTTTATTTTAACTACTGTTCCTGCCAAACCCTCCTTAAGTCTGCGCGTGTCCTTGGCCAATTCATTTTCATAGTTGGCAAGGGCCTGGGTTACTGCTGCGCTAACGAGGCTACTAGGAGTGGAGATTGCAACAGAGGGGGCGCTAGAAGGCATCACAGAAGAGGCAAACAAGGCCAAGGCTTGCTGCGCTTCCTGGGCTAGCTGGGCTTTGTCTACTGGCAGATTAGCAAAGACATCAGGAATAAAATCATCACGTATTTGGTCTAGTGCCCAATCGTAATTGGCCTGCTTGCATACGTAAAAGGCATACAGGTGCAGTACTGCCTGAAGGCGTATGAATCTACGGTTGAGTACCGGATGATCTGTCAAGGCGGTGCAAAATTATAGGGAAAGGTAAATTTTTTAGCAACACCTATTCGTGAGGAGGTACACCTTGAGTGTTATTAATTCTTTCTTCAGCCAGCTTCTCAGCAACTACTAATGGTGGGATGTGTTCTTTTTCTGACCTGTTAAGTACTTCCAAGCAAGTATCATAGATACGTTCAACATGCTGGTAAGCCAGCTCGCAGCTGTAAGTATAATACATATCCGTATAAATATTAATGAGTCCCCCTGCATTAATCAGGAAGTCAGGGGCATACACAATACCTTGGTCAAATAACAAACGACCGTGGCGTTGCCCATCTTCCAATTGGTTGTTGGCAGCACCTGCAACAATTTTACACTGAAGCCGAGCAACAGTGACATCATTAAGCGTGGCCCCCAAAGCACAAGGAGCATACACGTCCAAGGGCAAATCATAGAATATATCAGGCTGTACGATATGCACCTGATGGGCTTGGGCAATGGCAACCAACCTCTCTTGTACCACATCTGTGACATAGACCTGGGCTTCTTCTTTACACAAGTGCTCTATCAAATACGTACCCACTTTGCCTATGCCCTCCACGCCAATTTTTTTTCCTTGCAAGCGATCCGTGCCATACACTTTTTTCACAGCTGCTTTGATGCCTAGGTAAGTGCCATAAGCTGTGAAAGGTGATGGATCATCACTGCCACCCAGCGCACTGGGTAGGGACTGCACGTATTGAGTTTCTTGGGCAATAGATGCCATGTCATGCATGTTGGTATTCACATCAGGCCCAGTGATGTATCGGCCATGCAGAGAATTAATAAACTGACCATATTTTCTTAGCAAAGCTTCGGTCTTGACCTGGTGGACATCACCCATGATGACTGCTTTGCCGCCACCTAGCCTGAGGTTCGCCAGGGCTGCTTTGTATGTCATTCCTTTGGCCAGTCTCAGCGCATCAATCAGCGCGTCTTCGTCACAGGCATAGTCCCAGATACGCGTGCCACCCAGCGCAGGGCCAAGTGCAGTATTGTGAATAGCAACAATGGCCTTAAGACCTGTGGCCTTGTCATAGCAATAAACAACCTGCTCGTGTTCATCTTGGGATATTTTTTCAAAAATTGAGCACGGCGACTGCGTGGTCCTAAGGGCATGATCAGCATCCATTACCTTGAAGCTTTATTGATTTGGAGGAGGCAAAGTTAAGGATTTTTAGAAGACCACAGCACCAACAGACAACCCATTGCATTAGATGCCGTATTTAATTGAGCATGACAACAAGGCCTAAAAGTAGGGAATGTATCATTTGGCTAATTGAATGCGAGTGACCATTTCGTTGTCATCCTGAACTTACGTTTTAAGTTATGTTGCGTCTTGGGCTTGGGCCTCCTTAGTTTTATACCCCTGCTCAAAACATTAACTTCGACCGCCCACTATAAGTCAGGCAACTAGCATGCGCAAACTGTTTCAGAAAGCCCTTGTTTTGGTATTTCCATTTTTATGGAAGAACAAGGTGGTCCGCCTGGCAACCATCTGCACCCTAGGCATCCTCCTCCTCAACACACTGGCACAAACAACGGCACCTTGGCTGTTTGGTTATCTGCTCAAGCACTATTTGGAGCTAGAAACCCTTGTCGTACTGCTAATAGTCATACTCCTATTACTTTGTTGGTATGCCCATGATACACTTGGCCACCTGCAAGCCATTATTTTCTTTCCAGTTATCAACAGGGCTACTCGCGACATTCGCATGCGTGTAGTGATGAAGCTGCATCAAGCACCACTACAATCTTGGGAAAGATACGGCGTCACAGAAATTCTTAGCGCCAGTACACGCGTTTCACAAAGCATTCGGAGTTTTATGGACATATCTTTCGTAAACATCCTTCCAGCTCTCTTCAAGCTTGGCGCCTTCTCGGTAGCCATGTTTCATGTACACCACAGTACGTGGTACTTCTCACCACTTGTTGTGCTCATCTATAGCTATGTGTACTTCGGCATACGCAACTTTCTAAAACTGCGCCGCCGCTGTTGGGAAGCGACAGACCAAGTCAACACAGCCATAACCGATAGCTTGCACAACACCAAATTCTACAGATTCCATCTGGAAAAGGAAGCAACGCGACTATCTGCATTATTTGATGCAGAGGAACAAGGCTGGTTGCGCAATAACCTTTTGCTGCATAAAATGCCGCTAGTTCAGGTCACATGGTTCTCCATCATTAGGGGGGGACTCATCGTACACCTATTGCTTTTGCTGCGGGCAGGAGAACTTTCCTGGACAGACTTTGTAGTAATCGAGCGATACTCCTCTTCTATTTACAAACAGGTAGCGATTACTACCAACCAGCTCCGAAGATTGCTGAGTGGTGTCATAGATTTAAAAAAAGTACTGGACTTGCTGACCTTGCCAACCCGCTCTGCTGATGCATCTCTGTCACTGTCTCAATCTGCTCTTGCCCCTACGCTCCCAATCTTGCAAGTATGCAATGTATCTTTTGCTTATGAACAGCATGACACAACAATCTTAAACGGATGTTCGCTCAGTATTCACCGGGGTGACAAGGTAGCCATCACAGGCCCCTCAGGAGCAGGGAAAAGTACGCTTTGTCACTTGCTTGCTGGCATTTATAAGCCCCAGCAAGGAAAAATTTTGTTGTGGGGCATGCCCCTGGACCAACTTTCTCTCGCTGCCATTGGCCAGTACGTGCACTTTGTAGACCAAGAGGCAACTCTGATCAGTGGCTCCATTGCTAGCAACTTGATGACGGAAAAAGTGCAGACAACGCCTTTAGCTTACCTCAAAGACCGCTTGCACTTCCCTGCTGGGAAGCAACTAAGTAGTGGCGAGAAACAGCGTATTCTCCTAGCTCGCTGCCTGAGCTACCAGCCGGAAGTATTGATTCTAGATGAAACATTGGGTGCCTTAGATGAAGCCAGTGCTCAAGAGTCGTTGCGGCTTATACTGGCACAAGTACCAACAGTCATTTTGGTGACCCACCAGCAATGGCTTTTTCAAGGGTTTAAACATATCTATCGCCTAGAGGCAGGAAAATTGCAGAAAGTATAACTCCAATCACGCCCAAAATCATTCTTATGCATTTCAAACTTACAGCTCCTTACCAAGCTGCGGGCGATCAACCCAACGCTATTCGGCAACTCATCGAAGGGGTGCAACGTGGCGAAGCAGCGCAAACTTTATTGGGAGTCACAGGCTCGGGTAAGACTTTTACCATCGCCAATGTGATACAAGCACTGAACTGTCCTACCCTAATTATTAGTCACAACAAGACCCTGGCTGCTCAGCTGTATAGAGAGCTCAAGCAGTTCTTTCCAGAAAATTCAGTAGAATACTTTGTGTCTTACTATGACTACTACCAGCCAGAAGCTTATATCCCTGCTACCAATGTGTACATAGAGAAGGACCTATCCATCAACCAAGAGTTGGAGAAACTTCGTTTACGGGCTACTGCTGCGTTGCTGACAGGCAGACGAGACGTCATTGTTGTGGCTTCTGTGTCGTGTATCTATGGCATTGGCAATCCAGAAGAGTTTAGTAAAAATGTCATCCGCATTCAAGTAGGAGAGCAGATGGCGCGTCATCAACTATTACTCACATTGGTAGACATCCTCTATAGCAGAAACGACAAGGCCTTTGAGCGGGGCAATTTCAGGGTTAAGGGGGATACGGTGGATATTTTTTTGGCCTATGCAGACCATGCTTACCGATTTTTCTTTTGGGGCGATGAAATAGAGGCTATTCACCGCATTGACCCTGCCACAGGCACCAAACTCTATGAAGAACAAAATGTAGCCATCTTTCCGGCCAATCTCTTTGTCACCAGCAAGGATGTCTTGGCACAAGCCATGGAAGCGATGCAAGCAGATTTGGTGGCTCAGATCCAGTTTTTTGAGGCCCAGCATCGATTTGAAGAAGCCAAGCGCATCAAAGAGAGGACAGAGTTGGACCTAGAAATGCTGCGAGAACTAGGCTATTGCTCGGGTGTGGAGAATTATTCACGCTACTTTGATAGGCGTCAGCCAGGGGAACGACCTTTTTGTCTTTTGGATTATTTTCCTAAGGATTACCTCATGGTGATTGATGAAAGTCATGTAACCATGCCCCAGATTCGAGCTATGTGGGGAGGCGATCGGGCTCGCAAGATCAACTTGGTAGACCATGCTTTTCGGCTACCTGCTGCCATTGACAATCGACCGCTCAGCTTTAACGAATTTGAATCTCTTATCAACCAGGTAATCTTTGTCAGCGCCACGCCAACAGAATATGAACTCCGTCAGTCAGAGGGCGTAGTAGTAGAGCAAATTATCCGTCCGACAGGCTTGCTCGACCCTAAAATTGACGTCAGGCCCAGCACCCACCAAATCGATGATTTGTTAGAAGCAATTCACCAGCGGATTCAGCACCAAGAACGTGTGCTCGTCACGACCCTGACCAAACGAATGGCCGAAGAACTAACCAAGTATCTAGAACGGGTTGGGGTCAAATGCCGTTACATTCACTCAGATGTAAAAACTCTGGACCGCGTAGAAATATTACGGGAATTGCAGTTGGGTGTGTTTGATGTGTTAGTAGGTGTCAACTTACTCCGAGAGGGGCTGGACTTGCCTGAAGTCTCACTAGTAGCCATTTTAGATGCAGACAAGGAAGGCTTTTTGCGCAATGTTCGGTCACTCATACAAACTATTGGCCGCGCTGCCAGGAATGAGCGTGGACAAGTCATCATGTATGCAGACACCATGACCCAATCTATGGAAACAGCCATCAGCGAAACCAACCGGCGTAGGTGTCTCCAGATGGCTTACAACCAGGCGCACAATATTACCCCCCGCTCGGTGCATAAATCTAAAGCAGCCATTCTCAACCAAACCACCATGGTCGACAAGAAGGGCCACCAGAAGTACTATATAGAAGAAGAAATC
Organism: Amoebophilaceae bacterium; assembly: GCA_031422615.1. Taxonomy (GTDB): domain Bacteria; phylum Bacteroidota; class Bacteroidia; order Cytophagales; family Amoebophilaceae; genus UBA8403. The sequence continues at coordinate 47,821 of JANPMB010000013.1, forward strand.
CTGAACGTGGCGGCTGATCCCGTGGTGGCTTACATGAGCCAAGCAGAGTTAATACAATACATCCATGCCACCAAAAAAAAGATGGAAGCAGCCGCCCATGCGTTAGAATTTACGGAGGCAGCTAGGCTGCGTGACGAGTTGGTGGCGTTAGAAAAAGCAAGCGCTGCAAAGAAGGTTTAGGGAGACAATAGCCCTCCCCCACAGTAGCTTTCTGGGCGAATGTCAAGAATAGTGCCTGACAAGCACTCAGCTATGTCTACTTTTCCTCGCATGGCTTAATATGACCAGTAGTTAACTGACATTGCTCCAAGTCGCAGTATAGCTACGAATGTGAGTCAGCTGTGTTTTGATAGGTAAATTTTTAGGATGTTCTAGCGCAGGATCTTCTTTTAGGATGTGTTGTGCTGCTGTTCGGGCTGCGTATAGAATTTTTCCATCTTGCGCTAAGTCTGAAAGCTTAAGGTCAAGCACACCGCTTTGCTGCACCCCCAGCAAATCACCAGGGCCCCGCAACTGTAGGTCTACGTCCGCAATTTCAAATCCGTCGTTGGTACGCACCATGGTATTGATACGCTCCCTGCTCTTACTGTTTAGTTGCGTACTAGTCATCAAGATGCAGTACGCTTGATCACCGCCCCGACCCACCCTGCCACGCAATTGGTGCAGCTGAGCCAGTCCAAATCGTTCTGCATTTTCAATGACCATAACGGTAGCATTGGGTACATCCATGCCTACTTCTATGACTGTAGTAGCTACCATAAGCAGGGTCTCTCTTTTCGAAAAACGCTGCATTTCGTACGCTTTGTCTGCTGCATGCATCTGACCGTGAATAATACTGATAGGAACCCCAGGAAAAGCCCGACAAATGCTTTCATAACCATCCATCAAATTTTTATAGTACAACTTTTCCGACTCTTCAATCAGGGGATATACAATATAGACTTGTCTAGCAGCAACTATCTGCTCTTTGAGAAATTGAAACACTCTAAGTCTTTGCGCATCATAGTAGTGCATTGTCTTGATAGGCTTTCTGCCAGCTGGCATTTCATCAATGACCGAAATGTCTAAATCGCCATAAAAGGTCATTGCTAAAGTACGGGGAATCGGTGTGGCAGTCATGACCAGTACATGTGGAAAATGGGCTTGTCCTTTTTTACAGAGCTTGGCCCTCTGCATCACCCCGAAACGATGCTGCTCATCAATAACAGCTAAGCCTAGGTTATTAAAATTTACGGTATCGCTAAGTAGCGCGTGCGTGCCTACAATAATTTGTAGTGTGCCTGCTTGTAAGGAATCTAGTATCTCATTTCGTTGCTTTTTCTTAGTAGCGCCCGTCAAGAGTGCTATTGTAATGTTCATGGGCTGTGCAAATGCCTGTAATGTTTTGTAATGCTGCTCTGCCAATAACTCGGTAGGTGCCATCATGGCCACTTGTGTACCACTTCCAATACAAATCAACATGCCCAGAAACGCAACCATGGTTTTTCCACTGCCCACGTCACCTTGCATCAATCGGTTCATTTGTTTACCTGACCTCAAGTCTTGGTAGATTTCTTTGACTACCCGCTTTTGGGCTCCTGTTAATACAAAAGGAAGTTCAGTAGCGTGAAATCTGTGCAACAGTCGGGTATCATGTAATAGCTGTCCTTGGCACTTCTCAAGTTGTATGTGTTTTAGCTGCAAAAGCTGTAGCTGTAGGTAAAATAATTCTTCAAATTTTAGTCGTAGTCGTGCTTGTTTTAGTAACTCATGATCTTGAGGAAAGTGAATATTCAGTAATGCAGCAGACTTACCAATCAGTTGATATCGTTGAAGCAATAGATCAGGCAAGGTTTCTGAAATATGATGAGCAGCTTTTGTCAAGAGATTGCGCTGTAGTTTGGCAAAAGCGCTGCTATCGATATGCTTGGTTTTGAGTTTCTCAGTGGTATGATAAACTGGGAGCAAATACAGATCATTTTTTTGGTCAGGTATAAATACTTCCAAATCTGGATGGACGAGACTCAGTTGTTGGGAATAGGCCGTAAGCTTTCCGAATACCGTATAGACTACACCAAGTTGCAGCTTTTGAAGAACCCACTGAAGTCCCTTAAACCAGATCAAAGTGATTTCCCCTGTATTATCTTTCAACTGTGCCAATAGTCTTTTTTTACCCGACTGCATGGTCCTTACCTGACAAATCGTCCCTCTAAGTTGTACATAGGACATGTTTGCTTCTAGTTTTCCTATCTGGTGCAGGTGAGTGCGGTCTTGATACCGAAAGGGGTAGTGTTGGAGTAGGTCCTCAAAGGTGTGTATTTGCAGCTCTTTTTGAAGCAAAAGTGCTCTACTAGGTCCCACCCCTTGGAGATACTCTATTTTTGTTTGTAAAAAAGAAGACATGAAAAAACCCAAGACGAAAAGAACACCCCCAATTTAGTTTTATCCACACCCAATTTATATAAATACATATTAATTAAAAGTTATTATTCTTATTAGGAAGTGGGTTTGTTGAAAAAAATAAAGAAAAAAGGTTGGAGGAATGACTTGTGGATAGAGAGAACCTATATTTCAACTTACCCACAACTTATCCACGCCTTTTTCTTGGACTTTTGGACAACCAAAAATATATGTGAATAGCAAGTTTTTTAGTCATAAAATATTTCCCTGTTACAGATTGTGGATAGTTATGGAGTAAGTTGTGGATGATGTAATGAATACTCCGTACCCATCTTTTTTTTGTCAAAAGCCAGCAATTATACCTACTTATCAACGAGCTTATCTACATAAGGTTATGCATAGGCCTATTCTTTTCAACATATAGACAAGTTCCTTGTTATTCCCTTGGCGCACCTGAACTATATTTCGGGCAGGAATAATTATTTACAGCGGTTAGTCTTGGGGCGCGTTAACAATCAGGATATACCGGTTACACTAAGATGAGAGACCACAAAAATCTCTCCGCTTCTCAGGTTCAACTATTTTAAAAGTAGGGGCACCACTTACTGCATCGCCTGAAGATAAATGTTGCTTGTTATTTCGGGAGTATATAACGTCGTTGTATTCACAGATTTTTCTTGGGAAAATCACTGATTATTTGCGCTAGGGATTTTTATTTTGTGCATGAATTTTTTTAAGGCCCAATTTTCGATCTGGATAAGATCCCTGCTGTGAGATTAGGTTACAAGTGTTAGCACTTCGAGCTAGTTACTCTTGGAAAATAGCGTTGATAGCTTCGAGGGTCATCACCATAAAAGTCTTGCGGCCTGCCGGTGTGTAATTGGGATGAGTACAAGCAAAAAGTTGGTCTACTAACATGTCTATTTCTTCTTGTTGCAGCTTTTTTCCTGGCTGAATACAAGCGCGCTTGGCCAACGATCGGGCTAGGTTTTCTTGCGAGGTTAGCGAAAAAGTTGCCTGGTTCCATTTAAACTGCTCAATCAAGCCTTCCAAAAGCTGCTTCAGGTCATGACCTATTGCTTCTGTTGGGCAGCCAGTTACAATGAGGCTGTCTTTGCCAAAGGATTCTAAGATAAAACCCAAAGCATGCATGTCTGTTACATGGGCTTGGATTAAGATGATATCGGCGGGGTTGAGGGGAATGTGTACGGGAAAGAGTAGTTGTTGAGCACTTCGGTTTTGATGATTTAGCAGGGGTTGTAAGTATTGTTCATACAAAATACGTTCATGGGCTGCATGTTGGTCGATGAGTAATATCCCTGACTTGAGCTGCGTAAGAATGTAACGTCTGTGCAATTGTATTTTTATAACGCTTTCGGCCACAGGCACCAAAAGTGCTACTCCAATGGGGGTGTCAGTAGTGCTGGATATTTGAAACGAGGTGGCAGACTTGGTAGGGCTCTCAGATGGAGACTTGTCCAAATTTTGAAAAAGCTTTTTCCAGTCTTTGACCCCACCTTGTTGAGGAATGCCTGGACTTCTGAACTGGGCGTAGTTTCTTTCTGTGATTCTTTCTGCTGAAGAAGTTGTTGTGGAGGCATCAATAGCAAAAGGATTGAAGTTAATATTCTGTTCAAAATCAATGGAAGGTGTAATGTGGTGAATAGCCAGAGCTTTTTTGACTGCAGCAGTCAAAATGGAATAAACCATCCGTTCGTCTTCGAACTTGATTTCTGTTTTGGTGGGATGAACATTGACGTCAATTTGAGCAGGTGTTATGTCGATGAAGAGGACATAGAAGGGAAAGACATTGTGGGGCAATAAGCCCTCAAAAGCGGTTTTGACCGCATGGTGCAGGTAGGGACTCTTAATAAAGCGTTGGTTCACAAAAAAGAATTGTTCTCCGCGTGTTTTTTTGGCGTGTTCTGGTTTGCCAATGTAACCTCTAATTTTGAGCAAGTCCGTTTCCTCTTGACAAGGGATGAGCTGCTTTTTATAGGTTTCTCCAAACAAGTGAACGATGCGGTGGCTGAGCTTCGTAGCAGGCAGCTGGTACGTTGCCAAGCTGTTCTGATAGAACGAAAAGGCAAGATCAGGTTGTGCCAAGGCTACCCGCTGAAACTCTTCGATGATGTGCCTGGTCTCAATGGGGTTGGACTTTAGAAAGTTCCTGCGGGCTGGTACATTAAAAAAAAGGTTCTTCACACTTATTTTAGTGCCTTGGGGGGCAGAGACGGATATTTGTGTCTTGATATGAGAACCTTCAATAACAATGCGCGTACCTAGTGTTTCCTTGTTGTGGCAGGTTTCCATTTCTAGTTGGGCTATGGCAGCAATCGAGGCAAGCGCTTCGCCTCTGAATCCCATGGTCTGGATCTTGAAAAGATCTTCTACAACTCTGATTTTGGACGTAGCGTGCTTTTCAAAACTCATTCTGGCATCTATCTCTGACATGCCTGTGCCATTGTCTATGACTTGGATCAACGTCTTGCCAGCGTCTTTGATGATTACTTTGATCGCGGTGCTGCTTGCGTCAATAGCGTTTTCTAGTAATTCCTTGACCACTGAGGCGGGTCTTTGCACGACCTCACCAGCAGCAATCTGATTGGCAAGGGAGTCCGGAAGCAAACGGATAAGGTTGGACATATTAAGGGAAAATCTACCGCAATGGGTCATGAATTTAGCATGGTCACGAGGAAGAACCAATGTTGGTACCATGCCTACAATGATTACTGTCGGTACTTGTACGATTTCTCACTTTAGCAAACACGTATTTCGTTATACCATGTGTGGTGGCATGCTTCGTGATTGCTTCGATCATTGAGACTGTAACCGCTCATAGTATTGATGTGAAACTGAGTAGTCGTCTTGGACCAGGGCTTTGTTATCCAGCCTAGAAACCATTACCTTAGCCTGCGTGCGTAACAAAAAACTTACAAAAAGTAGCCAACAATATTTAGAAGGCGTGCTGATGTACCTTCCTAAAATGTCTTGACCGTGAGAAATATTATCCGACTTAGTCTACTTGTATTGATGGTATTGGCCACATGGTTTTACACAAGGCGAGCACATACTCCCCAAGATCAAAGCGCAAAAGTCCTAGTAACTGCCAATGAAGCGGAGGTGAAAGGCTTTGATCCAACACAAGCAGATGATGCTTACAGTGCCCGTGAAGTAGCTAAAGTGTATGAAGGCTTGTTGGAGTACCACTACCTCAAGCGGCCGTACGAGCTTGTGCCTAACCTCGCCTCCGCTATGCCCACTGTGTCTGCAGATGGCTGCGTATACACCTTCACTCTCCGAGAAGGCGTCAAGTTTCATGACAATGCATGTTTTCCTGAAGGGAAAGGTAGAGTGCTCGTAGCTGAAGATTTTGTCTACACCATCAAAAGAGTAGCAGACTCTAAAGTGCATTCGTCTTGGTTCAGTATGCTGTCAGGAAAAATCAAAGGACTGGATGCATGGCGAGATAAATATGCTGAAGATGCTCAGGCAGACTATACTGAAGCAGTGGCAGGATTGCAAGCCGTGGATCAATATACCTTGCAGTTCACCTTGAATCGACCTTGGCCCCAGTTTCCGTACATTTTGGCTATGAACTTTTGTTATGTGGTGCCACAGGAGGCGGTGCAGTACTATGGGGAAGAATTCCTGAACCACCCTGTAGGTACAGGACCTTTTACGCTTCAAGAGTTTAAGCCTCAACTGCACAAGTTGGTCTACCATAAAAATCCTACTTTCAGGGATAAGCGCTTTCCCAACGAAGCTGCAGAAGCTTATGAACACCTGCTTGTTGATGCTGGTAAAAAGCTGCCCATGGTAGATAAAATTATCGTCCATATTCTTCCCGAAGAGCAACCCAGGTGGCTTAAATTTCAGCAAGGGGCCATAGATATAGCCGATATTTCCAACGACAACATTGCTTTAGAAGTTGTCAAAGGGGGGAAAATAACTCCTCAACTACAAAATAAAGGCGTCCAACTATGCCTAGAGCGCGCTCAGTATACTGGATTTTTTGCCATCAACAACGGCCATGAACTATTCAAAAACAATGTGAAGCTACGCCAAGCGCTGTCCTTGGCGTTCAATGGACAGCGATATAATGAACTGTTTTTCGATGGCACCGCCGTGTTGGCACAATCAATCATACCACCCGGCTTGCCAGGGTACCAGGAAGACTATACCAATCCATACAAAATCTATGACCTTGCCAAAGCCAAACAAATGCTGGCTGCAGCGGGCTATCCTGAAGGCAAGGGATTGCCAGTGATTACCCTGGATGTGCATGCTGTTACCAAACACCGACAACAAGGCGAATTTTTTAAGAAATGTATGGAGGATATTGGTGTCACAATCAAAGTAGTGCCCAACATATTCCCTGAGCTGGTAAAAAAAATAGATCAAAAAAAGACCATGATGCACGCCTTGACGTGGGCAAGCGACTATCCAGATGCAGACAATTTTTTGCAATTGTTCTATAAATCAGACCAAAGCGTCGGTATAGGCACAAATTTTAACGATGCCACCTACAACACATTGTACGAAAGAGCGATGGTTATGCAGCCTTCTGCTGAGCGAACTGCTCTTTATGAGCAACTTAACAGAATAGTTGCAGAGCAGGTGCCCGCAATCTACGTCGTACATCAAGTCTATCCTGTACTGTATCATGGCTGGATTAAGAACTACCTTTGGTCTAATTATTCCTATGGCACAGGGCAGTACATTGATATTGATCTAGCACAAAAACAAGCCCTGAAGGCCAAGTTCTAAGGACGGAGCAGGGCGTGGCCATGTATATCTACCACTACACCATCAGAAGGTTGCTTTATGCCATCCCTATTTTGATCGGGGTGACAATGGTCATTTTCTTGCTGTTCCATATAGTAGCTGGCGACCCTACCGCTGTTTTGCTCGGCAAGCATGCGACGTCCCAACAAATGGCTGAACTAAGGCATGAGCTGGGTTTAGATAAGCCTATGCTGATGCAATACTTCGATACACTCAAGTCAGCGTTTACATTGAACTTTGGGCGTTCGTGGTCTACCAAACAACACATTATGCAGATGATCAAAGGAGGTGCTTATGCTTCGCTCACTTTATCTGTCCCTGCCTTTGTCCTCGCCAGTCTGGCAGCCATTGCCATGGCGTTGTTAGCTGCTTTCTTTCGAGGTACACTACTAGACAGGAGTTTGGTCGTTGTTAGCGTCGTGATGATGAGTATCTCGGTACTGGCGTATATTCTTTTTGGGCAATGGGTGTTTGCTTACAAATTAGGCTGGTTTGAGATAGCAGGGTACGAGTATGGCTTCCCGGACTTTATTCCTTACATAGTCTTGCCGGCTATCATTTGGATTATGCTGAGCATTGGTCCCGATGTGCGTTTCTATAGAACAGTCATGCTAGACGAGGTACACCAAGATTATGTTCGTACTGCGCGTGCTAAAGGACTTTCAAACCGGATGATCTTGTTCAAACATGTACTCAAGAATGCCATGATCCCCATCATCACCAACTTGGTAATTCAGGTGCCTGCGTTGATACTAGGGGCGCTATTAATCGAGAATTTTTTCGGAATTCCTGGCTTGGGCAACATTACCCTACAGGCGATCAATAACTCCGACTTTCCTGTCATCAAGGCTATGACGATTCTCTCATCCATGCTATATATCATTTTCAATGTTATTACCGACGTACTCTACACTCTGGTAGATCCACGTGTGCAACTCAAGTAAACTTCCCTTATGATAGTCCATCCTGCACCCAGATCACTTTGGGCAGAGACCCTGCGCCAGGTACTCCAAAAGAAACTGACTTTAGTAGCCCTGGCAGTGGTTTTTTTGTATACCCTAGTGGCGTTATTGGCCCACTTGGGCTTGATCGCGGGCGATTGGAACGTTGAGGTGGGAAGCTCTTATGCTGCACCCGGTATGCAACACTGGTTAGGCACAGATATTTTTGGCAGAAGTGTACTAGCAAAAATTATCAAAGGCACAGAAGTAGCCATGAGTGTTGGTTTTGTCGTTGGTCTTATCGCAGTCACGATTGGCCTAACCTTAGGTGCGTTGGCTGGTTACTTTGGAGGTATTGTAGATGAATGTATTGTATGGTTCTATACCACAGTAGCCTCTATTCCCAATATCATGCTACTGATTGCACTGACTTTTATCTTGGGCAAAGGTATTCTGTCTGTGTACATCGCTTTGGGCATGACCAACTGGGTAGAGTTATGTCGGTTGGTAAGAGGAGAGGTGAAGCGCCATAAAGATCGGGAGTATGTGCAGGCAGCTACTGCCTTGGGGGCAAGTCATCTGCGTAAACTCTGCGGGCACATTCTTCCCAATGTTTTGCACATCGTGATCATTTGCTTTGCGCTTATCTTTCAGTTTGCGATCAAATCAGAAGTCATCCTCTCTTACCTGGGCCTAGGTGTTCAAGATAGTCCTAGCTGGGGTGTGATGATCGATGATGCTAAGGCAGAACTTACCCGGGGCATATGGTGGCAATTGGTTTTTGCTACCTTGGCAATGTTCCTGATCGTATTGGCCTTGAACATCCTGAGTGATGCACTTAGAGATGCCCTAGATCCAAAACTAAAAGGCAAGTAGCGCATGGCAGAAAAGATTCTGGAAATAAAGCAATTGGTAACCAAGTTCAGGACCGCACAAGGCACTGTAACGGCGGTGGATGGGGTTTCTTTTGACGTGTATAAAGGAAAGACTTTAGGTATTGTCGGTGAATCTGGTTCCGGTAAGTCTACCATTGCCCTCTCCATCATGAGGCTTATCGAACCTTCTGCGGGTATAGTAGATCAGGGGGCTATTTTTTTCCAAGGGAAAGACATTCTACAGCTGTCAGAACGGTCCATACAGCATGTACGGGGCAATCATATCTCGATGATTTTTCAAGAGCCTATGACTTCGTTGAATCCGGTCTTTACCGTTGGCAACCAAATCAAGGAGACTTTGTTGTTGCACCAGGACATTGCTCCCAATGATGCTCAAGACCGCTGTATAGAATTATTGGCCTTAGTAGGCATTCCTTCTCCTGAAAAGCGTGTGCATACATATCCTCACCAGCTTTCTGGCGGCATGCGGCAGCGCGTCATGATCGCGATGGCGCTGGCCTGCCAGCCAGCAGTGCTTATTGCCGACGAACCTACTACTGCCTTGGATGTTACGATTCAAGCACAAATTCTGGACCTGATGCGCAAGCTGCAAGAGGAGACAGCAATGGGTATCATATTAATTACGCACGATCTGGGTGTAGTAGCCGAGATGTGTGATGAAGTAGCAGTCATGTATTGCGGTAAGATTGTCGAACAAGCCGATGTGAAAACCCTATTTAAGCATCCTGTTCATCCTTATACCCAGGGGTTGCTGAACTCTATTCCGTCTTTAGCGTCTTTACAAATAGGCCAGGAACAAAGACTAACCACTATTGAAGGTATAGTGCCTCCACTGTCGCACTTGCCGTTAGGATGTAATTTCCAAGCTCGTTGTGTACGGGCAGATGAAGCCTGCAAAGGTTCCAATGGAGATCCTAACCTTGAGGAAGTAGCCCCACAACACCTAGCTGCTTGCTTCCACCCCTTGCATAGCCACTTGCAATCATCTTGATATGGAACCCAACCCACCGCTGTTAGAAGTACACAACCTATCCAAGTTCTTTTCGGTTCGAGGAGGTATTCTAGGAAGCCCAGTGGGCCAGGTGCAGGCTGTTGACAACGTAAGTTTTAGTATAAACAGGGGAGAAACCTTGGGACTGGTGGGAGAATCAGGTTGTGGGAAGTCTACCTTGGGTCGAACCATTTTGCGCTTGATAGAGCCCAGTACAGGTCAAGTCCTCTTTGATGGCACAGATATCACTCAGCTAGATGCCCAAGCTATGCGGGTCATGCGCCGTAAGATGCAAATTATCTTTCAAGACCCATATGCATCCTTAAATCCCAGGATGACTGTAAACACTATTTTAGAAGAACCTCTCAAAATTCACCGACTTTGTGCTACAACAATGGCACGTAAGCAGCGGGTATACGAATTATTGGACTATGTGCAGTTGCCCAAAGAAGCACTGCACAAATATCCCCATGAGTTTTCAGGTGGCCAACGACAGCGCATTGCCATTGCCCGGGCGTTGGCCGTTCATCCCCAGTTTATTGTGTGTGACGAATCCGTTTCAGCGCTTGATGTTTCTATCCAGGCCCAAGTTATCAATCTGCTGATGGATCTGCAAAAGGAGCTTGGTCTTACGTATTTATTCATTGCCCATGATCTTAAGGTGGTAGAGTTTATTTCGCACCGTGTGGCTGTTATGTACCTAGGAAAAATTGTAGAAATGGCTCCTGCACAAGCTATTTACCAGAACCCCTGCCACCCTTATACCAAAGCTCTGCTCTCTGCTATCCCTGTCCCTGATCCGACCCATATAAGTAAGCGCATCATTTTACAGGGTGATGTTCCCAACCCCATCACACCCCCTGCGGGATGTCACTTTCATCCTCGGTGCTGGAAAGCCACGGTAGCATGTCAAACTACGTATCCTTTACTAACACAACACGGAGAAAATCATACTTTCTGCTGTTACCATCCTTTGCATGCAAAGGTCATGGAGTAAAAAATCAGCACACCATTCGCTTATATCGATTTGATGCATACCGCGTTGTCACGTTCATGCTAAATCCATCGTATGTAAGAATACGTCAGCTAGCTGCAGCGCAGGAACCTTTGATCTACATGGTTCAGAAGGTATAATTTTCGCAGTAGTACAGCTAGTTAAAGAACTATATCCTTGCTGTTTGCGATTGCTATGGCTAAGCGCAGCACCTTAACGCTGATAGGAAGACAAAATACTCCTGACATCTTACCTGTTTTTTAGGTATGGAAGTAGGTTAAGAATTCTTTCTCTAGCGAATCAAGATAGGGATCGAATTGGTAAACTGTATTCCGATCATTGACAAAATGCTGAGCAACTACGCCTAGTACACTAGAATGTTATAGCCTGTTGCTAACAGTATTGAGAGCTTTGCATGGTGTATTGTAAGTATGCAGAGAGTTTAAGATCGAAGCTATTGTACATCCAAGCTATTAACCCGCATCCCATAATCAAAAAACAAGTTCTTGGAAGGTTTGTCAGCGTAAATATTAGCAGAAGAACAAGCAAGAGAAAGTCCTTTCACCAAATCAGTGCCGTGATAGACTGGGCTGTGTTTGAGAGAGAGCGCTACAAAGTTTGTAAACGCTCTATTCAAGATGCAGTAGGCAGGCCTGCCTATCATCTTTTGGTGCTATTCAAGATGAGGCTCCTACCAACTTGGCATTCTCCCTCTAACATGGGCGTGGAAGATATGGTCAATGACACCACGTCTGCGAATGCCTTTTGTGGTTGACGGGTAGAAGACACAGTGCCTAATGACCCATAGTGCCCTCAGCCGTTTTAGAAACGAGCTATCAGCAAAGAGAGCCATTCATAAGCTTGGCTAGTTCATCTCGATGCACAACTTGCGCACCGAGGTGTTTTAGTGCAACAAGGTGGCGGCATTATAGATGCCTCTATCATTCTTATGGCCCGTAAACCTCAACGCAAGTCCACTGAGATGCTTCCAGAGCATCCAGATACCTCTCCAACGCTCGTTGGGTAAAAAAGGGAAGTAAGCTCTAGTATGGCTACAAGCACCACTATCTGGCATCGAAAGACGCAGGCTTAGTTTTAGCGGTACACACTGCCGTACATGATGGCCAGCTTCTGGGGAATTGTCTGAGTTAGGTAGTCCTCCCTCAAGGGAGGCGTATACTAGCCAACAAGGCATACTGTGTTCAAGCCAATGAGACACCGCTACGTAAAAGAACAATTCACCTTTAACGGGGAAGATGTGCTTATGTCGACCCTGTTGCACTCTCTCATGGGGGCCTTTGCGGAGGTTGCAAGGAATTTACTTAGAGACGGGATGGCTCTGGCTAGAAAATGAGGGGCCTATCAAGGAAGAAAAAAGTATTGTATGCCAATCAAGTGTTATCCTTGCAGCAAAGGGTAGCCGAAGGGGATCATAAAAGTCAACTGGTTAGAGAGATGGGGATTAGTAGAGAAGCCCCGCATCAGTACCTAAAAAGACATGGGTAGTTAAATTTAATATGCTTCCCCTAGGGGAAAATCCTTATCGACCACAGGGAGAAAAGGTGAGCAGCAGGGAGACCAGCTTTTTTATTTTTTCTCTTCCTGCAACTTCATGAGTTCTTCCTGGCTCAATCCAGTAGCTTGTGCCACAGTCTGGATATCTAAGTGAAGATTAGAAAGCATGTTTTTG
>JANPMB010000014.1:0-17883 GCA_031422615.1 Amoebophilaceae bacterium
ACAGCAACTCATGGCTCTCAACAAAGTGAAGAGCACGACAATAACACAAATTCTTCAACAACACTAACAGGGGATTCAACACAAAATGGGAGGGAAACTCAGAAGAACTCTCATGACACAAATTCTTCAACAGCGTCAACAAGGAATTCGACACACAATGGGGGGGGGAATAGCGTGGTTCCTCAAGTAGAACACACAACAACTCATGGCTCTCAGCAAAGTAATCAGTCTGTTAACCTCGTCCAACAACAATCCGAAAAATACATAGCTTCTTCCGTTGCAGCAATATCAGGAGGTCTTAAAAACCCAACCAAGAACCCGAAACCCAATAGCAATGCACAAGCAGTAATTCCAAGCCATCAAGCAAATAAGGAGAACTCTCATAACACAAATTCTTCAACAACACTAACAAGGAATTCGACACACAATGGGAGGGAAAATAGCGTGGTTCCTCAAGAAACTCAGAAGAACTCTCGTGACACAAATTCTTCAACAGCGTCAACAAGGAATCCGACACAAAATGGGGGGGGGAGTAGCGTGGTTCCTCAAGCAGGACACGCAACAACTCATGGCTCTCAACAAAGTGAAGAGCACGACAATAACACAATAAATCACCTAAGACTCAATGGAGAACAAAAAAAACATGGGCATGCTCAACCTCTTAATAAAGCACAGCAGCAAGAACTGCAAAGCCTAGTAAAAAATCTAGATGCTGCAATGAAACAAAGCATAAACACCTATTTGACAACAGAAACAAACGAAAAAGCTATTGACTCTCTCGATGATGCCATGAATCTGCTAGAGAATGGTAAAATGACCATGGGTCTGTTATTACTTTTTGAGAGAGCTATCGACACGGCAGAGCAACAGCACTCCGAAATTGATCATGGTTGCGGTGGGATCCATAATAACTTTTTTACAAAAAAAGACAAACTCACCAAAAACCTTGCAGAGATAAAAAAATTATTGACAAGATGCCCAGAATAGCGTTTACTGCATAACAACTTTATGCGCAAAAAATGAAAAGTACCTGTCACACTTTGTACTTTTAAGTAGCTAGCAGGGTAGCCAGCATGCGTTTTTATTTTATGTAATTTCCCCCTATGCGTATTCCCAGAAGTAGTCAATTCATCATGCTAAGTGCTTTTTTTGTAGCGTTGACTAGTCTATGCGTCAAGCTGTTAATCCAAATTCCTGCGGTAGAGATTCTTTTTTTTAATTCAGTAGGTGCTTTGGTGGCTAGCTTTGCCACCTTGCGCTATCACCGAATCGCCATTTGGGGCCAACACCGCAGGCTACTGTTTACCCGTGGCATTGTGGGTACTCTGGGCGTTACACTATACTTCTTCACTTTGCAACACATTGCACTACCCAGTGCTATTACACTTCATTATACTGCACCCATTTTTGCAACACTAATCGGAATTTTCATGCTTGAGGAGCCTGTAAGCCCGCAACAGTGGCTTTTCTTTGTACTCTCTTTTGCAGGAGTCGTCCTAATTAATGGGTTTGCACTAACAGATGTTTCTTGGTATGTCTTCAGTGGTTTGGCTGGTGCATTTTTCAGAGGGTTATCCAGTAGTATCGTCAGAAGGATAGAACACAAAGAGCACCCACTGGTAGTAACGTTCTATTCGTACTTGGTTACTGTGCCCCTAGCGGGTACGTACGTGTTGTACAACTTTGTGAAGCCGCAATCCCAAGATTGGATCATACTAGCCACCATCAGTGGGCTTAGCTACATAGCACACTACTACGCTGTAAAAGCCTATCAACTTGGCCCGGTAGCATCTGTTTCAGCCACAGCTTATATCGCTATTATTTATGCTTTGCTATTCAGCTATTTATTTTTGGACGAAGCACTTCCGCAACTCAAATTAGTAGGTGTTGGCTTAGTCTTGCTAGGGGTCGTATTTAATATTTTTTTTACGGGAAAAAAGACTGCTTAGCCAATATTTGTACACGTAGCGTCATGGCAGGACACAGTAAGTGGGCTAATATCAAGCACCGTAAAAGTGTGAATGATGCTAGAAGAAGTAAACTATTTGCCAAGCTCGTCAAAGAAATTACCATAGCTGTCAAGCAAGGAGGTACTGCACCTGAAAGTAATCCTAGACTCAGGCTTTCCATCCAAAATGCCAAGAGTGCTAACCTCCCCAAAGACAACATTGAGCGTGCTATTAAAAAGGGAAATAGCAAGGACGCAGCTACCTACACAGAGGTAGCCTACGAGGGTCATGCAACACATGGTGTGGCAGTGATTGTAGAATGCATGACAGATAACCTGAATCGTACCGTGGCTGCTGTGAGGGCTATCTTCACCAAACATGGTGGTAGCTTGGGCAAGAGCAACGCACTGGCGTTTTTATTCGATAGAAAAGGTGTATTCACCATGAAAATGGAATCAGTAACCAATGAAGAAGCATTGACTCTGGCTATGATTGAGTCAGGTGCAGAAGCTATTGAGCCTGAAGCAGGATACTTTCACATCACTTGTCCCTTAGAAACTTTTGGACATGTACAGCAGGAGCTGGAGACCATGCAAATAGCCATGCATGATGCCGCATTACAATACGTTCCTAATACATCTGTTATCTTGAACAGGGATGCCGCGGCCAAAGTGACAAAACTAATTGAAGCGTTAGAAGATCATGATGATGTACAAAGAGTATTTTACAACATGACTGTAAGTAGCTAGCAGGGCACTTGACCCCGGTAACGCTAGTGAGTCCTACATAGTACTCAATTCTTTAGGGGGCTTATTGCTTTTTCTTTTGACTTTATGTTATCTTCGTTGCAATCTTTTAATTATTATTATTTAATTACACTAATGAAAACAGGAACTATCAAGTTTTTCAATGATTCCAAAGGTTTTGGATTTATTACAGACACTGCTTCAGACAAGGAGTATTTTGTGCATATAACGGCCCTAAATGGTCAGGAAGTGAAAGAAGGAGATGAAGTAACTTTTGAAGTGCAAGAAACTCCTCGAGGATTAAATGCGGTAAACGTAAATCTGGTATAATTTTTATTGCCTCTCGATTTTTTTACCAAGCCCTGCTAAAGCAGGGCTTCTTTATTTTCCACAAATAGCAACCAGAAGGGTACTTACATGAGCATCAAAAATAAGCGCAGCACAGAAGGTCACTACGAAATAGTGTAGTGCAAATTTTGTAGCACGCTTTTGCAAACAAAAGCAACGCTAAGCCATGATAGGCAAAGGCAAAGAAAGTACCTCCTCCCGTAAAACAAATATTTGTTTAAGCTCCCCCTCTTCTAGTAATTTCGTTTTCGTACAAATCTCCGATACCAGCGTAAAAATTTGATGATTTCGTCGGGGCGGCAGGATTCGAACCTGCGACCTCCTGCTCCCAAAGCAGGCGCGATAACCGGACTACGCTACGCCCCGAACAAGGGCCCTTCACTAAAGCTAGAGAAGAAGCTCTTCCGCGAAAGCTTCAAATATACATATAAACATCCCCTATTCAAGGAGCCCACTTTCATTACCCTAATTATAATTGGGGTAATGAAGAAATATAGCATCTTGTTTATCGAGCACTAAAGACGACAAAATCAACATGGTGAGGCTGCCCAACGCAACAAAAAAGGCCTACATCAAGTCGTATGAACTGCCACATAGGATAGCGTATATACCTAATGATAATTAACCCCTACTGGTCAAATAGCGTCGCCTTAGCCTGGTATAAGGTGGCTTGCTTACCTATTAGTATCTTGGATTACAGGCTGTGAAAGGTGACATGAATCCGATCTACCTTATATGGCTCTTTGGAATGTGATAAATGTATCCCAACGGTATTAAATGCTTTTTTTATTTTTTTGGCAATCCGATCTGCAAGTTGATTTTCTGTGGTAGTAACGCGATATACTTCTAGGTCAGTTTTGTCAATATTAATGATTCTATGCTGTGAATCTATCTCTCTAGCTCGCTTGCCAACATGATGAATGAGGCGAAGCAACTCTTCTTGATGCCTCTCAGGGCACTCTTTAATCAAAAGCTCCCCCTCAAAAAGATGGTCTTGAGTCATTCTACATGCACGGCACAATACCTTGTTATCAACTTGTAGTATTGACTTGACATGGGCGTTGAGCTCATGGAGAGAACGATGCCATCGTTTTTTAAAATGTACATTATGACACTCTGGGCATTCTGTAACTCCCTTGCGCCCTTGACCACATTCATCATGTTCTGCCTCGCGACTCGGTTGAGGTATCTTGAGCGATCCTGTTTTAAGAAACCTAGCATTACTTTTACGAAATTCATGATGAGAAGCCATAGAACAGGGGTGTTATAGGGTACCTTGCTGAAAGCCATGATACATAAACTGGCAATAATATCCACAGATTCCTAGCCGCAACTATTGATCGCCCACCACCGGTATCATAGCTGAAGAAAAATTTCAAGATACTTAGTGATCACTTTCTTCCCACTCACAACCCTAAAATAATGTTCATCTATAAAAAAGCATGTCATGCATCGTTTTTTTTAGTAAGTACTGCATTGTGCTCTACAGACAGTTTTTTACCGCACGATTGATATAAAAATCAAGCACCTACATAAAAGACCGAAGCGGAGTATGTTTGCCGTATGTACTTTGCTCTGCAACACGTTTCAGGGCCGTTGCAGTGTTTTTAAGACTATTCCAAACAGAAATACTCACCACACAATAGGGCACATCGCTCTTTCTAGTAACCTCCGGGCTCCATGGCTTATTTTTTCCTTCTCCTCTGCTCATCTCTAGTCGAGAGTTAAGCATGTATTTGGTTCTATCACTTTTTCATCCGCTGCCAACTTACATCCCCCACTTTTTTAGACGTAGCCAGACCGACGTAGGATGAAAAGCCCACACCTTGGTTAACAAAATGCGCAAGAACTGAAGCTGCTAATGAGAAAATTTTGACCCATGAAAAGGTATAGGTATTGAGGCCAAAATTTTGTAGCCAGCTCCCCCTTGATGAGGAGATTCAAAAAGCTCTACTGACGTTACAGGCATAGAAAGCTTAAGGGGCTGTTTAATAGGTTGGTGCTTAAGCCTTTTTCCATCTTCTTGAGAAAGTCGGGCAAGGGTCAAATGCGGTATAAAGGGAATATGATCACTTATGTGAAACGCTAAAAGTAACGCCTTTTTCAGCTGAATAAGTTCTGCCGACGCACTACACAAAATCCATATAAAGCGCGGCTTCATAGTATTAGGCCCAAAGACAAGGTGCTCTAGGTGAAGACTAAATCTTTTGGTGTGCCGGAGTGCAATACGTATTTTCTCCTCAATCAAGGACTGATTGATCATTTCCCAAGGGGGTAATAAGGTGAGGTGAAGATCTGTTGGAGGAATAAAAAGTACAGACAAGTCAGACAATTCCGCCTGAATGTTCATACACTCTTCTGTAATTTCTTGGGGCATGCTAATACCCACGAAAACGCGTTGAGACATTTTTGCAGATTGTAAGGTTTACCTTCGTTACACCTACTGATATCACTCCGTATATCTCCTTGGTGTAATGAAAGGTACGAACACGCATCACTCAATCTGAATATACAGTTTCCTGGCCCTTCAAGGTACACTTTGGAACATTTTTTCAGTATTTTTTTGAGGGTTTCTTGAAACAAGAAAAGAGGGATGCACAATACGTACATCTAGTCCTAAGAAGTGGGTAACTAAGCTTGTGGGAGTTGGCGGAGAGGGGGGGATTCGAACCCCCGGCACATAAAACGTACGGCAGTTTAGCAAACTGCTGGTTTAAGCCACTCACCCACCTCTCCTATTGATGACAACCGGCCGTGAATATAGCATAGTAATACACACATAAACAACTATGCAAAGAGGGTCTATGCAGACTTGTAAGCTACATGTAAGCGCATGGAGCACCTCTTGTGAAGACGTTTTCATACCTTATTCGAACGCCCAAGCCTCATAGGCTATCTCTGGGGTCGTTTTAACCATTTGTAAAAAACTAATTTTCTCCTCTATAAGTTGTGGACGCACAAAAACTCTCCTGTATTACTAGGACAGCTCCCCACAAGATTATCTATTCCCTTCCTGCTTGAGATGTGGTAACGGTTTAGCTTTTACGGAATGTGCACTTATTTGGATACTTTTTCTAGCAGATTCTTCCCAAGGAGGTTTTGAGTGCAGATCTCTTCTACATAATAGGAAAACTTTCCCTGTCACCCGTATTCCTGGCTTTTATTACTTAAAACAACGACCCAACTTGTAAGGCCATCTATGATAAGTGTCTTCTTGGCAATGGTAGGGTATTGCTGGTTGGCTAGCATCCTACTGGTACCGTCTGTTTGTTTAAGCAACTTGACGTTTTGACGCTCCTTTTGTTCAGTATAGTACTAATAGGACTTCCGTTTATTATCTTCGACAGAAAATTGATGCGATTGACACACGACAGTGAGCGAGCAACGCAAGAAGACAGGACCGTATGTCTACCTCCGCCTTATTGATAGATCTTCACTACCTCCCAAGCCTGGAGTATTTTTCCTGCTTGTTCCCTTATCATACGATCCGCTTAGAAGCCCAGGAGTCTTATCATAAGCAGACCTACCGCAACAGGTGCTACGTGCTCACTTCTCAGAAAGTAGACCGCCTGACTATTCCGGTGTGTAAAGGAAGTAGTAAGCTGCCGTACAAAATAGTGGAGATAGACTATAGCGAACCATGGCAAGACGTACACTGGCGAGCACTCTGCACAGCCTATAGCAAGGCTCCTTACTTCAAATACTTTGCGGAATATTTTCATGCTGTTTTTCTGAGACGATATATCTACTTATTCGATCTTAATCTGGCACTACTGCAAACCTCCCTGCAGCTCCTACAACTCGAGAAAAAAATTGAACTATCAGAACACTACGAAAAAAAATTGGTAGGACCTTTAGTAGACGCCCGATATAGTGTTCACCCGAAAACTCGCCTGGACCCAAGTAATTATTACTACCCAGTCCAGTATCAGCAAGTATTTGGCAAAGTATTTCACCCCAATTTGAGCATTATTGACTTACTATTCTGCAAAGGCCATGAGGCTTTGGCTATCTTGCAAGAGAACCATAGGCTAGTACATCTTATCTGCTAATCACTCAACAATGACACGCGCATAACGCTGCGTATTCTTATTGACTAAGACAAGCAAAGAAATCTATAATTTGATGCCCTCCGATATCATATTTTATTACTTCGACGACCTATCCACAAAGCAACAGGAACAGTTCAAACAAATAGGGCCTATCTACAAGGCCTGGAATGCCAAACTCAACTTAGTCTCTCGCAACGACATCAATCATCTTTATCTAAAACATGTATTACATGCCCTCAGTATTGCCAAAGTAATAGCTTTTGAGCCTGGCACTCAAATACTGGATGTAGGTACAGGGGGTGGTTTTCCAGGGATTCCTCTGGCCATTATGTTCCCACAAGCTCAATTTCATCTTATAGATTCTGTTGGCAAAAAAATCCGTGCTGTACGGCACATTGCTGAAGAGTTGGGATTAGCTAACGTATCTGCCAATCAGATCAGGGCCGAAAATCTTGAGGGGCAGTATGACTTTATTCTTGGCAGGGCAGTAACCGGCCTAGTCCCTTTCTATGGCTGGGTTAAAAACAATATTTCCTTCCAAGACCGGCACCGCATTCCTAATGGCATCCTATATCTCAAAGGCAAAGAAACCATCAAACTGCCCGGGCGGCATGCTACCTATACCATCAGTGATTTCTTTGATGACTCATTTTTTGAGACCAAACAATTAGTACATCTTATGCATCATGGAAAATAACTATGACATAACGTTGACTGTTTGGATTGATAGACTGTGATTGGAGATGCTCCCTACCTTGAAGGAGTCGCACGACCTATGTAGCTTTGCTTGCGCTGAAAAGTAATTATCTAAGCCTTCAACTAATTTGAAAAAGCTACCCGTCTTCCTGATCATATTTCTTCTAGTACTGGCCAGTGCTACTTATCTCTACTACAACCATTGGCGCAGTGCACAGCAGGCAGAAGAAGCGTTGCCCTACATCCCTCAAAGCGCAGCCCTGGTGTATGAAGTGGCAGATTTTGGTAAACAATGGGAACACTTTAGGCAAATGCCTATGGCCAAAACCCTCAACCAAGTACCTGCTTTTGTAGCCATACAACATGGTCTCAGCTTTCTTAGGAACCTAGTAGGAGCTCCTAAAAACCTAGACAAAGTACCACTTACCGTCTCTGTTCACGGGCTAGGCGAAGAGCACTTGGGATATATTTTCTATTTCAACATGTACGATGCAGCTACACAAGGAATACTAGAAGCAATTACGCTCAAAATAGAAAAAGAAAAAGCATACAGTCAAACGATTAGAAAATATGCAGGATATAAGATTACAGAGTTAAGTAAGCATGGTGTCACTCAGCCCCTCTCTTATACCAAACACGGACAATATATTATTGTCAGTTACTCCTCTTTACTAATTGAAGATGTGGTGCGAGGGCTAGCTAGTAAACAGAAAACAGAATTTTTAGACCTTAAAAAAGGAGCCAATACGCAAGGTAGCCTTTATGTTAACTTCAGCCAGTTACCCCAACTCTTACGCACCTTTGTACAACCAGGCCAAGTAGACACCTTCAGTGATTCTCTGACTACGTTTGCCCTGGCCAGCCATTTCAACCTCAAACTGACCCATCACCACCTGCTGTTCAGTGGCTTTGCTAGAGACCAGGAAACAACTTCTTCGTCGTACTTGACGCATACACTGCCTAGCCAGGCTGCTGACGCCATGCTACTAGCGCCTTACATACCCCAAAATACGGCCGTGCTGCAGCATTTTACTTTTAGCGATGCGGAACAGCTTTTAGCTTCATTTCAACAATACAGATCATCGCCGAAAGTGGGTGAAACATCAGAAAGCAATGCTAGCAACCTGCTCTCTGGCACCCTTGATCCTTTGCTCCAAGGAGAAATAGGACACTGTACACTAGCCACTGGACACAACCAAAAAAAAGAACAGCTCGTCTTTATAAAAGTGCGTGATCCTCAGGCATTTATTGGGGCACTGCAGGGATCTAACCTGCTCACTTCATTGTCATCGCAGGAACTAAATTTGCCTGTCAGTACCCACAAACTGACGACTGACTATTTTAAGAATTGGCTACCGGGACAACTCTTTCCAGCCTTCGAGGCCAGCTACATTGCTCAAGTTAACGACTATATTGTTTTGGCCAATAGCCAAATTGGCTTACAAACGTGGCATTCCCAGTATCGACAAGGAAAAACCTGGTCCAATGCTCCCCAACAAAATGTATGGCTAGAAAGCACGCTCGACAAAGCTCATTTTAGCCTCTTTGTTGATCTTAAAAAAGCATGGCCTCAAATTATCCATTCACTCAAGCCTGCCTGGCAGCAAGTATGCAAGACACATGCTGGCGCTTTTCAAAAGTTTCGACATGTCAGTTTGCAGCTTTTGCACGAACCAGATACAGGTTGTTATATAAGCATCTTATTAAACCATCAAGAAGAAACAGAACCAACCAGGGAAAGCGCTACTCAGCAGGCAACAACACAGGAAGATACACTCCAAAAGACACTGACTACCTCTACCATCTTTCAAACAGAAGCACCCATGATCAACCGTCCTTGGTTGGTCAAAAGCCATCGAGGAAAAGGCCACTATATACTGCTGCAAGATGCCCTGCACCAATTATATTTTCTGGACCCCACTGGGAAAATGTTGTGGAAAAAACCCTTAGAGGGTCCTATCACTACGGACTTTTTTGAGGTGGATTATTACAAGAACAACAAGACACAGTACTTATTTGCTACAGACAAACAGCTCCATTTATTAGACTATCTTGGCCACAAAATAAATAAGTATCCACACCTATTGCACCAACCCGGTCAGCTTGCGGGCCTCCGTGTGGTGGATTATAGAAATAACAAGCAGTACCGTTTCTTAATAGCCACTGCACAAGGTAATATCTACCTGAAAGACAAACACTATCGGCCCTTGCCTGCTTGGAATCCTCGGTCTTTGGGACAGGGTTTTGCAAGTACGCCCTTGCACCTCAGGGTGCAAGGGAAAGATTACTTCTTAGTATTACAAACGAATGGTACCCTACAAGCACTTAATAGAAAAGGCCAAAACTACCCTGGGTTTCCTGTTGACCTCAAAGCACCCGTACACCATCCATTATTAGTACGCACAGGCGAGACGGTTAATGATACTTCTCTGATTGTCTTGACCGATACAGGCCAACATATCTGTCTGAATCTAACTGGGTGCATGCAAGAGGCAGTGCAGCTTGATTGTTCCAAGGATGCTTCTAGCTTTACTTTGTGTCCTAACTCCGTAACGGGCCATCAGTACGTCATGATGCGACAGGATGCAAATAAGATAACGGTCATGGACAAGACGGGGAGCTTACTTTTTGAAGCACAACACCAAGCACAGCACCTGCTATTGCAGTACTATAATTTTGATGACACTCACCAGTACTATGTACTCATCAACATCGACGAGCAGCTTACCTACCTTTACGATCACACAGGCAGGCTGCTCCACGACGTCCCTTGGCACAATAAGCACGAAGTGAGTCTGTTTCTTTCAAAAGCAGCAAGACAACTAGAAATCTATGTCGGTTTTGAGACTACGCTTTCAAAATACACACTTCCTTATTAAAACTCGGGATAGATTTTCCCTATCTCTTAGGATTCAGGTACACGAAGTGTTAGAGGAAGGGCAAGTACGGCGCCATTTTGCTCAATGATTTGGATGATCTTTAAGAAAATTTCTTGCTGCACATCGTGGTAAATCTTGCGGTCTACAGTCCTTGTGAAAGCATAAATATTAATCTTAAGCGAAGAAGGCCCAAACCCTGTAAAGTGTGTCAGCAATAATCTTCGTTGGTCTATCCCGTGGTGCGCTTGCAGCATGGTGCGTATCTCTTGAGTAATCTTATCAAGCACAGCGGCGTCTGTATTGCGAATTCCGATCATCTCCTTGATGCAGCGGTTCTTCATCCTGCTGGAGTTGACAACAATGATAGAAGATAAAACAGCATTGGGCACATAACATACCTTCTGATCAAACGTCCTAAGTTGCGTAGCACGCCAACCAATATCTTCTACTTGTCCTTCTATGTCCTTGTCAGGAGAAGAAATCCAGTCCCCAACCTTGAAATTACGGTCTGCGTAGATTACAAGTCCCCCAAAATAATTGGCAAAAATTTGTTGCGCACCAATACCAAGTATAATGGCGGAACCTCCACCAAATGCTACAATACCAGAAATATTAATTCCTAGCAGCGGAAGAATAAATAGAATGACGATGATGATAGCACCCACGCGCAGTAACTTTCCTGTGGCTTGGACCGTCGTTTCATCTGGGCGCTTTTTAGCTAAATGGCCTAATAAAAGCTGTTCTTCAAAGAGCTTGATAAAACGCACAAAAACCCATGCAAAAAGCAACGTAAGACCAACATCACGTAGCTGCCATATCAGATGAACCAACGTATCATCCATCTTCGAGGTAAAAATTTTGATGATGGAAGCTACAGTTTGCACCCAGATAAAAACAACCAATGGCCAATGAATCGCCTCAAGCAGAGCACTTGTAATGAAATACCTTTTAGTAAGTCTAGGGTGTATTTTCTGATAGAAAAGGTAGCAAGCATAGGTGAAGAAAATAGCAATACTTGATACAGATAAAGGATAAATAAGCCATGTATGCGCTTTTAGGAGCACTTTTACACTTTCAAAAAAAGGGGTCATTGCTATGCTAATCGAAGTTTAAATTAATCAATACCATGATGTGTTTAGGCATCTTCTAAGCATTGCTGAAGCAGCGCGTTGGCTACTTTGGGTGCTACCTTGCCTTGGCTTCTTTTCATCACTTCACCCATCAGCATGCCTAGAATGCCTTTTTTCCCATTTCGGTAAGCTACTACCTTGTCTGGGTAGTCAACAATGACCGCATTGACAAGAACTTGTATCTTTTCTGTGTCGCTTTCCTGAAGCAAGTTGAGTGCTTGGGCCAGTGCCAAAGGACTTTTATCAGGCTGAGCTAGTAGGGCTGGATAGAGCTTTTGCGACGCTACTGAAAAACTAAGCTGATCCTGCTCCACCAGTACGATAAGCTCAGCCAAGGTCATGGGCTGCAACGGAAACGCCTTGATCGATAGTGTCAGCTCGTTGAGGTAAGATTTTACAGGTCCCATAACCCAGTTGGAAGCTGCTTTATAGTATGTTGTCAGCTGACATAATTCCTCAAAGTATAGAGCAGTGTCCCTGTCCTCAGTCAACACCGAGGCATCATAGGCAGGTAGTTGGTAAGTATCAATAAATTTTTTACAAAACTCCCTAGGCAGCAACGGCATGGCCTGCCGCAATGCTTCGATCCATTCTTCTGACACGACCAGCGGAGGCAGGTCAGGCTCTGGAAAATAACGATAATCTTTGAGCACTTCCTTCTTCCGCATGGACTGTGTAGTATCCGTAGCAGCATGGTAAGAACGTGTTTCTGAAATAACAGTGCCTCCCCCTTCCAACACTGTAATCTGACGGTAGATCTCATGCTCAATGGCCAGCTGTACATGGCGAATAGAGTTCATATTTTTAACTTCTACGCGCTGTCCAAACACGGGGGCACCCTTCAGCATCACCGAGATATTGGCATCACAGCGCAACGAACCTTCTTCCATATTGCCATCACAAATGTTCAAATACCGAACCAGCTTTCTAATCTCGCCCAGCAGGCTATACGCTTCTGCAGACGTTCTTAGTACTGGCTGAGTCACCACCTCAATAAGTGCCACGCCAGCCCGGTTAAAGTCTAGCAACGTCTTGCCATGCACCAAACCATGCACCGATTTTCCAGCATCTTCTTCCAGGTGAATGCGCTCTAAAGCAATTCTTTTTTCAAGGCCCTCTTGCGTATCTATGGTCAGGTACCCTCCCCGGCAAATGGGCGTTTTGTCTTGCGTAATCTGGTAACCTTTGGGCAAGTCAGGGTAGAAGTAGTTTTTTCTGGAAAAGATACTCTCTCGAGTAATGTCGGAATGACAAGCCAGCCCCATTTTGATGGCATAAGCAACTGCCTGCTGGTTAATAAAGGGCAGAGTGCCGGGATGTGCCAAGGTCACTGTGCTCACTTGGGTATTGGGCAAGGCTCCATAGGCTGCTGCTTCTGGCGCAAACATCTTGCGTTGCAAAGACAGCTGTGCATGCACTTCCAGGCCAAGGACAACGGTATACTTTTCTCTAATAGACGTGTTCATGGATTTCCTTCATAGTCCCTCTTTGCCATGTTTTTCTCGAGTATCTCTTTAGCCATCCGCAGCACTTGCGGCAAACCACCCACTTCTTTTCCCCCAGCAGTCGAAAAAGTAGGGTTACCCCCTCCCCCACCCTGAATGCATGTTGCCAATTTTTTGACGATTTCCTGAGCATTTTGTGGCCATTGCTGAGCCAAATTAGCAGAAAGGGCTACCACAATATGGGGTTTTTGTTCCACAACAGCAGCCAGTACTACAAAGTACGGTTGCCCTACTTCTTGCAAAGCCAAAGCTACCTGCTTGAGGGCGGCTACTTGAGACAATGCTACCTGAGCAATCATGGTGTGAATACCATGGATGGTTTTGAGGTTGCTGCGCAAATGGTCAGTGATGGTTTGAACTTGTACGGCTTCGTAGGTGGCCAATTTCTTATTTAGTGCAGCCTTCTCTTGCAGCAACTGTTGGACTGCTTGTGTGAGGTCTTTGGGATGCTTGAGCAATGCTTTTAGGGTACTAAGCAGGGTCAGTTGATGGTGCACCAAACGTTCAGCAGCCACGGCCGTCACCGCCTCTATTCGACGCACGCCAGCAGCCACCGCAGCCACGGCCGTTATCTTGAAAAAGCCAAGCTGGCCCGTAGCAGACACATGGGTACCACCGCACAACTCTACAGAAAACGCAGGATCAAACGTAATAACACGTACCTGCTCGCCATACTTCTCACCAAAAAGTGCCACCGCACCCATGGTTTTGGCGTCTGACAAAGACACATGGCGCTGTTCTTGTAAGACAATATTGTCTCTAATCTTTTGATTGACAGTACTTTCAATCTGTGTAAGTTCTTGAGAACTCAGGTTGGTAGGATGTGAAAAGTCAAACCTCAGCAACTGATTGTTGACCAAAGAGCCCCGCTGCTCCACATGAGAGCCCAAAACCTGCCTCAGGGCAGCATGCAAAAGGTGGGTGGCTGTGTGGTTATTTGCAGTCAGCGCCCGCCTTTCCTGGTCCACAATGGCCTGTAGCGGTACTGTAATCGATACAGGGAGATGGTCTACATAGTGAATGATAAGGTCATTTTCTTTTTTAGTATCCAACACGGCTATCCTCTCTCCTGCTGCCACCCAACACCCTGTATCACCCACTTGGCCACCACCTGCTGGATAAAAAGGTGTTTGATCTAATACCACCTGATATACTTTTTTTTCCTCCGTTTTAACTGTGCGATACTTGACGATTCGGGATTTTTCTTCCAGCTGATCATAGCCTAGAAAAGAAGGAGAGGCTCCTTCCATCACCGTAACCCAGTCACCTTGTGCTACCGTAACCGCTTGTTTAGAACGTTGGCGCTGGGCCTGCAGCGCTTGTAAAAACCCTGCTTCATCTACTATCAAGCCCTGTTCTTTTGCGATGAGTATCGTTAGATCCAAAGGAAAGCCATGCGTATCATACAGCTCAAAGGCTGTGGCGCCATCAATGATAGCAGACTTTCCTTGTAGTACCTGACCAATTTGGTCTAGCTTGTGCAAGCCCGTAGTCAAGGTTCTAAGAAATGCTTCTTCTTCCTCCCTGATAGTTTTTTCAATGTGGGCTTGTTGCTGCTGCAAGTGTGGATATACTGCTTGCAACTGCTGAGCCAGCACTCCTACTAGACGGTACATAAAAGGTACCTTAAAGCCCAGGTATGTATAGCCATAGCGCACTGCCCGCCTAAGAATTCTCCTGATTACATAGCCTGCCTTGACATTCGAAGGAGGTTGTCCATCTGCAATGGAAAAAGTTACTGCACGAATGTGGTCTACTATCACTCTCATAGCCGTATCAATTGCTGCCTTCCGTCCGTACACCTGGCTCGCCGCAGTAGCGATGGCTTCTACGAGCGGTGCAAAAAGATCTGTGTCGTAACTAGAATCTTTGGCTTGCAGCACCATAGCCAACCGCTCCAGGCCCAGGCCTGTGTCTACATGCTTGGCAGGCAAATCCTCAAGGAGACCCGTAGCCAGGCGGTTATACTGTACGAAGACCAGGTTCCACAGTTCGATCACTTGTGGGTGATCTTTATTCACAAGTTCTTGACCCGGCACTTGCTGTCGGACTGCTTCTGGTCTAATGTCTATATGAATCTCTGTACAAGGACCACAAGGGCCCGTATCACCCATCTCCCAAAAATTATCCCGCTTGGCATGCGGCAATATTCGTTCAGCTGCTATGTACTGCTCCCAAATAGTTCTGGCCTCGTGATCGGGTCCCAGCTGGTCTTGGTCATCTCCCCCAAAAATGGTTACATAAAGTCTCTCCTGCGGCAGTTGATACACTGTAGTCAATAGCTCCCAGGCCCATTGGATTGCTTTTTCCTTAAAATAATCCCCAAACGACCAGTTGCCCAACATCTCAAACATTGTGTGGTGGTACGTATCCGTACCCACCTCCTCCAAGTCATTGTGCTTGCCCGATACCCGGAGGCAAGGCTGCACGCTAATTACCTGGTGGTAGGGGGCCGTTCGGTGACCCAGAAAAAAATCTTTGAACTGGTTCATACCTGCATTGGTGAATAGTAAGGTGGCGTCTTCCTTATTCACAATAGGTATAGCAGCCACGTTCTTATGGCCCCTTTGTTCAAAAAATTCGATAAACTGCTTCCTGGCCTCTGCTGCTTTCATTTTATGGAGAGTTTTAAAACTTTTCTGCGAGTGCCAAACTTGGAATTCAATAGAATTACTGCTTATTTTGTAGGCATGCTTGCAAAGAAAAGGCAAATCTACGAGAATTCAGGCTATCTATCCATGACATGGCACGGATAAAGTACTGCTACAATATAGAGACCTGCAATTACGAAAGGATCAAGGCTTCAAAGTGGGATGTCTTCTTCGGGTTATTGGGCTTCCTATTGGTCTCTAGTGTGGTTGCTGTTGTCATTTTTAGGGGCTATACCACTTACTTTGATTCTCCCCAAGAAGTCCGGCTCAAGCAAGAAAATTCCCTGCTTCGGTTACACTACGATCAAATTCAGCAAGAAATAGACAAGAGTCTTCAAGTACTGGCCTACTTGAAAGACCAAGATCACAGCCTTTATCGCATGATATTAGAGGTGGAGCCTATTTCCTATCCTATAAAAAAAACAGGCATTAGTGATACATATCGTTACCAAGATCTGATAGACAAGCACGAATTGATTACGACTACCGCTCAAAAAGTAGAACAGCTTCAACAACAGTTATACATCCAGTCCAAATCATACGATGCGATTCAGAAGCTAGCGCTAGAAAATGAGAAGAGGCTAGCTGCAATACCCGCCATTCAACCCCTTTCCAACAAAGACCTAAAATACGTGTCATCCCCTTTTGGTATGCGCCTCCACCCCATTCACAAAGTTCCCACCATGCATAAAGGGGTAGACTTTGCTGCTCCCAGAGGCACTCCTGTTTATGCCACCGGCAACGGTGTTGTGAGGCTAACCAAAAGAAGCTTCACAGGGTATGGCAACCAAGTTGAGATTGACCATGGCTACGGGTTCTTAACCAAATACTGCCACATGCAGGATTTTACAGTAAAACCTGGGCAAAAAGTGGCACGGGGGCAGTGTGTAGGCTATGTAGGTAGTACTGGTATGTCTACAGCCCCCCACTTACACTATGAAGTGGTAAGAAACAGAAAGGAAATAAATCCTGCTCACTACTTCGCCAATGACTTAGATGCAAAACAGTACGACATGCTCTTGGAGCTAGCCTCCCGAAAGATTCGAACTTCTTCTTAGGGTGCTTGTTCAAACCATGAGACTATGGCAATATGGTTCCTAGTTGGCTTTTTCTTTTTTGAACGCTTATCTACCTGGTTCTTGTTCATCCCTCTTGTCTTACCGGTGTATTAGGCCTCTCCTGTGAGAGTATTCCTATTTGTTAGCCACCCTATTGTTTCGAGACTGTGGCAGAATAGTGACCAGATCACATGTACTCTTTTTGGGAGGCTTCTTAGGCGATCATGTTCCCATAATTATTGTGCATTGGACATAAATAAGCTCAGGGAACCTATATAAGTTGTACGCCAGGGCCTCCAACACACGCTGGCCGTGGGTCTTTACTAGGGCACATAGCGGGGCCGTTAACCCTCCGAACCAACGCTTGATACTCCCGGAGACCCGCCCTATTTTAAAGCGCACCTTACCCAACAGTTGATGATACTACTTCGCCCAACGAGTCCATGGTTTATTCCTGTAGGCTTTGCACTGCATACCACTACCGAGTTCCCTACTATCTAGCAGGGCTTCATTGCGCTGAGAACAGTAGCCCTTGTCGGCCAGTATACGACTCCCTGTATGTAGGCCAACCTTACGCAGACAGGCGTCTAGGCACTGGCTATCATGGGCATTAGCAGCCGTCGTTTGGACTGCCCCCCTTAGACTTAGCGAGGTAATGGCACTTGTAGCCCCCCTGCTTGACCCATCTGGCTGCTTGGTCTACCCCTGGTTGTAGAGAACGCTGCATGGGCTCTTGGCCCCTCAGGCTGGATCGAGTAGATTTTCCTGCCTTGAGGCTTACGCAGAGTAGGTATCACGGAGGCATCTACCATGGTCCCTTGTTTTACCAATACTCTATGCCTGGTGAGATGCGTGTTGATTTGCTGTAA
>JANPMB010000015.1:0-13323 GCA_031422615.1 Amoebophilaceae bacterium
CTTTCTTTGCTCTGCATAGTAGTTAGTAAAACTCAGGGGTTGGAAGTTGTGATAGGCGCATAGGGCACAGTTTTGAGGGCATGGACTGATGAGGAATAGAAATGGTTAGCTTGATGGCTCAGCCTGTTCCCTGCTCTAGTTGATCAATACTCTTGTAATCATCTTGTGGCATGCTTTTATCTGATAAGTATGACTTAACAAGCATATGACCACTCCAGTCCGTAACAAGTGTATGCATAAGTCGTGGGTAGCATGGAATTTACTTTCCTTCCTTAGACTGGTGCTCTAGATTGATGTAGAGATAACCATCCATCTCATCAATGGTAGCAGCGCAGAGTGGATTGCTGTGCTTGTTCTTGCTTGTTCTGGGGGTGAAAGCTCCTGTTGGTGAGATCACAAAATATTCAGGAGATGTCATTTCGAAAGATGGTCTAAGAAAACTTAGGTTTGATATTAAAAATCCGCACGAGGATGCACCTCATTTACATCTCCGCGTATTCAGAAATTGTAAATGGCGTGATGCTATCAAGGAGAATCACAGGATTTATCCCAAAGAAAACTAGTAGGGAGTGTTTTAAAAGTTTTGTAGCTACGTTCGGGGGATTTACGTTCAAAATAGAGGAAGATTTACCGAATGTCGGCTTTTATTTGTGTGTGTTTAAACATGAGAAATGTGTGCGAGATGATGACTAAGATACCCTTCACGCTTGCAAGGAAGTAGCTTTGGAGATGTATGGCGTTCCGATAGATGCGTGGCGCTAAAAAGTAAAAGAAGATGATTAGCCATGCTGACTAAGAGTATTCTTCAACGATTCAAGTACCAGCATAGCCGTTACTATAGCCACCCGCGTTAATGATCTTTTTACCCACTTTTCGGTTTTTTATTATGATTTAAAGCTAGGTATTGGCGAGAAGATCACGAATGTCTCTGAAGTTGTCCAAGCTTTATTAAGAAAGAGAAAGTATGCGTGGGAGAATCCAGAGGGGTTTCAAGGACGCCAAAAAGAGGCCTAACAATGCTGTAAAGAGTCAAATACCTCAGAGAGAGCCTATAAATACTGAGGCGTACCATAACAGGGACGCACGTGTGCTAGGCTATCTGGAGTACAGAGGCGCTCCAAATGGCCTTTGGCCCAGAGATGATCCAAGGTGCAGATGTAGCTACAAAATCAGGCAAGGGGGTGGGAAGTGTGGCGAAGATCAATAAGATAGAGGGGTGTGTGGGGAGTGCTGTAAAAGGCGTAAAGGCGTCTACGGAAGTTGAGAAAGCGGCAGAAATTGCAGAGGTGGCTGCAAAATCAGGCAAGGTGGTAGAGAAAGCAGGGACAATACAGGCAGCTTCTTGCAAGTTTCCAGACAAAAAAGAACTAGCTAAAAGATTCATCCTGTGAAAAGGAGCATTTTAGAACGATTTAAAACTCTATTGCGCGATAAGAACATTAAAAACCCTGACATCGGGATAAACCGTACAATAGGTGATCACAGTTCGCGTGCTTTTCTCCCTCTCATGTTAGCCAATCATTTGAAGCTAGACATTAATAATCTAACAACTAGACAAGTATGACATAGCTTATATGATACGTTAGAAGCTTTCATATCTAAATTCAGCAAGTCTTCGATTAGATCTCAAGTACCGAGGTGAATATGTGGCACATTACTCTAGAAGAAACGTTGAGCAGCGGAACCAAAACCGTCAATGAAGTTATTAATCAATCAAAGATTTATTAAGTGACAGATAAAAACGAAAAAATAGTTAGCTTTTTTCAAATAATGCGCAGTCACCCAGATTTTGATACAGTCGAAATAGCAGATTGGTGGGGTGAGGACTTATGTGCTACAGGATTAAAAAAAGAAGATCGATTGGTGTATATTTCTGCGCTTGAGTTTTGCAAAAAATTTCCCTCGGTGGGTTAAGTGTGGGTAGAGTATGATTGTGACTTTAAAATCCTGAATAAGAAAGTCTCCAAGACTTTGCAAGTGGCAAAAAAACAAAAAAGACACCTATCAACTGCATCTTGTTGAAAGACTACAAGCAAGAAAAAAGCGTACCTAAGTCCCCTCTATACATAAGAAGATAGTTGGAGTGCTAGGGCTCATGATTGGATCATCAGCAAAGAAGCAGGCTGGAGGTAGGCGGTGAGGGAAATAAAAAGATCGTTTACGAGATTATTTTATGATTTCTAGCATACAGGCTTCTAACAACATCAAAAAATATTATGCTATCGGAGAAGTAGCGCAGCTACTCGGTGTATCCACTTCCTTAATTCGATTTTGGGAAAAAAAATTTCCCTCCCTACAGCCTCAAAAAAACAAGCAAGGTACCCGAAGGTACACCCAGGCAAATATTGTTCAGCTGCAAAACATTTATCAGCTGGTCAAGGGGCAAGGCTACACTTTGCAAGGAGCTAAAGAGGCAATCAAGCACAACGAAAGCAAGCTGCATAGACATACCGAGTTGGTGCACACCCTCAAAAACCTTAGAGAATTCTTAATGCATCTCAAAGAAGATACGATCCGTCCTCAGTAGTCGTAAAATTATTTGTATTACAGGATTGCTCTCTCTATTGAATCTTTGAATAGAAAATTGAGGAAAGTAATAAAAAACAAGTGGTCTTCCGGGCGTCAGTGCTGCTTTCTGAGGCTCCTTGCTAGGCTTGTCTATACTGCCAAAAAAGTAGTTGCATCTCGGTTCACCACAAAAGCTCATAAAAATTTCAGCTATGTACAGCAGTGTATAATACATCGTCACATTTCAAAACCAACTATATTTTACTTCGGCAGATTCAAAAGCCTAGCACAACACTGTACATTTTATTGATTTATTAGAACAGTGTTAGTCAGGGAAAAACATGGGCAAGTGAACTTGTGTAAGAACGCAGATATTTTCCAGCTCGCTCACTAACATTGTCTTCATAACCTATATCACTAAAACGAGACGTAATAAAACTGATCCAATAGGTATCATCATAATCCTTTTAGATACAAGGGCTTCGCCATTTTGCCTGGTAAAAATTAAACTTGTCGTGAGTTGTACAACGTACAGTTTTTAGAAAAATCTAGTATAGCTCGCCCGAGGTTGCTTACAATTGCAGATATATTATAGGGTTGAGTAGATATAATTTTATGACATAACCATGCAAGATCATCATGAGTGGTGGGCAGAATTGAATCGCTGCGAGTACTCCAATAGGCTACTTGACAAACTCTTGTTGCTTAATGCAACTCGGTCTGAAGACGATAAGATAGACATATCGAAAGTAAAAAAGGCTATTTACTACGCTAAGAAGTATCACGGAGATCAGAAGAGAGAATCAGGAGAGCCGTATTACTCTCATCCTCTCGAAGTGGCCTATATGATTTCTGATTATCTATTTAGAACGGATATCATAGTCACCTCGATACTGCACGACACACTTGAAGATACAGAGCTCACGTTTGAAATGATTAAGCATCTCTTTGGCGAAGTAATTGCACATCAAGTTGTAGACCTGACAAGAATTGCAGGTGATGACGGTCGTAAAATTAGTGCAGCTGAAACAGTTAGAGTTTTGTTTGAGCAAAAGAAATATGATGCATTGCTTATCAAGCAATTTGACAGATTGCATAACATGCAGACTATAGGAGCTAAGTCCCATGAAGCAATAAAGAGAATCGTCAAGGAGACCATAGGCAATTTTATCGTTCTTGCAGCATTCCTTGGTACAAGAATCATAGAAGAAGAACTAATTCAAGCTTGTACAACCTTGACTTCCACCGAGAACGATGAAGATCAATGCGATGACCTTCTCAGTAGGCATGATGCTCATTTTCTTTCTCTAGTGTCTCAAAATGATGAAGTGCGTAAATAAAAGCAACGGCTGCTGGGATCATCACCACCAGCACCACATAATTGCCAAAAAACGCGTGCAGGTATACAAGGCCAAAAGAGGTTACTACGTATACAAACGCACGCGACAGGGCATATGAGAAAGTTGCATAGGTAAATCTCTTGAATATAGGAAGGTGTTTATAAAAGATTGGTACTGCTGGCGTCCCCATAAAGCCAAATACAGCAATAAATGCCTGAATCGCCATGATTTGGTACGGAGAAGTAATATTGCTTAATAGGTAAGGAGACGAAGCTATAAAAATCAAAAAAACTACTAGCCTCACCTTTAAAATCTTCAATGGATACACAATGTAGCTCAAGTATGCTACTATAAACCAACTGAAAAGCTGTATCATGGATACAACAAAATTTTGGTGGATTACTGCTTCTGGTGTAAAATGAAAAGATGCCTTCAGTATACTACCGCAGTACACATAGGCAAAATAAAAACATACAGGCCAAGAACACTCTATAAAAAACAGAGAGAGCGCGGTTTTATTATTAACTTTTTCACTCCAGATGGAGTTTTGATTCAAAATTGCTGGGTCATGTTTAGCTTTGGTTAGAGCATTTTTGATTCTGCGTTTTGCGTCAGCAAAATCAGGGGTTTCCCTGAGGCGGGTTCTTGCAATTGCGCCAATTACGGCAACTAGTGTACCCAACCAAAACGCACTGCGCCAATTAAGCCCAAAAGAAGTAACGAGCGATGCGACTCCCAAGGAAAATGTGCCACCTAAAACTCCAAAAACTGCAATCAATGTTACAGCTGGGTATTGTATCGGCGGCTTAGTCAGCTCTGTTATATAGAGATCTGCACCAATGACCTCGCCCATAGTAGCCATACCTTGGACAACGCGACACATAGTAATTATGTAAGCCGCTGTAATGCCTATTTGCTCGTATGTTGGGAGATTGGCTATTGTAAAACATGATAAAGACATCATGGTTGTTGTTATAATAACTGTCGATTTGCGCCCGATATTATCACCCAGATATCCAAAAATAAGTGCGCCGAGTGGCCTGAGAATATAAGACGAACAAAACGCAAAAGCTGAAAGAAGCGCTGCCGTGTGCGGGTCGGTTTTAGGAAAAAAGAGTTCGTTGAGTAGTACCGCCATATGCACATAAAGCAATAGATCAAAATATTCTAGAAAAGTTCCAATAGACAGTAAGCCTATGGCTTCTTTTTTCTCTTTACTCAAGGATGAAAATGTTTCCATATAATGCTGCGTTTAACTTCTTGTTCCCAAAGTAACGTCGGGGATACTTTATTTTTTATGTTTTACGACCGTAAGACAGCTACATGAGTCAGTCAATATCTAGTTGTCTATTGGCTAGCTCCTGGTAATTCAACCACTGATGCTCTTTTTCTAAGATTTGGAAACGTAGTTTTTCGATTTTCTTGTCAATCACCGGTATCGGTATATTAGACGCAGCTGTATAATGAAAACCATGAAACTTTATTTTAAGCTTGGAACTCAACTTTTCAAGAGATTCCAGATTGTTTAGCATGTCGTCGATAAATACTATTGTTTCAGGATAATAGTTGCTGCGACGTAAGATGCGTTCTAGTACCTTACCCTTGTCAATCTGTGCTGTCAGAATAACACCAGACTTCAACATTGGCACACCGTCTTGCTCTTCCAATTCGTGAAGAAGCATCTCTCCTTGTATTGGAGTGAGGCTTCCAAAATCAAAACCAAGATCATGAAGATGCTTGATGCGCCAGTCCTCAAGCTTTTCAATATTGCCAAATTTTCCTGTATAGATAGAAGTTAGTGCTACTGACGATATCTGACGTTTTCTTAAGTGAGTAAATATGCCAATGATGCCTGGATCTACTAGCCGCCATTCCGCTTTAGATGCAGTAAGGCCATACAAGACCTTCATGTCTTCTTTTGAGAGGCGACTTTCAATCTCTTGCCACAGTTGCTTGCGATAAGGATGTCTATTGAGAGTATATTCATCGGTTGGCATAATCAGTACGTGATCTACGTCAAAAATGACTAGCGTATCTCGGCCGCACTCTTCCAGAAGTTTTGTAAGGGGAGTAAAGTCAGAAATGGTCATAATATGTGCCAATGCACCATTAATTGTCACAATTAAACTAAGAATCAAGTGATAAATAATAAGAGTAGCAAAACGAACAGCAGTTTTGACCATCATTTTATTCGACAATAAGCTCAACAATCAAGTGAAACACCCGACTATAGACACCAAAACCCGTTGCCCATCTTTTACA
Source organism: Amoebophilaceae bacterium (assembly GCA_031422615.1). GTDB lineage: Bacteria > Bacteroidota > Bacteroidia > Cytophagales > Amoebophilaceae > UBA8403. The sequence continues at coordinate 6,111 of JANPMB010000015.1, forward strand.
ACACAAAAAATTCACCACGATTGAGGAATAAAGTACAAAAAATATCAGTATCAAAAACTAGTCAAAATCACTGCGACATACTAGGTCTGTAAATCTGCAGATCTATTTTATTTCATGAGCCTAGTCCGTTCCTAACAAGACTTTTATTATCGTTTATATCACGTGAATTTGGATTAGCTTCAAGCTATTTCTAAAAATCTTCAGATTTTTCGTGTGTATGCTTGACTTTTTTAAGTATTTTTTTCCGCAGCAATCTGCTGCAAGACTTATTTTTATTTTTCCAATTTCCTTCTTATAAAATCTGGGTTGATTGGGTGTGCAAGTGCTAAGTGAGCGTAGTGCCGGGATAGCTTGACTGCTTGCTAACAACAGCGCCGTGGCCGCAGGTGTTTGGTCGGAGAACCATGGGCCTAGTCGCATCACTATCTTCCTCTGGTGAGTGCTGGCCGCCGCAGCTGGAATGCTTGGCGTGCAGGTAGCGGTCTAGGCGCTGTTCTGCGTGCTATAAAAGATAGGTACACTATATATACTAATGGCATATCTTCTCGATATAACTGCGCTTTCGTAATTTAAAAAGCCTTACCCGAAAGCCGCCAAGTTGATAGGCTGGTCTTGGTATTTTTGATTTAGATAGTATGGTTTAAATCTCTTTTTTACTATAATAATCAAAAAATAAAATTATCGCCCGTGTATAAAAAAACCATCATCCTACAATCTACCACCACCGGATAACTCATCACTACATCCGATGCGGTATAGCACTTCTTTTGCTGTCTCAAAGCTTTCCTGTACAAGCAGCCGCGTATGAGCAGGATACACAAGAAGCATCCCCTACTCAGCCACTACAGGACCTGCCTACACTTATACAAGCACTTGAAAAACAGAAGGAAAAACACGGTAAAAAGCCTCACGAAAAGACAGCCAAGACACTAGAAAATATAGGGAACGCCTACATAAAACAGCATAACCATCAGCAGGGGCTGGCTTATTATAAAAAAGCGCTAAAGATGTACAAGGCCTTATATCAAGACCAGGCACATGTAGATATAGCCAAGTTGCTTTCTAGTATAGGTAGAATTTATAACAACGTAGGGAATCCCCACAAAGCACTCTTGTACGCAGAAGAGTCTCTTGCAACGTTCAAGGTGTTGTATAGTAATACCCCGCATCTAGAAGTTGCTATCGCACTGTTTCATGTGGGGATTTCTTGTAGGGCGGTATCAGATCTTGATCATGCACTGCTGCATTTACAGGAGTCACTGAAGGTATATACTGAACTAGCTGATAGCGAGCTTAGTGATAACATAGCTGACGTACTGAACCAAATTGGCCTAATCTACTTTGGTCGGAAAGATTTTCAACAAGGACTGGTGTACTTCATGCGGTTATTAGAGGTATACAAGTCACGCAAAGATAATAAGGAGTCTTTTGCTCAAGCAAAGGCTATACAGAACATAGGCACTTCTTATCTAGAGTTAAAAGATTTTTCAAAAGCCATACTATGCTTCGAAGAAGCACTCGATATTTATAAAAAATTATTCCCGCATAAGTTTGTCACAGTAGATTGTATCTCATCTATAGGGTATGCTTATGAACAAATAAACGACTTCTCTAAGAGCCTATCTTGGTATGAAAAAGCCTTAGAAAAGTGTAAGCCACTGTACGATTTTAATGGCACCTCATACAAGTCGGGGGAGTTTATAGAAAAGATAGCACGTATTTATGGGCATATGCATAACCATTCGCTGCAATTATCTTATCTCCAGAAGGCCAAGGATATGTACCAAAGCATGGGAGAACAAAAAGCCAAGCAAAGGTCTGATTTCAGCATCACCTACTTCTTCATAACTGATCAAAATGTAGCCCGTGTTCAGTATGACATAGGCATGACCCATGACTTACTAGATGACTTACAACAATCTTTAAAAAATTTTAAACATTCTTCAAATAACTACAAGACTCTATACAAGGAAAATAAAAGCATGAAAGCGTTGCTTGTAGGCAACATGTCTTCTCTTAAGATGGTGGGCATAACCTACATGAACCTAGGGAAGCACAAACTAGCTGAGAGGTACTACAAAAAAAGTCTTAAAGCGGCTCATCTTGTGAAAGACCCGTATTATCGAACTGATGCTCGTCATCACTTGGGGCGTTTCTACCACGCAGCTATACATAGTAGCTGTCCAGCAAGAATGAAGAAGAAATATATTAACAAAGCCCAAACTACTTTTAAATCAGCTGTAAAAACTAGTAGTGAATCTAAAGTAGATTGATGGACGAGCTATGCTAATTTTTTGATCGACACACGGCAGTTCTTACAAGCTTACGATTACCTAATCCGTTCTATCGATAGTGGAGATTATGAGAGTAGTCTGAAATATTTTAGAAAAGATCGCACGATAATACCGCCTACCTTGCGTGCACAACTCCAACAAAAGAAAGTAGTCAAAGTAAGAGCTATCGACTACGCGTTTTATCTATTGCTACATCACTACGACACATTCTTGAACGCAGGTATCACGCCAGCAAAATCCCGAGCGGCTTACTTAACTACGTACCAGCAAGTTATTAAGGTGAAGGCTGACCAGCTTATAGAAGCTAAGCTGCTTTTGAATAGTTTGTAAGAATTTTTTGTTAAGAGTACAGCTTATGAAGCTTGTATACCAGCATTTCGTGTTTTCAACAGCATCATATCTGCTATACGAAAAGGAACGCTCTTAAGCTTCAGACAATTATCAATTAGGCTTGTTCTGATCAAAACATCTTAAAATGTATGGGTCGCCTTTCATCCAATACTTACCTCATGCACCCATTGAGCTAGATGAAAGGAATGGATAGTATTTCGGAAAAAACAACCGTAGGATCTACCGAGGTTGCAATCTCCCAATTTTTAAGGGCGCTAAGCGTAGATTATGGTACTGCGGTCGCATTATATCTCAGTCATTGAGCATTCTTTCGATCTGTTTCCCGTTTGCGCAATACTTAGCTCTAAGCAGTGTGGAGAAGTAACTTTAGCCCTCTCTCCAAGAGAGTACTTTGATACTTTCCATCATTTTTATTGTTAGGAGTTTTGTAGGAGAGCTTTGTACTGGAAAAACTGGCGCTCTGCTCAGATAGCTATTATGAGCTCTGGAAAAAGTTTACGAAAACCACCGCTTCTATCCCTTCTAGAAGTAAGATACCGAAATACCTGGTGCCCTTCAAGCCATCACCTTCTTTACCAGCGCCTCAAAGGTACCAGGATGGTTCATAGCAAGATCGGCGAGTACTTTTCTGTTTAATACGACCTCACTAGTTTGGAGCTTTCCCATAAAAACAGAGTACGATATTCCATGCGTTCTGACAGCTGCATTGATGCGTTGGTTCCAAAGTTTTCTGAACTCCCTTTTCTTGACCCTACGGTCTCGATAAGCATACTGTAGTCCTCGCTCTACTGCATTCTTGGCTACAGTCCATACGTTTTTTCTCCTGCCCCAATAGCCTTTGGCTAGCTTCAGGATTCTTTTTCTACGTGCTTTAGAGGCAACCGTGTTGACAGATCTGGGCATTTTTTATTTGTTTTATCTACTTATAAACTATTGAGTCATTGGCTTGATCAAGCATCAGACATTTAGCATCTTTTTGACCCTGGGCTCGTCTGCCTTATGGACCAGTGTTTTGTGGGTTAGCCTTCTTTTCTGCTTGGTTGTCTTTTTACCTAGCTCATGGTTTTTAAAAGCATGTGCGCGCTTGATTTTACCAGTGCCTGTTAGGCTAAATCTTTTTTTAGCTCCCGAGTGTGTTTTTACCTTTGGCATCTTATTTTATTGAATTTCTTTAATGGTCTAGCCTACTTTTTGACAAGCTTAGACGATATAGTGAGCATCATGCGTCTCCCTTCCATTTGGGGTAACTGCTCTATCTTACCATGTCCTTCCAACGCCTGGGCAAACTTGAGCAAGAGCAGCTCTCCCCTTTCTTTGAAAGCAATAGTCCTGCCCCGGAAATGTACGACAACCTTAACTTTAGCGCCATCACTAAGAAATTTAGTGGCGTGCTTCAGTTTGAAGTTAAAGTCATGCTCATCTGTATTAGGGCCAAATCGGATCTCTTTTACTACTGTTTTTTGCGCATTGGTATTAATTGCTTTTTGCTTTTTTTTCTGCTCGTATTTAAACTTGGAGTAGTCTATTACCTTGCACACTGGCAGCTCAGCATTTGGAGAAATCTCTACCAAGTCTAGCTCTTGCTTGACTGCTATGCTGAGTGCCTCCTCGATAGGATAAATTCCTATCTCTACGTTGTCGCCCACCAGCCTTACTTCAGACGCAGTAATCCTCCGATTGATCCTATAAGGTTCCTCAACCCTTTTGCGGAATATCTGTTTTTTTTGTTTACGGATATCTATTTTACTTTAGAGAGTACTAAGAAGGGGAGCAAATATCGAGATAAGTTCCTGAAAATAAAACAAGTAGTCCCATAGAAACTATGTCATCTGCCAGGCTTTTGGTTAAGAAAGTAGGTCAGTAATCATTTTTACAAACGTATCAAGCGGCTTATTGCCCTGATTATCTGCCCCTTGTCTCCGCACTGCCACCGTATTCTCAAGCACCTCTTTTTCCCCTATGATAAGCATGTATGGGACTTTACCAAGCTCTGCACTTCTTATTTTCTTACCTATTTTTTCATCTCGATGGTCTACAAAGCTGCGGATTTTTTGAGCCACTAGTGTTTGATGCACTTGCTCAGCATAGGCAGCATATTTCTCCGATATAGGCAATACAGCCACTTGGTCAGGGGCTAGCCAAAGAGGGAACTTGCCACCGGTGTGTTCTATCAGCAGGGCAATAAAACGCTCTAAGGAGCCAAAGGGTGCCCTATGAATCAGTACGGGCCTATGTTTTTTATTATCTGCTCCTGTGTAGTCCAAACCGAACCGCTCAGGTAACTGGTAGTCTAACTGTACTGTGCCTAGTTGCCAGTTTCTACCCAAAGCATCTTTGACCATAAAATCCAACTTGGGTCCGTAGAAGGCAGCTTCTCCCAGTTCCCTCGTGGTGTTTAATCCCTTTTGGGCCACTACTTCTTGGATAGCTTTCTCAGCTTTTTCCCAGTCTTGGTCGTTACCAATATATTTTGAAGGTTGCCCAGGGTCTCTCAACGAGATTTGGGCTGTATACACTTGCAGGTCCAGCTTCTCGAAAACATAGAGTACCAAGTCTATTACTTTTTCAAATTCTTCTTTTACCTGGTCAAGACGACAGAAAATATGAGCGTCATCTTGGGTAAAGCACCGGGTACGCGCCAAGCCATGTAGCTCTCCATGCTGCTCATAACGATATACTGTCCCAAACTCTGCCAAACGTACCGGCAAGTCTCTGTAGGACCTAGGTTCACTTTTGTAGATCTCACAGTGGTGTGGGCAGTTCATGGGCTTGAGCAAAAACTCTTCCTCTTCGTGGGGTGTTTGAATAGGCTTAAAGGAATCTTGGCCATATTTCTCATAATGCCCAGAAGTAACGTAAAGACTTTTGTGACCAATGTGTGGCGTCACTACAGGCTGATAACCTGCTTTTGTTTGTGCCTCACGAAGAAATCGCTCTAGTGTCTCTCGCAGCACTGCACCTTTAGGAAGCCAGAGCGGCAGTCCAATGCCTACTTTTTCTGAAAAGGTAAAAAGCCCTAACTCCTTCCCTAGCTTCTGATGATTTCTTTTTTTTGCCTCTTCTAATAGTAAAAGGTGTGCTTTGAGTTCCTTGTGTTGGGGAAAGGTAATGCCATAGATACGCGTCAGCTGCTTGTTCTTTTCATTGCCCCGCCAGTAAGCACCCGCCACATTGAGTAGTTTCACCGCTTTGATAAATCCCGTGTGAGGAACATGAGGCCCCTTACAAAGGTCTGTAAATGCTCCCTGCTGGTAAAAAGTGATTTGCCCATCGTCTAGCCCTTGCAATAACTCCAACTTGTAGACATCTTTTTTTTCATGAAAAAACCTGATCGCCTCTTTTTTGCTTACCTCGGTCCGTCGGTAAGGATTTTTTTGCTGTGCTAGGGCTAATATTTTAGCCTCTATCTTTTCAAGATGAGCTGTATCAAAATCTTGTTCCCCAAAGTCAACATCATAGTAAAAACCACGCTCAATAGCGGGGCCAATGCCCAGCTGAATGCCAGGATACAATGCTTCTAACGCTTCCGCTAGCAAATGAGCCGAAGAATGCCAAAAGACGCTTTTTCCAGCCCCATCATTCCAAGTAAGTAGTTGCACAGTTGCATCTGTATGAATGGCACGGGTGGTGTCCCACACCTCACCATTGACTACTATTGCCAATACCTGCCTGGCCAGGCCTTCGCTGATATGCTGCGCAATTTCTAAGCCCGTTATCCCCTTAGAAAAGTGTTTTAGCGACCCATCAATTAAGGTGATAGTAACTGTCTCGTGATGCATAGTCTATTTCTTCGCCTGCAAATATGTGATCTTAGCTGTGAAATCACTAACAAACGCGCCTCCAAAAATATTTTTGAAGTAGTACGGTTGCTGTAGCAGTAAGGAAGTATTAAGCAACAGTTTCCGTTTCAAAGACCCTTCTCGATATAGACTTCCCCGCAAAAAATTTAACTGAGATAGATCGACTGACTCGTACAATTGTTATACATCAACATGGATGAGAAGATAAAAAGACCAGCCTTCTCCAGTAATAAATGTGTCCCCCTTGGTAATAGACGTAGAGAGCATACGACAAGATTTTAGAGCTTCCGGCGGTGCATTAATGCTGAGTAACAGATGGTACTAAAACGGTAATATTGTTATTAAGCACCTCCACCAACCCTTCTTCAATAGCTAAAATATGCTCTTGTCTCTCCCCTCCATAAAGAATAGCGCCTTTTTGTAACGTGCTCACAAGCGGAGCATGGTCTTTGAGCACTTGAAATGATCCTGCACTACCCGGGAAGGTGGCTTTTTGAACACTTCCTTCAAAAATTTTTTTATCAGGGGTGAGAATTGTGAGATGCATTGTCTTAGTGTCAGTAGCCAATATGCTTCGTTGAGGAACGGTAGGAATCAAAGATAGAGATTGTTGCAAAAGTAATGACAAACTAGAGCAGGGAACAGGCTGAGCCATCAAGCTAACCATTTCTATTCCTCATCAGTCCATGCCCTCAAAACTGTGCCCTATGCGCCTATCACAACTTCCAACCCCTGAGTTTTACTAACTACTATGCAGAGCAAAGAAAG
>JANPMB010000016.1:0-2512 GCA_031422615.1 Amoebophilaceae bacterium
GAAAAAGACCCGTGACCCGCCAAGAAGCACAAACGGAAATACAACATTTAACAGCACTGGTACAGTATCACAATGTGCTGTACCACCAAAAAGTACAACCTGAGATATCGGACTACGAGTTCGATCAGCTTTTAGAGCACCCTACGGAACTCGAAAAGAAATTCCCTGAGTTACGCCTGCCAGACTCCCCCACGCAATATATCGGAGAGAAGCAGTTAAAACGTTATTACAAGATCACCCTGAACTTCTTGACACGTTAGAAAACCAAATTCGTGCTCAAATCCACAATACTAGCACCACCACGAAATAAACAATAAAAAAAGCACGCATCACTAGCCCAGGGCTCCAGTAATCAACTGGGTCGTCTGTGAGCATCTAAGCAACGGCGCCCACACCGAATGGGGGCCAAAAAATCCGGCCCGGGGTTGTGAGAGGCAAGAGATATTATACCAAGCCTCAAAAAAGTTCCTCAAAGCACCTATATTAAGTAGCATGCGAGCGTGTAAATCTTTGCACTAAGTATCTTTATTAATTATAACGGGTGGGGGTTGGACTTTAGTAATTCTATCACCAGCAATGCTGCATTAAGTAAAAATTATATGCCATCTAAGGCACTCAGTTATTTCGAACTTGAGAAGCAAGTAGCGCAAACTACGCACCTCAAGAATATCATTTCCATAGCTCATTGGGATGCGGCTACCATGCTTGCCAAAGGCTCTTCCGCCAGTCGTCAGCAAGAAATTGCGACTGTTGCTTCTATCTTACACAGCATGATGTCTACCAAAGAAGTAGGCACACTCATCGAAGCAGCCCTCCATGAAGCGCACATGCTGGACGAATGGCAAAGGGCTAACTTAAACACTATTAAAAAGACTTATGATGAGGCCAATTGCATCAGCCCCGAAATGCAGCGGGAGTACAGCATTGCTGCTGGAGAATGCGAATTTGTGTGGAGAGCAGCACGCAAAAAAAATGATTTCAAGCAATTAGCGCCTCACTTGGATCGTGTGTTTAACATTGTTCGGGACATTGCGTCCATCAAAGCCAACCACTTCGATAAAACGCCATACGATATCTTGCTTGATACGTATAGTCCAGACCTTACGAGTCACTCAATCAGAGAAATTTATACAGTACTAAAATCTGAGTTGCCCGGTTTGATCCACAACATTGTTACTAAGCAGGCCTCTGAAAAGGTGCTTTCACTCACTGAAAAGATCGACGAGGCTACACAAAAGGCTATTGGTCTTAGAATAGCAGAAAAAATGGGCTTCAGCCTAGATCATGGTCGTCTGGACACGTCTGCCCATCCATTTTGTAGCGGCTCTAATGACGACGTAAGACTTACAACTAGGTATGAGAAAGACAACTTTCTCTCTGGCCTTACTGGCACAATTCACGAAGTGGGGCACGGCCTATACCAACAAAACTTGCCAAAAAATTACAGAGATCAACCTGTTGGTGGCCCGAAAGGCATGTCATTTCATGAGAGTCAGTCGATTATCATGGAGAGACACATGTGTACTTCTATCGCTTTTACAGATTTTTTGGCAGCATTACTCAGAGATGAGTTCGGTCTTCAAGGCAACGAATATGGTGCTGAAAATCTATACAAATTACTGACAAGAGTAACGCCAAGCTTAATTCGCGTTGATGCAGATGAGGTCACCTATCCACTACATGTGATTTTGCGTTTCGAAATCGAGGAAGCGCTTATCGAAGGTAGTATCAAGGCCAAGGACTTGCCAGAGTTATGGAATACAAAGATGCAAGCATACTTAGGTATCACCCCTACAACCGATGCGATGGGTTGTATGCAAGATATCCACTGGCCATCAGGACAACTGGGCTATTTCCCCGCCTATACCAACGGAGCTATCATTGCTAGTATGCTTATGCAGGCTGCTCAGACAAAGTATCCGATGATGGAGGCAGCACTGAGAAAGGGAAATTTTGACGTTTTGAACAACTTCTTAACAGAAAATTTGCGCGGATTTGGGACGATGAAATCCTCATCTGATTTGCTCGTGGGAGTAACTGGCCACACTAAAATTGAGCCTGCTATTTTCCTGAGATATCTACAAAAGAAATACCTATAGGTGGCACGCTGTTACCAGTGCTTGTGGTCAAGTGGAAGAGTCATGGTGACACAGTGTGTTGAATCAGACCGGGTGGCGTCTCGGCACGTTTTAAAATAGACACTGACCTATAAAAGTTTGAGGTTCATGCATGACCAAGTAATTTTTATCACAATAGCATACCCCCATTGCCTCTGCGTTGTACGTGCCTTACATAAAATCATGTAAAAATAAGTCGTATTTATTCCCATTGTACTACATTTGCGGGTCATCATCTATTCTCCTTGCAAATGCTTCTTCAAACCTTACTATTGTTTCTTGCTGCATCTCTAGGCGGTATGGCCGTGCTGATCATCCGAAGACCTAGCCCAGCTGCTTTTACCCTCTTGCTTATGTTCTCGGGAGGATATCTCTTTTCTATTACCTTTTTACAC
>JANPMB010000017.1:0-5629 GCA_031422615.1 Amoebophilaceae bacterium
ATTACGGCTAGTGCCGTGGGGAAGAAGTAGTGTAAGCAATCGGTGGCTGTATGGAATGCGTCTGGCTGCTCTTCCTTACCAACGGCATGTATGCCTAGGCTGTAACTGGCGATCATCTCTTGTACTTGGTGATCAATCATCTTGGCTATGCGTACGGCAGCCGGGTGGGTGTACGCTCCTACTTGCCCCATGGTATGATAATGATCTGAAATCTCATGGAGCTTGGCTTCCAGGTGTTGTTCTTTGCGTCTTGAAAAGAGCAGGGCGATCAGCGTAGAAAAAATCAGGGTATCTGGTTACTCACCAAGAGTTTACGAATGATTGGTCTTTTAACAAGTTTCTAGTGTCTGTTTCATCTTGCATAACTTGTGTTGTGTGATCTGGGGCCATCGTGTATCCATTAAAACGTCAAGAACGAGGGGAGGAACCCTATCATGGCCTATTATAAACCGAAGTAGCAAGTGCATGAACCGTAAAAAAAGTAGTACTTTCTTGATGCGTATTAGTTTAAATTCAACCTTACAGCTGCTAGCTTCACCCGTCATGAGATAGTGCAACATTCAGTTCGAGGAGGGTGTATGGTGATTTCTTCTGCTCCTTCTTTCAGCTCTCTATCCGCTTTTTCCCTCTCTTCCCTTGCGCCTCTTTGTTGAGCTTCTTCCAGATTATTTCGGATGCTTTCTTCCTCTATTCTTCTTTTTTCTCTACTATTTCGGAGTAGTGCCTCCAAGCTCTTCATTTTATATCCTAGTTGCGCATCGGAAAAATGGCTTAGGGGCTTTCTTAAGAGGTCTAGCTGGTGCTCTGCTTCATCAAACTTGTATTGTAGCGCAGTCTCTTGGTATGCTGCCACGCGTCGTAGCACAAAGTTTCTTAACGGCATCCCGGCAAGTTCTTGGATCATTTTTTCGACTTCAGCACTACCAATGACTTTTAGTTGTGCTAACGATTGCCAATGACTCCCAGCAACTTGGTAATCATCGCGATCTAAGGATGCCGCTAATGCAGACACTTGCTCTCTCATGATGTGCTTGAGCTTGGTTTGATCGTCGCCAGTCAATACAGTCTGGAAGAGCGTAGTTGCCTCCCGTTGTGGGATGCTATCGAGTCGATCTATCTCGGTACGGCAACGTTCTATGGACCAGAAGTCAGGATTGTTGCTCCCACGATTCAGGGGGTCAAAGAGAAAAATGCGGTCAGCGAAGATTTGTGCAGTGGGCGTGTTGACCTGTGTTAATAATGATTGCACCATGTTGCGTGTGACAGGCTCATCGTCTTCATAAAAAGGCGCTTTGGTAATACCCAGCAGCACGGAATTTTGGTGTCTTCTCAAGTTGCCTACACTCCCAAACATTTGCAAGCACATGTCTTCCAGGGCTCGAATACTACTACCCCGGTCATTAGACAATCCATGATAGCTTGCCAAGAACACAGCCTTCACGCCCTTTGCTTGCTGCAACACCCTGCTGGTATTGATGGCATTGGCGATGTTGATCTCTGCGCCTCGGTTGCCTGAAAATCCAGGGCAGTCGCAGTAGGCCTTGTTAGAATTATCAAGATCGGGTGCTATCTGTGGCACGAAAGTTCGTGACTGTCCGCCATGCCCAATGGGCATGACTTCAGCACGTGTGCTACCTGGGTCTACCATGATTACTTTTCTCACACCAGATAGGTGCAGCTCACTGGGTTTTACCAGTTTCATCTCACATCCCATCAAATAGTTCACGGTTGTGCTTTTTCCTGCTCCCGTGTTTCCCAAGACCAAACAGGTTTCTCTGTCGGCGGAAAGTGTTGCGTTCTGCTCTCCTAGCTGGGCACAGTGAGTGATCAGGGAGATGCTCTGGTTGGGGGTGAGTGCTGCGTGTGGATTGTTGAGTTTTATGTCCAGGATTTCCTGCGGGTCTAATACACCATTAAAAATGGGCTCTCTGGAGTTCGTAGTGTGCAATGGCTCATGTGTGTTTCCAAGCTGCACGGGAGCAGATACCGTGGGGCTTTGCTGCCCTACGTTTGAGTTCTCCTTTTGTGTTGGGGTGGTATGTGCCTTTGGGGGTTCTGGTTTAGGAGATGGGTTACAACTGTAAAGCAGTATTGCCAAAAAACAGCGTGCACTCACCTCGTATGAACACTTAGTGAATCGGAAATCACACAAGAGTACTGTCGTCATCATATGACACATTTTGTAGTAAACTTTATGTTCGGCGTATGCGCCATCGGCGCACTTTTGTTACTCCTTCCTGAATGTTGAGTAGTACTTGATGTTACCGCTTTGAGTTTCTGCCTTGCTACAGTTGGACGTTAAGGCTTATGTTAATGTTAATACTCTGATCTGATGATTTGTAACCTGCCCTCTGGGCTGTTGCTAGTTGATCCTTAAGTTGTTCTAGCTTTCGTTCCATTGCTTCTTGTGCTTTCCGTACAGCTTCCTGTTTTGCTGCTGCTAGTTTTTGGTCTTTATTCCTTTGTTCTTCTGCTTTTCTCTCCCCGCACTGCGCAAGTAACGACTCCAACTCTGCCAGGCTAACCTGTAGATCTGTGTTGCAAAAATGGCTTGTGAGCATACGCAGCAAGGCTAGCTGGCGCTCTGCCTGGTCAAATTGATATTGCACGGCATATACTCTAAAAGCACACACACATCCTAAGACATGGTGCTGGACCCTGGACAATGCGTGTTCTCCCACCATGGTTTCGACTTCAGCACTACCAATGACTTTTAGTTGTGCTAACAATTGCCAATGACGCCCAGCAGCTTGGTAATCATCGCGATCTAAGGATGCCGCTAATGCAGACGCTTGCTCTCTCATGATGTGCTTGAGCTTGGTTTGATCGTCGCCAGTCAATACAGTCTGGAAGAGCGTCGTTGCCTCCCGTTGTGGGATGCTATCGAGTCGATCTATCTCGGTACGGCAACGTTCTATGGACCAGAAGTCAGGATTGTTGCTCCCACGATTCAGGGGGTCAAAGAGAAAAATGCGGTCAGCGAGGATTTGTGCAATGGGCGTGTTGACCTGTGCTATCCGCGAACGTATTGCGTTGATAGAAAGAGGTCGCCCACTTCTATTGTAAATCGGTGCTTTGGTAATACCCAGCAGCACGGAATTTTGGTGTCTTCTCAAGTTGCCTACACTCCCAAACATTTGCAAGCACATGTCTTCCAGGGCTCGAATGCTACTACCCCGGTCATCGGACAATCCATGATAGCTTGCCAAGAACACAGCCTTCACGCCCCTTGCTTGCTGCAACACCCTGCTGGTGTTGATGGCATTGGCGATGTTGATTTTCGCGCCTCGGTTGTCTGAAAATCCAGGGCAGTCGCAGTAGGCGCCATTGGTGTGTTCAGGATCGGGTGCTATCCGTGGCATGAAAGTTTGTGACTGTCTTCCATGCCCGATGGGCATGACTTCAGCACGTGTGCTACCTGGGTCTACCATGACTACTTTTCTCACACCAGATAGGTGCAGCTCACGGGGTTTTACCAGTTTCATCTCACATCCCATCAAATAGTTCACGGTTGTGCTTTGTCTTGCTCCCGTGTTTCCCAAGAAAAAACAGGTTTCTCTGTCTTTGGCACCATCTGCGTTCTGCTCTCCTAGCTGGGCACAGTGATTGATCAGGGAGATGCTCTGGTTGGGGGAGAGTTCTGCGTGTGGATTGCTGAGTTTGATGTCCAGGATTTACTGCGGATTGTCTTCCACGCCTAGTTGATGTGATTGGCTACAACCGCTCAGCAGCATGGTTCCTAATGACAGCAAGACGAGGCTGTATGTGGACTTTCTAGATTGTAAATAAGTTGTGTACATAGGTCACAGAGTTGATAGCATTGCGTTAGAACCAATTATCGTAATATTATGTTAGATAGTCAAGAATTATGTGCAAAAAAAGAAGCATAAAGTATCTAATTTTTACCAATTTCGTCTAAAACTCTTTCCCAGGCTGCATTTTCCTTGGTGAGAATATCCCGCCGCTCACTTGCGCTGAAGTGATTTTTCCGCAGCGTATCTTCCAGCTGGCTTATCATTTGTTGGATTTTTTGTTCCATTTCCTCTCGTACTTGCTGTACACCTTTCTGTTTTGCTGCTGCTAGTTCTTTGTCTGTATTCCTTGGTTCTTCTGCTTTTCTCTCCATGCACTGCGCAAGCAGCGCCTCCAACTCTGCCAGGCTAACCCGTAGGTCTGTGTTGGGGAAATGGCTTGTGAGCATACGCAGCAAGGCTAGTTGGCGCTCTTCCTGGTCAATAGGCCAAAGATCGCCTTGTGCAACATGCACCAGGGCATCGATTGCTTAGGATACGTCTTGTTTCTCAACCATCGCCTCTTGCGCACAAGGACCCGACGACGCACACAGCGAAGACTCCAGAAAAAATATGTAACCTATTGAAACAACAAGGAGAGGGTATACGTATGGACCAATGCTTACCATTTTAGCTAGGTATCTTATCGCACGCTAACGCCTACAACCTCACGCAAGGCTTGGGAAATGCTCATTGGATCAGAGCGCTAGCTTAAACAAATAACACACCGGCTAGGACCACCCTATGTACGCTTTGTTAGGGCAAGGAGTGTGGCAACGCCATACCTTACATTGGGGGCCTCTACAGCCCCAATAGCTGCAGAAAAACAATAGCGCCCCAACGTACCACCCACGTAGCAATGCCCAACACAGCACCACCAACCTCTGCATGGTAACAAATAACCACACTGCCCTACGCAAACAGAATGGCTACCCCACACACCAAGTCACCAAATGCAAAAAACCAAGGAGCCAAGCCTAGAAGTACCAAGTGCCTAGAACTTCCGGAGACATGATACACCGCTGCTGCTGCTGACATGGTAGTGGTAGTGGACATAGAGGCCCCCGGGGGAAAAACCCCCAACAACGGCAGGATAGCGACCAGACACCACCTCTTGGCAGCGCGTGTAAGTCCATGGATCATCCCCAAAGCGCCGCTCTCCCTCACGGACATGATGCATCAAAATAGCAGTCGCCGCCTCCAAGACACTGGGTAATACATAAGGCACGCTTTCCCTGCTTGCATAGCCCGCGACTAATGCTTTTTGATCAGCATACCATTTACTTCCACTCCCCGGCAATACATCACGCGTCATCAATACCCAATAGGAACGAGGAGGGGATGCTGCGCCCATTTGTGCCTTAATTTGCTTATGATAATAACTATACTTCGTCTTATGCCCACCATGGCTAGGGTGCTTGACCAGCTCCCCAAGCAGGTTCAGCGTAAACGGTACACCCCCTACGGTAGCAGGGATCAGCACCAATAGGTGCGTGTCTCTGACCTTTTTATTGGGCCAGAATGGGCAAGGGCCGTCCAAGATAGTAGCCATATCGCTTGGCAAGTCCGGTGCTGACCCCACATCACCAAAGTAATGCTTCCACTCTGCCTCCCCGAGGGACCTTAGGGCAGTTAAGCGAACCTCCCTATCCTCATTCCTGGCAGCAGCGCGCAGGGAGAGGAGGCATGCGGAGACCCTGTCAGGTGAAGCCTGGGCCACCTTACCGAGAGCCCGCAAGGCCTTCTGGCGACAATGCTTGTCCGTGACAGCAGCGAGCAAGACTTCTAGAAATTCGGAGGCCTTATCAGGCTCCGAACCGGCCATATCCAACAGGATA
>JANPMB010000018.1:0-26771 GCA_031422615.1 Amoebophilaceae bacterium
CTTGATGCTGCTACTCAGAGAATTGGTAGGTAATTTTTTGGGTCCTATGCGTTGGGAGTTTTGATGTCTAGCTCTTCGTAGACAATGACGCCTTGCTCAACAATATCAATGCGAATGAACTGAGTTGTTAAGACTCGACTACTTAGCTGCATCTACAGTGGACACTTCAAAAATAAGTGTCTTTGTGTGCAGTACGGGAATCTTGACAGTACCTTGCCCATTCTTTTTGCGCACGCTGCGCTTGCTCATACCGTTCTTGGACCTCCCAATAAAATTCTTCATACTCCCCTCCCCATCTCATTCTAAACATCACTGCCTGTACCCTTTCCCACCTTTTTCTTACTCATTCTTGTTTTCAATCTTTTTGCTCACTATTCCAAGCACGACCAAGATCAAACAAGAGATCATACACTGGCCATCATGCATGTTAGCAGCGTGATAGCTTATGACCTAAGTGTGCTAAAGGCCTCTCATATGTACAATACACCATGCACAGGATTTTTTTCACGGCAAGTTGAGAGATGAGTATCTGAATGAATATCTTTTTCGTGGGTTAAAAAAACGTATGATTAATGCGTGGAGATAGAATTCCAATTGCAAAAAATAGCACACTAGCTTAGGAGAAAAAACTCCGCTCGAGGCTAGAAGATTGGCCAATAGGAAATCAGGAATTCCTACTTGTACCTGGATTTAAAAGAGGGGAGAGGAAAGGGTATATATAAAAAAAAACAGCGCACAAGATGTGTACTGCTTTTGTTTGTGAAAACGTTAGGGAAGAGATTTTTAATGGATCTTGCTATTGATTTATAGCAACTTAGGGAGGTAAAAAAAATGGCGACGACCTACTCTCCCACCTTTTACGGCAGTACCATCGGCGCTGCTGGGCTTAACTGCTCTGTTCGGAATGGGAAGAGGTGTACACCAGCGCTTTAGTCACCTAGATTTATGATAGTATCTAGTCAGCTGCAATATGTGTTTTTGCAAACTTTAAGATATATCTTAATATTTTTAATAAAAAATTGTAAAAGAAAAGCGGGAAACAAGAAGCTTTTGGGCAATTAGTACTGCTCAGCTATGTCATTTCTGACTTTACACCTGCAGCCTATCAAGGTCATCGTCTATGACCACCCTTCAAGGAAGCCTCATCTTGAGGCGAGTTTCGTGCTTAGATGCTTTCAGCACTTATCTCTTACAAACGTAGCTACTCAGCGATGCAACTGACGTCACAACTGATACACCAGCGGTTTGCCCAACCCGGTCCTCTCGTACTAGGGTCAGCTCCTCTCAAGCTTCCAACGCCCACAACAGATAGGGACCGAACTGTCTCACGACGTTCTGAACCCAGCTCGCGTGCCACTTTAATGGGCGAACAGCCCAACCCTTGGGACCTTCTCCAGCCCCAGGTTGTGACGAGCCGACATCGAGGTGCCAAACCTCCCCGTCGATTTGAGCTCTTGGGGGAGATCAGCCTGTTATCCCCAGAGTACCTTTTATCCTTTGAGCGATGGCCCTTCCATGCGGAACCACCGGATCACTATATCCGTCTTTCGACCCTGCTCGACTTGTAGGTCTCACAGTCAAGCACCCTTATGCTATTGCGCTCTGCGCACGATTACCATCCGTGCTGAGGGTACCTTTGAAAGCCTCCGTTACTTTTTTGGAGGCGACCACCCCAGTCAAACTACCCACCTAACACTGTCTCCTTGTTCTCAAAGATGAGGTAACACATACATGAAGGGTGGTATTTCAAGGTTGACTCCACCCCAGCTAACGCCAAGGCTTCGTAGTCTCCCACCTATCCTACACATCATCCACACATTACCAATGTTAAGCTATAGTAAAGGTTCATGGGGTCTTTCCGTCCCGTTGCGGGTAAACGGTATCTTCACCGTTACTTCAATTTCACCGAGCTCGTGGCTGAGACAGTGCCCAGATCGTTATACCATTCGTGCAGGTCGGAACTTACCCGACAAGGAATTTCGCTACCTTAGGACCGTCATAGTTACGGCCGCCGTTTACTGGGGCTTCTATTCAGAGCTTCAACCTTGCGGTTTGACCCCTCCTATTAACCTTCCAGCACCGGGCAGGTATCAGGCCTTATACTTCATCTTTCGATTTTGCAAAGCCTTGTGTTTTTGGTAAACAGTCGCCTGGGCCTTTTCACTGCGGCCTGCTCCCTGTCTTACGACAGTCGGCGAGGCACCCTTTCTCCCGAAGTTACAGGGTAATTTTGCCTAGTTCCTTGGCCACGAATCACTCGTCCACCTTAGGATTCTCTCCTCGACTACCAGTGTCGGTTTGCGGTACGGTTAGCTAATAACGTAACGATTAGAGGCTTTTCTTGGAAGTATGCTTAGGGCCATTATCTGCGCTCCAGAAGGATTGCAGTACTATCACCTTCGGCAAGCATGAGGGATTTGCCACTCACGCTTATACCTACGGGCTTCAACCTCGTATTTCGTCACGAGGCAGGCCTTTCACTGCTCCGTCCCCCCTTCTCTATTATTAGCTAGTATCGGAATATCAACCGATTGTCCATCGCTTACGCCTTTCGGCTTCAGCTTAGGGTCCGACTAACCCACGGATGACTAGCATAGCCGTGGAAACCTTAGTCTTTCGGTGTAATGGTTTCTCGCCATTATTAACGTTACTTATGCCTACATTTTCTTTTCTAACAGATCCACAGAAAGTTTCCTTTCTGCTTCAGCTCCGTTAGAATGCTCTCCTACCCCCTGCTACTCTCGTAGCAGAGCCATAGCTTCGGTAATATGCTTAATGCCCGTTTATTATCGACGCCCTGTCGCTCGACCAGTGAGCTGTTACGCACTCTTTAAATGAGTGGCTGCTTCCAAGCCAACATCCTGGCTGTCTTAGCAACTTGACCTTCTTAGTTCAACTTAGCATATATTTAGGGACCTTAGCTGATGGTCTGGGTTCTTTCCCTCTCGGACTAGGACCTTAGCACCCTAGCCCTCACTCCTAAACAAAACTAGCAGCATTCGGAGTTCGTCTGGATGTGGTAGGATTTGACTCCCCCCTATCCTATCGGTAGCTCTACCTCTGCTAGTATAAATTTAAGGCTGCTCCTAAAAGCATTTCGGAGAGTACGAGCTATTTCCTGGTTTGATTGGCCTTTCACCCCTACCCACAGCTCATCCAAAGATGTTGCAACGTCTACTGGTTCGGCCCTTCACGCTGTTTTACCAGCGCTTCAGCCTGGCCATGGGTAGATCACCAGGTTTCGCGTCTAGCTCCTCTGACTATATCGCCCTATTCAGACTCGCTTTCGCTTCGGCTGCTCCTTTCTAAAGGATTAACCTTGCCAAAGAAGACTAACTCGTAGGCTCATTATGCAAAAGGCACGCCGTCACCCCATACAGGGCTCCGACCGCTTGTAAGCGTATGGTTTCAGGAACTTTTTCACTCCCTTATTCAGGGTACTTTTCACCTTTCCCTCACGGTACTAGTTCACTATCGGTCTCTCAGGAGTATTTAGCCTTACCGGATGGTGCCGGCAGTTTCAGTCGGTGTTTCACCAGCGCCGACCTACTCAGGATACTGACTGGATTAGCTCGATTGCTTCTAAAGGGCTTTCACCTGCTATGGCTTGTCTTTCCAGAACAATTCGAATTCTCTTGCTAAGCCGTGATGTCAGTCCTACAACCCCAGGACAGCCGTAACTGTTCTGGTTTGGGCTATTCCGCGTTCGCTCGCCACTACTTACGGAATCACTATTGTTTTCTCTTCCTCTGGGTACTTAGATGTTTCAGTTCCCCAGGTTTGCTTCTCTATTGAAAGAGATGCTCCGACTTCATCGGAGCGGGTTGCCCCATTCGGAAATCTACGGATCACTTCGTATAACCAATCCCCGTAGCTTATCGCAGTTTATCACGTCCTTCATCGCCTCTGAGAGCCTAGGCATTCCCCATACGCTCTTATTTGCTTCTTGTAATACTAAAAACCAATGCTTATGCTCAGGCAATGCCCAAACACGAACGCTGGATTTTAGGTTTTTTATCCCGCTTTTACTTTTACAATATGTCAAAGAACATTTCTGCTGTAAGCGTAGTACACAAAACCTTTCGTATGGGTTTTGGCTAAATATGCTAGCAACATTTTAATTTTTTCTGCCGGCAGTATCTACTACTGCCAAATGCATGAGCGAAGGTAAACTATTTTTTTATTATTCACCAAATATTTTTGAAAGAAATTAGGTGAGGGAGGTATTGGTTCATCGAATTTCTTGGTCTTCTGTCGACGCATGGCACCTAGCATAGGGTAGTTCGCTGCATTGAGGCAGCCAAAATCTACGCGCAGCCTACCAGCTTACAGACCAGCTCCTTCAGTATTTTCCCTTCTGTCGTAGCCGGATAGTCCACTCCTTTGAGTTGCAAGTCTGCCTGGTGCAGATGCTGGATGTTTTCAATCACCTTGGGAAGAGGATAGCGTTGTGCTGCCAAGAGATAGTCTCGAATAAAATAGGGACTCACTTGTAGCACTTTCTCCAGGGTAGGTACTGACTTGTCTTTGGCATCGTGCAGGAGCAGGAGCTTGCTGAAAAAGGAAAAGAGCAAGGCCACCAAAGGAATAGCTGGATTTTTTCTAGGATTTGCCTCAAAGTGTAGCACGATCTGATGGGCTTTCATAACATCTTTTTGGGCCAGGGCTTTCTGAAGTTCAAAGGCATTAAACGTCCTGCTAATTCCCACATATGCCTGCACCATGGCATCGTCGATTTCAGTGTCTTGCTCGAGATTGAGCTGGATTTTATTGAGCTCATTAGCAAGCCTTGCTAAGTCGCTGCCTATGAATTCTTGCAACATCAAAGTTGCTTTTTCTGTGATGCTTAGCCCCCTCTCGCGTACGTAAGCAGTGATCCATGCAGCAACTTGGTGGTCATACACCTTTTTGGAATAGACCAGGACAGCTTGCTGAGCCAATACTTTTCCCAAGGACCTTCTTGCATCCAAGGTTTTGTACTTATACGCCCAGACAAGCAGAGTGGCAGGTTGGGAAAATTTGACGTAAGCTTCTAGGTGCTTTCTCCCCTCTTCTCTGTTGAGATCTTGCAGTTCCTGAGCTTCTTTGACAATAACAACTTGGCGCTCACTGCCCATAGGGAAGCGCCGGGCATGAGTTAGTATTTCACTCATGGTCTGTTCCTTGCCATACACCACTGTCAAGTTAAAATCTTTTTCAGAAGCACCGAGTATGTTTTCTTCCATGTAGCGGGTAAGCAAATCAATGTAATAAGGTTCTTCCCCCTGAAGGAAGTATACCGGAGCATATTGTTTTTGCTTGAGCGCTGTGAGAACTTGTTGAGGTGTGTACACCATGGTAGTACGAAATTATGCATCCTGGCTGCATCCCACAAGTTTGTTTGCGAGGCCTCGCACGCATGACGCTGAAGATTTCTAAACTACTCGAAATTGCTACTTGTTAGCTAACTTAGTAGGAAACACAGACCATGCGCGAGGAATACCTGAAGCCAACGCAAAATCACGCTACCGACATAGAAAAGGAGGCCGAGTATGCCTTGAGACCCCTGAGCTTTGCAGACTTTACGGGCCAGGAAAAGCTGATAGCCAATCTCAAGGTCTTTGTTCAAGCTGCTCAGCAAAGAAATGAATCCCTAGACCACGTGCTCCTGCACGGACCGCCAGGATTGGGAAAAACAACGCTAGCACACATCATTGCCAATGAGTTGCATACCAACATCAAAGTGACCTCAGGACCTGTGCTGGACAAGCCTAGTAATTTGGCAGGCCTGCTCACCAACTTAGAGCCGCACGATGTGTTGTTTATCGACGAAATTCACCGCCTGAATCCAGTAGTGGAAGAATACCTCTACACGGCCATGGAAGATTTTAAGATTGATATTTTGCTCGATTCAGGGCCTAATGCACGTAGTGTGCAACTCAGTCTGCATCCTTTTACGCTCGTGGGTGCTACTACGCGTTCAGGGCTCCTCACGTCACCACTGCGGGCACGCTTTGGGATCAACACACGCTTGGAGTATTACGAAGCAGCACTCCTCACCAAAATCGTGCAGCGATCGAGTCAGCTATTAGCAGCCAATATAGAAGTAGAGGCAACGTATGAGATTGCCCGCAGAAGTCGCGGAACGCCTCGCATAGCCAATAACTTGCTCCGAAGGACGCGTGATTTTGCGCAGATCAAGGGAGATGGAACCATTACCAAAGGTATTGCCCAAATGGCACTCAAAGCCCTGGAGGTGGATGAACATGGCTTGGATGAGATGGACAACCGTATTCTGACCACTATTATCAAAAAGTTTAGTGGTGGCCCTGTAGGCATTAGCACCATTGCCACAGCTTGCGGCGAAGAGGCAGAGACACTTGAGGAGGTATATGAGCCTTTTCTTATCCAAGAAGGCTACCTCCAGCGAACATCCCGAGGCCGGACAGCTACTGAAAAAGCTTATCGACACCTCAACCTAGTGCCTCCCAAACATACAGGAATGCTTTTTGACTAGAAAAATGGCACTTACCGCCACAATAGCACTGCACACTTAGTAGCTATAGGGGGCTGCATAGTCACCTCACCCGGTTTGTTGGCTTCCTGTATTGCGTGTGTAGTCAAGATCATGGCTTAGTGGGCGAGTCATTCCTCATAAAATCGCTCCCTATCTCTCATGTTCCATAGCGTTGTATAGTACCCGCCTTGCGTAAGCAGCTGCTGATGGGTCCCATCTTCTACTATTTTTCCTTTGTTAAAGACCAAAATACGATCCATTTGTCTCAGCGTGGCAAGTTTATGACTGATGGTGAGCACGGTCTTGTCATGCCAATGGGCTACTAAGGAGGCATTCAGAGCTTGTTCAGTAGCTGTATCGAGGTGAGCATTTACTTCATCCAAGAGTACTATCGGTGCGTCTTTAAGCAATGCCCTGGCAATGGCAATGCGCTGCCTTTGCCCTCCAGATAAACACAGTCCTCGGGCACCAACGTGGGTTTCATACTGTTGAGGGAGCTGTATGATAAACTCATGAGCACAAGCTTTCTTTGCAGCTTCAATGATCTCGCTATCATTTGCATCTGGTTTTCCATACCGGATGTTTTCTAATATGGTGCTGTGGAAGAGGGTGCTGTCTTGTGCTACCACCGTCATTGCTTTGCGCAGCGTATCCTGTGTCACATCACGTATATCTTGCCCATCAATCAAGATCGCTCCACTCTCCAGATCGAATAGTCTTGCAATAAGATTAAAAAAAGTAGTTTTTCCACTCCCTGAGTGGCCTACTAAACCGATCTTCTGTTTAGCTGCAATATAAATAGTCTGCTTATTGAATAGGTTGGAGGCTTTCGAATAGCCAAACGTTACCTTCTCAAAGCTAATCATGCCTAATTTTACTGCCAATGGCATTGCATGGGGCTTGTCTTGAAGACGTGACGGTGCCAGCAAAATTTGTAATGCCTGACTTACTTTTCCCCACAGGGTATTGAGCTCCTGCATCCGCTCAAACATTTTCCATAATCCATTTGTAATGATCAGGTTGGTTGATAAAATCATCGCAAATGCTCCTGCAGAGACCCTATGCTGACTGTACATATGTACCAAGAGCAGCAGACAGACCACTTGGTAGAGCTGGAAACTGGCTCCATGAAAAACGTAGAACTTGAGCATCAACCACCGATATTTTTGATTTGCTTTGAGGTATCCTACTTGAAACCAATTCAGTTGTTTTAGTGCATAAGCTTGCATCGAAAAAAATCGCGCCGTGAGTATGTTATCGAAAATATCAGTCATCTTCCCTCCTATTTGCGCAGCAGTTTCTGCGGAATACTTGGCCAGTTGAAGTGCGCGCTGGGTCATGAATACCACAGTAACAACAGTCAATAAAGCCCAGCAGAAAACAGCCCAGGCGAGACCGCGGCTCACCCTCCATAAGCTCATAAAAGATACCCCCACCAATAAGGAGCTAACGAAATAGTCATACAAAACTATGGCCACCAAAGTAGGGATACACGCCGCTACATCATTGACTTTTGCGGCCATATTTCCTGCCATCTGGGTTTGAAAGAAACCATATTCACGCTGCAGAATATGCTTAAAAACAGAGGTGGTGACATGGTTCTGTAATGCAGGTTCGTACCTCAATGTACACCACTCTTGGAGACGAAAGGTGAGTAACTCGATCAAGAGGACTACTCCAAAATAACCTACGAGTGCCCATAACTCATCGAGCGTACTCGATGCTTGTACGGCCGCATCGACTAGCATTTTGATCAGTTGTGTTTTTAAAAACACATTGCCACTGTAGATCAACAAAATCAAGATCAAGGCTACTAAGTAAAACCGGAAGGGATACAGTGCACTGAACACAAAGTGCAGACTACTGATGCGATAATGTTTGGGTATCCTGTTGGACATACTATATACTTGCAGACATTTTAACACCAAGTAGTTGCTGCCAATAATGCTTTGGTCATCATGGATTTCTGTATCTCAGAAGCCCGTATTCCCATCTTCTTATCTTTGTGACCAACATGCACGCCCAAAGAATTCTTATCCACAATAAAAGCACTCGTGTTGTCTTTGTGATGCCCTAACTTTGTTTTGGCAATCACAACCACCAGCTTACTTGCTCGGCCGTTGGTGATAAAATGTTTTCTGCCATGCAAAACCCAACCGCCGCCTACTTTTAGTGCCATCGTTTTAAGATTACGTACATCAAATTCTGCCTCTGGTTTGGTAAGTGCCCAGGAACCAATCCACTTTCCTGAAGTAAGCCTAGGGCCATACTTGTTGCTGCGTCTTGTTGCCGTAGCCAAGGGTATGCCCCATGCAAAGTGAGTTGTGAGCTAGGACAGAGCGTGCAACAGCAGCATCTAATTTTGCAAACACTTCAATCACCATTGCATATTGTGTATGGTTCAAGCCTAGACCACCGTATTTTTTAGGGCGTAAACCACCCATTATACCTAGGTCACCACGCTGCTCTAAAAACTGGATGGAAAAAGCCTGTACTTCATCCCACTGCTTTTGGTAAGGAATAATTTTAGTACGCCCAAATTCCTGAATGATTTCCTGAAGTAGGCCTGAATTTTTATGCATACATTATGTTTTTTACACAACTTTTTTTACCATATATAATCAAATTATTACAAAAAAGATACTATTAACAATGGCATGACGTTTTATCACATGTTTATAAGCCGGCCATATAAATGCTTACCTTCCCCGAGGCTTTTTTGAATTGAGCATTAACACCATGACCCGATCTATTATCGTTGCTAAAGCTGAGAACCATGTTATTGGTAAAGACAACCAGCTACTCTGGCACCTGCCCAGAGACCTACAGCATTTCATGCGTACGACCATGGGCCATTATGTCATCATGGGAAGAAAGACCTTTGCGTCTCTCAAAACTCCCCTGCCAGGCAGAAAGCTCATGATCGTAACACGTAACCCCAACTACCGGGTGGCAGGGTGTACCGTTGTGCATGACATCACTACTGCCCTGGCAGTGGCCGAACACGCCGGCGAAACAGAAGTATTTATCGCAGGCGGAGGGGAGATCTATCAGACAACCCTGGCTTTGGCAGATAAAATTTATCTGACAGAAATCAAAGCTCAACTAGACGGTGATACTTTCTTCCCTATCATCAATGTCAACCAATGGAAGGAAGCAGATCGCGCTCATCATCCTGCAGATAAGAAGCATCTTTACGCTTATGATTTTGTGGAACTAGTCAGAAATGTGCGTGAGCATAGTAGTTATTGAGCTTAGCACCATACACTACCCAATGGTCATACCGTACCAACCTCCCCAATTTGTTTTGCTTGGCTACTTCCCCCTATTTTGCAAATGCTGTAGCTAGGCCCTTATTGGGGTGCCTCCTATCAAAAACAGAGGGATTAGCGGCTCAGAATGACATGTACAATTCATCAACATGCTTCAGAATACATACAAAGACAGGGGGAATGGCCCTAAAAAGAAGCGAAGATTTTTTCCTGTAGGTACTTTTTCGGTCGACAAACGTTTTAGCATCGCAGTGGGCCTCTTCTTGCAAGGACTTAGCCTGTTTTTATTCGCTGCTTTTGTGGCGCACCTCTTTCATGGCAGGGCTGACCAGAGTGTCATTGGATCAGCACACGCATTAAGCATCAAAGTATCAGGAGCCGAGATTCGCAACTGGCTGGGCCTTGCTGGTGCTCTATGCAGCTATTATCTCATGTTCCGATGGTTAGGGATCACTGCCTTTTTGCTGCTACCTTCTGTCTACTTGCTAGGCCATCGCCTGGTCTATGGCGGGGTTTGGAAAAGCATGAACCTCAACAAAACCACTGTGGGGGCTATTTTCAGCATTCTCTGGCTCAACATGGCACTGGGTTATACAGACCTGATCTGCCCCAAAACAGAAATTTTAGAAATACTGCTAGGGGGAGTGGGCTTTGAACTGGGCATTTTGTTCGATAGCCTATTAGGGTGGGGCACACTGATCTTACTACTCATATCACTGCTTATTTTCCTAGTCTACTTCTTCAATATTACCACACTACCACCGCTATTCAAGTTCCCGAAACTACAGCTTCCTGCTTTGTTAGCAACAACTACCCCACATGATGATGTAGACAATACCCAAGCCCTACAAAATACGATCCCTGAGACAGCCAAAACGGTATCACTGGAAGTAGCAGCTACGTTAGCACCGGAAGCAACATCCCATCCACAACATGAGGTAGTGCCCAGCTTCACGGTAGAACATCATGAGCCAGAAAAGTTGTGTACAGACCATTTAGAAAACTATGATCCTAAGCTAGACTTATCCTCGTACCAGTACCCAACAATTAACCTGTTGGACGAGTACGATCAAACAGGAATATCAGTGAGTCGAGAAGAGCTTGCCCAAAACAAAAACAAGATTGTAGAAACACTGACCAACTTTAAGATCGGCATCTCTAGCATCAAAGCAACCATTGGCCCTACGGTAACACTTTATGAGATCGTGCCGGAAGCAGGCATTAAAATCTCCAAGATCAAAAACCTTGAAGACGATATTGCCCTAAGCCTGTCCGCACTGGGCATCCGCATTATTGCACCTATTCCTGGCAAAGGCACGATTGGCATTGAAGTACCTAACAAAAACAGAGAGATGGTACCGCTGAGGTCCATACTTTCGACAGAGAAGTTTATGAAAAGCCACATGGAGCTACCCATCGTCATGGGCAGGACCATAGCCAATGAGACGTTTATGGCAGACTTGGCTCGCATGCCTCACTTG
The DNA here is from genome assembly GCA_031422615.1 of Amoebophilaceae bacterium. Classification (GTDB taxonomy): domain Bacteria; phylum Bacteroidota; class Bacteroidia; order Cytophagales; family Amoebophilaceae; genus UBA8403. The sequence goes on from JANPMB010000018.1 coordinate 11,250, forward strand.
TTGATTGCAGGTGCTACTGGACAAGGAAAATCTGTAGGCCTCAACGTAGTCCTTGCCTCACTGATCTACAAAAAGCACCCTTCGCAGCTTAAACTCGTACTGGTAGATCCTAAAAAGGTAGAACTTTCTTTGTACAACAAACTAGAGCGTCACTTTCTAGCCAAGCTGCCGGGTGATGAAGAACCTATCATTACAGAAACCAAAAAAATTATACACACACTCAATTCTCTGTGCCTAGAGATGGACCAACGCTATGAGTTGCTCAAGGAAGCTGGTGTAAGAAATATCAAGGAGTATAACGAGCGCTTTGTGCGGCGCAGGCTCAATCCAGAAAAGGGGCATCGGTTCTTGCCCTACATAGTGCTGGTCATTGACGAGTTTGCTGACATGATGATGACTGCTGGCAAAGAAATCGAAACCCCCATTGCCAGACTGGCACAGCTGGCCCGGGCCATTGGCATCCACTTGGTGTTGGCTACCCAACGGCCTTCTGTCAATGTGATCACAGGCATCATCAAGGCAAACTTCCCTGTGAGGATATCCTATAAAGTAACTTCTCGGATCGATTCTAGGACCATCTTGGATGCAGGTGGGGCAGAGCAACTTGTGGGACGAGGTGACATGCTTATTTCCATGAACTCAGAGGTTATTCGACTTCAATGTCCTTTTTTAGACACAGAGGAAGTAGAACGTATTTGCGATTACATAGGCTCACAACGGGGCTATGCATCTGCCTATCTGCTGCCTGCTTATGAAGAAGGGCAAGAAAATCAAGGTGACATATACCTAGGAGAAAAAGACCTGATGTTTGCAGAAGCTGCCTTGCTGGTGGTAACCCACCAGCAAGGCAGTACCTCTCTGATTCAGAGAAAACTGAAGCTAGGCTATAATCGTGCAGGAAGACTTATCGATCAGCTAGAAGCTGCAGGCATTGTAGGTCCTTTTGAAGGCAGCAAAGCACGCGAAGTTTTAGTGCCAGACACGCACAGCTTAGAACGCATGCTCAAAGGGCTGGCAGAAAATACATAAAGCACTGAGATGGGCAGGGAACACGCAACTTGCATCAGCGTTGGCTTGTTCCAATAGTGAAAGTGCAATACCACAAAATGAAAAAATACTACCTCGTATTACTACTCAGTGGCTCTTTCAGTCCCGCTATGACGCAAAATGAAAATAAAGCAGCTTTTGCCTTACTTGACCACATCAGCCAGCACAGCTTTCGGGCAACCTTTACCTATACCAACCGATCGTCTCAACTGGAGTTGTTAGAGCATTTTGAGGGTGGGAAAATTGCTATTCAGGGTCATAAGTACCGCCTCACCCTACCAGGGCAAGAAGTCATCAACAATGGGAAAATCGTATGGACCTACCTGAAAGATGCTAACGAAGTGCAAATCACGGACTACGCTCCTGAACAAGAAGCAGTAACACCGGGGACTATTTTTGCTAATTCCCGACGAGACTACACGCTTTGCAGTTTTGATACCCATCAGACTAATGGGCATATCTATGACAATGTGGAATTACTTGCCAAAGACGCAGAAAATTCCCTATCCAAGGTCAAAATCACAGTAGAGCATACTACAAAACACATCGAATATGTAGAGATCATGGATAGCAACCAGACCCTACACAGTTTTTACATTACAGACTTTGAGTACAATCTCAAGTTTGACAAAGCATTTTTTAGCTTTAATACTGAAGAGCATCAAGGGGTCGAAGTCATTGATATGCGGTGAGATGAAGCACGCAAGTCCCCAACAACCCACAAAGGCGACCAACCATGCAAGAAGATTTTCTCTACTATGTCTGGAAACTGCAATACTTTGACAAAAAATTCCTCACCACTTATCAAGGTGAATTGCTACGCATCTCCCATCCTGGCACACGCAATGACCACGCAGGGCCAGATTTTCTCAAGGGCAGTATCACCATCAACGATGTCACCTGGCACGGCCACATAGAGATGCACATCAACGCTTCAGACTGGTACACCCACCAACATCAACACGACAAATCCTACGACAATGTCATCTTGCACGTAGTCTGGAACCACGATAAGGACATTCAGCAGCGAGATGGTACGATCATGCCTACCCTGGTTCTCAACGATAGAATTTCTCCTCAGCTATACCAACAATACCAAAGACTCGTACACAACAAGGCGCCCATCCCTTGTGCCAAGCACCTGCCTCAGGTGCCAGACCTCCCCAAGGCATCTATGCTGGACCAAGCACTCTTTCAACGCCTGACAAATAAAAACAGTCTAGTCTACCTACTTTTGGAAAACAACAAAGGTGACTGGGAGGCAACAGCTTACCAGCTTTTGGCCCACAACTTTGGCTTTAAAGTCAACAGTAGCACTTTTTTAGACCTTGCTCTTAATTTGCCGCTCAAGATACTTACTAAACACGCAGACAATTTGTTGCAACTAGAAGCCCTCCTACTGGGCCAAGCCAGCTTGCTGCTCACCAACAAGGAACCACAAGATGCTTACCTAGAAGCTCTCAAGAAAGAGTACAACTACCTGGCGCACAAATACTCACTCAAAATAGGTACAGTGCAAGAGAGTCAATGGAATTTCTTTCGGCTACGGCCCGCTAATTTTCCAACCATTCGCATGGCTCAATTTGCCCAGCTGCTACACCAACACCCAAGTATCTTTTCCTTACTGGTCCATCTCCCAACTAAACTGCTCTATAAGAAGTTAGCCATTATACAATCTCTTTACTGGCAAGAGCATTACCGATTTTTCAAACAGAGCAAAACAAAGATTCCTGGGCTGGGAAAGGCCAGCATTGAAAACATACTTATCAATACCGCCGTACCCTTGCTCGTAGCCTACGGAAAGACCAAGGACGAACAAGACTATGTGGACAGGGCTGTGGCCATTTTGCAACATCTTCCTGCAGAACATAATACCATCACGCGCCATTGGGAAGACGTGGGCCTCAAGGCAAAAAGTGCTTTTGACTCGCAAGCCCTGATTGAGCTTTTCAACAATTTTTGTACTAAAAAGAAATGTCTCTCGTGCCATATTGGGGCATCAATCATGCGACAAGTGATCACCTCTTGATTAACTGTGTGACGGCTTGGTCTACGCCCTGGTCAGTTTTTTCTATTAGGGGCTCTTTCCCTTCTGCTAGGGGATCGCTGCGCTTCCCTTGAGGCTTACGGGGGTGGACGTCACGAAGGCACTTATCAAGGCTCCTTGCTTTACCAAATAAAAATAAAGCTGATAGGCCAATCTCTAGCAACATAGATTTTGCAACAATCTCGGTATGATGGCATAACTTTTTGTCAAAAATATAACTCCTTTACAGTGCTGTTGTATGGCTTGTTCAAGCGTCAGATGCTATGTTCGGGTTTGTAGTGGCTCGACTAAGGGCAACCAAGAAGCCCTAGCTAGGCTCTGTACTAGCACAGCAGCCTGCCAACATGTCTTGAGTACCTTATTCATTCAATCATATTAAAAATTGCGCTAAATTGTCTTTTTTTATACAAAAATTAATAACTTCTGCCTACTATGCCAGGCATACCAGGTATCGGTAACGGTCAATCACAATTCAGTACAAACAATAAAAGTCATGCCAAGAACCACAAGGTTAATTCTAATAGGTATTCTATTGTGCTTTAGTACACCCGTGTCCTTCAGTAAGAATACATTTAAGAATAAAGTCATAGAGCATACTAAAAAATCGGTGGTCACGGTGCATACAAGCACATCGCTAAAAGCCTACGGACCTATTATTAAGAAACAAGAGGGTACTGGTTGTATGGTTGACAAAACACAAGGTATTATACTGACCAACAGACATGTGGTAGACCCCATGGCAATCAACACTTACAACATCACTTTTTATAACGGCGAGCAAGCAGATGCCAAGTTATTTTACTATGATCCATGGCTGGATTATGCTTTTCTAAAAGTACCGCCTGAGGACATCCCTGACGATACGACGACCATAGCATTCAGCAATACAGTTCCTGCAATGAACCAACCCGTTTTTATTATTGGCAACAATGAGGGCAAAGGATTTTCTGTACATACAGGAAATGTGTCTGGCATACAAGAGGTGATCGGCTCTATGCCACAGCATTCTATCAATGTGAGCATGAACACCAAAGGAGGATCTAGTGGATCTCCGATTGTGGATAGCCAAGGAAAGGCCATAGCACTGAATTATGCAGGTGACGAAACTTTTGGTATTGGACTTCACTCCGCTTACATCCAGTATGCACTTTCATTGATCAGAAAAGGAAAAATACCTGTGAGAAAACACATAGGCGTCATTACATCCACTTACTCGCTTAATGACGGGGTGAAGTATAGAAACTTCTCGAAAGAAAAAGTCAAAGCATATATTAAGCAATTTCCAACGGCATTGAGTAATGCTATTCAAGTGGTCCGCGCCTTACAAGGCACGCCTGCAGACGGTAAGCTACTTGCTGGAGATATCCTATGGGCTGTGGATGGCCAAGTCATAGGCCCTAACTTGGTTACTTTGGATATGGCGATGAATACTGCCCACGTATCACAAGTGCGTCTTACCATTTGTAGAAATGGCGAATGGCTAGACATAGACATGCCCCTTTACGATCTTGAAGACCACAAAGTAACACAAATGGTTAGCTTTGGCGGAGCGCTTTTTTTTCGAAGCGGATGATATATTTAGTGACAAGGTAGGCTTGCCTCCTGGTACGCTTACTTTTACTAACACACAAGCAAATACTACTTTCGTTAACATATCGCATATAACACGCGGAGAAAGCATGTATTTTCTGCTTGAGCTATGCGCTATGGCTGACACAAAGATCCGTAGCCTTGAGCAGCTGATCCAGCAAATACCACGACTCATAAAACAGCGTCATTTCACTGTTGATTATGCTCAGATGTTCCCGCAAAGTGATTCGCTTAGTGAGCTCTTCGGACAAAGAATTTTACAACGCTATGCATGCAAAGCAGACATAGAATATGATATAAATTCGCCTGAACCTAGGCTATTTACATTTAATAGAGAGCAGATGGAATGGACCAGTGACCCTATAAAATAAAGGCAGATGCTTGACAAAAAGCAGCTGCCTTGATGAAGGCTCAGAATAAGTACAAGAGATCAAAGTATCACACAATTGAAACTTTTCGTGTAAGTTATTCTATTGGGAGTATAGCCTATTTTGTGGTTACCCTTCTCATATTCTATTAAGTCGTCACCTCCCAAATACAATCCTTTGCCTAGGGCTACCCTTCGCTGCTCTCGCTCAAATCTACGACGTTCCTCTTCCAACCCTCTTAGGGTATTTTGTTGAGCTCTTTCAAAATCATTCGGATTCGTCCCTCCCACTATACTACTCATTACATCGCGATTTAATACTTGATCTAACGAAAATTCATTTAATCTATTCATAACTATGTTGTTTAAGTGTTTAAAAAAATTACGTATTTGTACATATTAATTTAATATGTATTAAATATCAACAAATATTGAACGAATTTTATAAAAAATTCTTCCTTGATCTTGATGTAGCGTGTTCGTGACACACGACAGCTTCTTACTTTCTTAGAGCGAAGAGAAGAACAGACTAATGATGTACACCCCATTGTACACTTCTGTGGGTTACAGTTAGAAGCCGAATTACATAATCATGGTATGGTGTGTTGCTTCAGAAAAACCTTGAATGAATCGGGGGCTAAGGTGTATTGTTGGAGTAGGCACATTTTAAAGCGGAATAGCACTGGATAAGCTTTTCTACCCTGTGCAGACTAACCTGTGGGGTCATGCTCTGGTGAGTCAGGGGAAAGCTTCCCATGCTCGTAGCCTACGGCAAGGCCAAGGACAAACAAGCCTAGGTAAACCGAGCTATCGCCATTTTGCAGCATCTACCGGCAGAGTATAATACCATCATGCGCCAGCGGGAAGCGGTGGGCATCAAGGCAACAAGTGCTTTTGACTCGCAAGCCTTGCTTGAACTTTTCAACAATTTCTGTACTAAAAAGCAATGTCTATCCTGCTACATGGGGGTGTCAATCATACAACATGGAGGAAAATCCTGTTAATTATACGTGGTGCATCATGCATGGCTCAGTACATCTGTTTGTACTCAATACGCTGCATCAAATAGCGTGCCTCCTAGCTTATGCAGCTCCACTTCGGTTACTTTGGCATCATAGATGGCTTGCAAACGTTTCAATATTATATCCTGATCATTTTGCCTAGCTTTATCCAACGCTAGTAAGGTGATACACCCCAAACGATACTGCGTCAGGGCTGATGCTACATTTTCTTGACTCACCTGCACATGTTGCTGGGCTAGTTCACAACGCTTGAGCTGTTGGGTATAATGCAAAAAGTGTTTTTGCAATGCAGCTTCTAATTGCATTTTTTGAGCTCTTAGGTACAACTGGGCATTATCAGACTCAATACTTGCCTCTTGGATGGCTGTAGCGTGCTGAAAAGCATGGAAGAGATTCAGTCTAACACTTATGCCATACCTAAACCCTCTGGGCGTAGCCTCCCAATACTGGTCGTGGAGCTTACTGCCGAAACTGTAACCTAAAGACAAGTCAACACTAGGCCATAGAGCAGCTTGTTTTAATTTGATGGCTAGCTTGGCATCCTCACAGCGCTTTTGAGTAATCCGTGTACTGGTATTAACCGTTGCTAAAGCTTCGGTGAGCGTCTCCCAACTCGGTCTTGAAGGCGATGGAATATCTTCTACAATCATGAGGTCTTGGGATCCTTCTTGACCCAACAGACTTTGCAAAGCAAGCTTGGCTGTCGTGACTTCTTCTTCTTGCAACAACAACTTAGCCTGCTCTTCATTATTTTGTACTTGTACATTGAGATACTCTAACTTGCTGCACTGACCCACCTCATACTTGGCTTTTGCGAGCTGCAATACCTCTTCAGAAACCACTAAGCAGTTTTCTAGTACCTGTTTCTTTTTTTGCGCCAGAGCGAGACGATAGTAGCCTATAATCGCCTCAGCTATCTTCTCTTCGATTGTCTGCTGCGTTGCTAACTGATCAATTTGACTTATTTTCTTTAGGTGCTGATAAGTAAAAATACGTTGCATGCCATTAAAGACAGTCCATTTGAGCTCCAAACCTACCGATGAGTTAGCCGCGTCGGCATTTTGTCTTTGAGGCCAAATTGTGTGCTCCTGATGAAGACCAAGATTTGCATCGAGCAATGGCAAAAAACCGGCTTTGCCTATATGGTGGTTTTTTGCGGCGATCTTCTGCTTGTTTCGTGCTATCTGGATGTCAAAGTTATGAGCGAGCACACGTTGTACGGCTTCCGCCAACGTCAACAAAGGCTGTGCTCGTAGCGGCGTGGACACTATGAATAATAATAACCACCTCAGGATCAGTAGCTTGTATGTATGCTGATGAAATTGATGAGTCATTTCCTTTACTATATTACTTGATTGACGGCCTTGAAAGGCGCAGAAAATTATGCACGATACGCTGTAAAAAGCTAATATCCTCAGTCATAATTTCTGCCTCTCCATCCATTTCCGGTTTAAAGGGCAATACTTTTCCGTATGTACTCACGAGCCCCTTGTCTACTTGTAGTGCAACTCTATACTGTGTTTTATTGGGAAGAAGCGTTAGTTCCTTGACAGTGGCAGGTAGATAGCCATACTTTTGATAAGGATAAGGAGTCAACTTCATCCTAGCCTTGTGCCCTGGTTTTATTTTTCCATACCCCTGGGAAGGCGCTTGCATATAAGCAATGTATTGCTCTTCCTTCGGCACCAAAGCGAATAAGGCTTCTCCTAACTTCACAGGGTTTTTTTAGAAAAAGTGTGTAAATAATTAACCGTGCCAGCCAAAGGAGCTGTAAGTGTATAGCGCTGTTGCCACTGCTGGATACAGTTTTTGATGCTTTGTATAGAAGCATACATGGCAACCTTGAGTGTTCTGAGCTTCTCAGCGTGAGAGAATAACAACTCTTGACGTCGAAGTTCGTATTCTTGGATCATGATAGCATTCTTAACAAGTTCTTGCTTTTGCTTCTCCAACGCTTGTTGCTGTTCTAAATAGTGGGCTTCCTTGTCGAAAAATTCGAACTTCGCCATGCCTTTTGCAGCATAAATTTTACGATAAGCATCGTACTTTTCTTTTTCATGCACAAGTCCCTTTTTTGTGTATGCAAGCTGTTGCTCTATGATAGAGACAAGGTTATTGTGATTTTCGACTTGGGTGCTTATGCTCTGAAGTTTTTTCTTGTGATAAACGCTTTTTACTAACCTCTCATAATCCTGGTATAAGCTGCACAAATTGTTATACTCCCCCTGTATATCACCAAATATATGTTCGCGTGCTGCAGTACTTGTCAAAACTTGGTACTTCGTAGTATATCCGTTTAAGCTTTTCTGAATTTCACGGATAAATTCTTGAAGATAGATCAAAGCATGCTCGCTGATCGGATTAGTAATTTTAGCCACAAGTGTTCCCTGATCGACCCAAGTACCATCTGCTACGTATACGCTCTCAAGGGTTCCGTTAGTTTGGCTAACAAGCCTCACAGGTGCTGTTTGCGTCGTTAAAATAACCTTACCTTGAACGGTGTCAGGATATTTGATCAGCCAAGCAAACAAGAAAAGCACTAACAAAAGCGTAAAAAGAAGTGCAATGCCCCAACGGATCATCCAATGAGGCATATGACTTAGTATTTCGTGTACTTCCTCACTACGTACTTTGATTTCAGTTGTGCTCCCTGGCATATAGCAATATTAGACCGTTTGAATCTACTCTAGTGCTAGCTGATTCTTTACCAGATGGTAATAGCTACCTTGCTGTTGAAGCAATTCTTGATGCGTACCTTGCTCAAGGATTTTTCCTTTTCCTAGCACTACAATCTGATCAGCTGTTTTGACAGTGCTCAAACGGTGTGCAATGACAACAGTAGTCCTACTTTTGAAGAATTGAGCTAAATTTTTCATGATTATTGCTTCGCTTTGGGTATCTAGTGCACTAGTTGCTTCGTCAAAGCAAAGGAATTGTGGCTCTTTGTATACTGCCCTGGCAATAAGTATACGTTGTTTTTGACCTGTGCTAATGCCCATCCCTTCTGGGCCAATTTTTGTATTGTATGCCAGGGGAGGTGTTCAATAAAATCCTCTATATGCGCTACTTCTGCGGCATACAGCAACCTTTTTCGATCTATATGATCTACCCCTAAAGCTATATTATTTGCAATAGTATCGTTAAAAATATACCCTTCTTGCATCACCACACCACAACAAGCACGCCATAACTCTTGAGAAATATGCCTGAGATGACAAGAGCCTATTTTAATGGTGCCTTGTTCGGGTTCGTAGAATTTCAGCAGTAGCTTCAGCAAGGTAGTCTTACCACTACCACTTGCCCCCACAATGGCCGTCAACTTATTGGCAGGAATCGTTAAGCAAAGATCTGTTAGCGTAGAGATGCTAGTCCCTTTGTAACGACATGTGAGATGGTCAACAATCATATCATGTACTTTGTCAGGTAATCTCTGGATCTTCATTACGCCTGCAGGTTCTTCGTCTTCTCTATTATGAATTTCTGAGAGTCTTTCCAAAGAAATAGCCGCATCTTGAATGGTGTGGATAAGGCCTATAAACTGCTCTATAGGTCCGTTGAGTTGGCCGACTATGTATAAGACAGACATGAACATCCCTAAAGTGAGCTGGCCATTAATGACCAGCTTTGCGGCAAGGATACTCAGAAGCATATTTTTTACTTCATTGATCAAACCTGCACCTGCAGATTGTACTTGTTCTAAGGCTAATCGCTTGAGGTTAACTCTAAATAATCTAGCCTGCAGATACTCCCAACTCCAGCGTTTTTGTTGCTCTGCATTATGCAACTTGATTTCTTGCATACCATTAATCAGCTCTATGACCTTGCTCTGCTCTGCGCTCGATTGTGAGAATTGCTTGTAGTCCAACGCTTTTCTTCGCTTCAAAAAGAAAATTGCCCAGAGTATGTAAACTAGGCTTCCAAACGTAAAGACTGACACTAACTGAATACTGTACCAAGTTAATACAGCACCCAGAGTGAACAGTTGAAATAAAGAAAATAGGATGTTGAGTGGCGCAGTGGTAAGTAGTTCTTTAATACGCCCATGATCGTTGATGCGCTGCATGATGTCGCTTGTAATTTTTGCATCAAAAAAAGCCATAGGAAGCTTCATCAACTTGATAAAAAAGTCTGATATAAGGGATATATTGACACGGCTACTCATGTGCATGAATAGCCATCCCCTAATAACACCAATCCCCATACTTCCCGAAAACAAACATATTTGTGCTGCCAAGATGAGGTAGATGAAATCAATATCTTGGTTCTGAATACCAATATCTACAATGCTCTGGGTTAAGAATGGGAAAATAAATTGTAGTACCCCGCTTGCCAACAAGCCTATAAAAAGCTGTGCTAGGATTTTTTTGTATTGAAATAGGTACTGGAATAGAAAATAGAATCCCTGTTTAGGTGCTAGGTCATCCGTTTCGATATGTTGCAGACGCGGCGTGGGCTCTAGTAAAAGCGTAACACCCTCTTGTGTATGCTCGCTGGCATTGTTACCTATCCATGCTTGTATGAACTCGTGCTTGTTGTAGGTGAGTAAACCGTGAGCAGGATCTGCTACAAATATTTTGTCTTTTTGAATCTTATAGACTACTAGAAAGTGATTTTGTTGCCAAAAGATAATACAAGGCAACGGAACGTCCTGCTGCAGTTTTTTAAAACTAATCTTCACACCTAAGGTATGAAAACCTACTTTTTCAGCTGCACTACTGACGTAACTTAAGGCACTTCCTTGACGGGTGGTCTCGGTAAGTTCTCGTAACTTCTGGAGTGACAACACACGCCCATAATACTTGGCGATCATGCGCAAGCAGGTGGGCCCGCAGTCCATGGTATCAGGCTGACGATAAAATGGGAAGGAGTTATGCACAAATGTTTACATAGTTACTGAATTCGAAAGATTCTTCAAGAAGGCTTGGTATATCTCTCCTATTACGTCAAAATAGCTTGCTGAAGCATTAACTAACGGAATAAAAGTCAAGTCAATACTCTGCCAATACTTTGTGTAACCATTATTGCGTACTTCAAGCCTTTCTTTTTTGACCTCAACAACTACATATTCGGATGCCATTTCTGTATTAGTCTGATCACAAACACGTTTCAGTTTCTTACAAATTTCTTGTAATTCAGCGTTATTCCTTGGTAAAATAGATAAGCCTCTTGGACGTAATGCTGAAAACCCACCATGGGTGCGGTATGCTGGATGCCCCTGACAGCTAGAAAAAGTGATATAGTTAAAGTCAATGACAATTTTTTTACCAACGCTTGTATACCTTCTTCTACAAAATTGAAAAATAAGGGATGATGCTTGGTAACCACTGGCGCAAATGAAGATAATGGGTCCCCCAAGCTGTTTAAGTTGCCTTCTTTACTACGCTTAATTTGAATATTATCTACGCTGGCATACCCGCGGTCCCACGCCTCAATAAAGTCTGGAATGTTAATACGATCAATTCTATTGACATACATTACGTAACAGCTACTATACCGATATGGATCAACATATACTACCTACTCTCCCTGCACACTAGAGATATTTTTGCTGCTTAAGTTCTTTGATAAGCTGCCCTAGTTCATCGTAATCAGCAGCTACAAAAAACAAATACAGCCGCTCATGCTTATCTCTATAGTAATCAAACCTATAATTGAGTTTTTTTAGTTTTTATTTTTTTACCCTCCGGAGATAAGGATTTACCTTACACAAACTAGATAGACTACCTTTCTCTCTAGGAGACAATACGAAAATGCATGGCGCGTTACGATCGTAGTAAGGCGCATCTTCATCAATATTTGGCTTCTTTAGAGGATAAAATAAAACACTGCCCGGATGGAAATGATATACTAAGCGCTGCTGGACCTGCTCCCTATCTAGGTCGTGAGTGAATAGCACACATCTACCTAGAATCTGCTGCAAATTTCTGAATTCATCTGGAAAGTAATCTTTAAAACGCTTAACGCACTTGACCAGAAATGCCGTATCCATCTCCTGTTGCTTATTCAAATATTTTTTAACATCCTTGTGGATGGCCATAGCAAAGCCACATATGAAGTGGTTGGTATGGTTGATATCGTGCTGGCCATACAACGCCTCTACAAAAACTCCATTACCCAAAGCAGTAGCCAAAGCTTCATCAAAATAGCGATAGGCTAGGTAGGCATATTGAGACGGATACTGTAAGAAGAATTGATCTACTTTTTGCTTTAGAGTTGCATGTTGATTTTCATACAACAGGTGTGCTGTTTCATGCATTACATTACCCAGTAGGAGGCATGTTGGTTGTTGCTGCTCCACAGCAGGACTCAATGTGACAAAAATGGAATTATTACAATAAAATGCTAAGGAGTTTGGTAGCCCCGCAGCTGCAGGGCACAAATAAATAGTAATTTCTTCGTAGGGAGGGGAGGCTACCCCATAAAACAAAGCAAGGCGATCAACAAATTCTGTGATCACACTTTGATGTTGATCGATGTATGCTTGTAGGGTCCTTACATGGACCTGGGTAATTGATGCTGCATTGGCACTCTGTTGTATGTAGTTGGCATAAATCCCTTGAACTTTTTCTCGCAGCTGTTGACGTTGTGAAGGATCTTCAATCACACCTAGTATTTTGTCGATATCCTCGATAGCATCTAACTGTGCCATTGCATGCAAAAAAATTACAGGTACCCGTATCAGGGTGCCTTGGGAACAGCAACAGTGCATCTTGATCAAGCTCTTTTTTACTAAACTTGCTAAGACTGTAATGGCTAAATATTGAATCTTCTAACAAATTGCGTAATTCTCTACCATCGACCTTATCAAAATACAGGTGACAAACAAATTGGGACATTTCACTGCACTTACAATGCAGTTGCATGGCATAGCACACATGACCATGCACAACGAGGATGAACCATATTATTAGGCGATTCTTCATAACAAGACTTGATAAAGTTGTTCCACAGAAAAATTATTTTTGAGCACATACGTCGTCAGTGCTGTATAAAAGTCTTTCAAGCCTTCACAATAAATAGAGGCATTATCAAACCTGTTTTCTTGACTGAATCTGTTGACAATGCCCCCACCTCCACACAACTTCTCCCAGCAACAGGCTCGACAAACTTCTGGAAGATGTTGCTGGGCCCTAACAATATCCTGAAATATGGGAAAGTCTAAGAATGTTTTGAGGGAAGTAGTAGCCACATTGGCAGTGTGCATGATGGCAGGGTCTGTAGATCTTCATTCATCTACTAGCGACAGGTCGCCATTACTGGCTATGGTAATTAGCGGCAGATGTTCTCCCCTAGATGGACCAATGCTATACGTCGCGGACTCTCCTCCAAACAGTATTCCCAAACTGGACGAACAAAAGGTAACATTAATCCCAGGATTATCATCCTTCGTCCACTCGTCCAAGACCTCACACATAAAATGCCCATATTGCTGGGCGGTATGTGCAGGAGGAATACAATAATTGTTATCAGGCAAAAGAAAATTAAAACTGTCTAGTCCAAGCTCGTCTACAAACAATCTATAACATGCTTGGCCACTGAGTTCAGGGTTGATCACAGACAATGCATCTATGGAGGACATATTTCTATGACGAGCTTCTTCCTGAAAGAAACGTATTTTCTCTACGACTCGGTCATAGCTTCCCCTGCCTTTATGATCTACCCGATACTTATCGTGGTACTCTCTAGGGCCATCGATGCTCACGCCAACGCCCACTTGATACTTCTGGAAGACGTCCATCCAAGCTTCATTGAGCGGGAGGCCATTTGTTTGTACACCAAACCTAAGTTCCACATCTGAAACTAACTGCTCTGTAAAATACCCACACATCCAATCGAAATCTTTGTGTTTTTGCAACAATGGTTCCCCACCATGTATGCCAATGGTCAATTGATCTAGTTGTAGGTCTTTAATTCCTTGCTTCAAGAAGCTTGTTATGTTTGTGATGGTAACCCTATCAATGGAAGGCGGGTGCCGCTTGAAGGACTCATCAACACCATTAAAAAAGTAACAATAGGAACAGTTCAGGTTGCACACCTCTATCTTTTTTAACACAATGTCAAGCTTTTTCTTCATGATCCATTAAACAACCTTGCTACGCGCCGCACTATAAGGAGGTGACAGGGTATAAGACAAAGTCAAGATGGGGTCTACGTAGCACGTCATCTTTTACGGTCTCTCGGGTCCTGAGTATTTCGAGTGTTCCATTGCCCGTGAGTGCCGACCGTGAATGGGTTAGATATTCCTCTCATGAGTAACACTAACAGGTCTCGTACCCCCACGTATCCGCTCCAACAACTTTGAGGTTAGTTTTTCTCCCCCGCTGAAGGAGTCTAAGCTTAACCCCTGTTTCCGAAGACTTTCTTTTAATTGTTCTTTTTTACTCATGGCGCTGACTTTTATTTCTTAGGATGAGTACATTTCGAGTGGCCAGCCTTGCCAATAGGAGTTTTGACTTCCCACTTAGAATGCTGTTTATCATGATCACCCCCTGTAGTTGTACAGCCTTGCGGGTCCATACCTCCACGTATCCGCTCCAACAACTTTGAGGTTAGTTTTTCTCCCCCGCTGAAGGAGTCTAAGCTTAACCCCCGTTTCCGAAGACTTTCTTTTAATTGTTCTTTTTTATTCATGGCGCTGATTTTGATGGCTTAGGTTGTGCCTACACAAACTCACCTATATTTTACTATTTTGTCTCTTTAACTAAGCAAAAAGAAATAAAAATGTCAAGTATTGAGCAAAAAAATTTCTAAAAATCTGAGACCTTTGCATGGCGCATTGTAAATAAGACTTCTGCTAGCTTTTTCTAGGGAATAGCGTGGCCTAATAGGTAGAGCGGGTGTTGCGGATTGAGCTGATGGGCAAGGAGGTTTTTAAACAGATCGGCTTGTGCTGGATGAGGTGACTCACCCAACATTACAGACTGTTTTTTGCAAGGTTTCAGGGGAATCTTATTCTCTGGTTGCGTTTTTTCTACTCTTTTGGGGATTGAAATCTACACGTGCGTATATCAATTGGCCGAATGATCCCTTTCTTAAGGGGCAACTATCTAGTTTCTGTATAATAGTGTCTATAGGAAGTTGCTGTACAGCGGTACTAAACTCTACCAGCGTGCTTATCAACCCATCTGGGCTGAGTTCCTCTTCAAATAGTGTTACCTCAAAGCCAACTACTAAATTTTCATCTTTGATTGACGAAAAAACCTTCTTCAACCTTGGGGAGGCTTCCTCACCTCCCCAGGACCTCAAAGCTTCTGTGTTTAAGCTCCTCGGCAGCCCTCATGAGGCTCAGCTGTCTAGCCAAAGGCACAAAGAAGAGCAGCGTCTCCTCGGCAGTTCTGCGTTGGCTCTCGTAAGACTTGGCCCCGATCGTCCGCATGTTGTGCATCCTATCGGCTAGCTTGACGTACAGCACCCGCTTGTCCTCTGCGCCCAATAGCCTATGGATGTTT
>JANPMB010000019.1:0-17511 GCA_031422615.1 Amoebophilaceae bacterium
ACTATCCAGCAGCCAGTCGTTGTTGGAATTTGCTCAAGCAGCTGCGTATCATTGAGAATGATGAAATCGCCGAGCTTATGGAAGGACAAGTCATCCCCCACATGCGTACTCATGCCGCAGAGCGTACTGCCACATTGAACGAATATGCATCACAGCACGACTTTACAGAGGCAGAACGCCTACTAGTATCGTTGCGTGCGCTCAACGAGTTCTTCCCTGATGAAAACCTGGTCGACTTGGACAACCTGGATGCAACACTTAATACAGCCAGAGAGCAACACACCGCACAACAAGAAGCTAAAGAAAAGGCCCGTAGAGCCCAAGAAGAAATCCATAGAGCCCAAGAAGAAACCCATAGAGTCCAAGAAGCAATCGTGAGAGAACGAAGAGCAAGAGAAGAACTGGAGGCACGAGCACGTAGACGACAAGCAGAATTAGACGAAGAGAGAAGACGGAGAAACAATATCCCTCCGGTTGTGGTCACGGTCACTATACCCTGCACAATAATGTAGGGTACAGAGTGTTATTTTACTACAATAAGAGTCTAAAAATAGGAAGACTAGTAGCCCCATAAATAAGAAAAATTACATAATAAAGTACTTCTAGGATAGGGTGGCTATCTCGACCGATGAACGTGCTCGACCTATACCTTCACTTTTTTCTCTGCCACTTTATGGCCATTGGGTGTATTCTTTCTTGTATGCAATGATTAGATTGTTCTCTTCTTCTAACTTTGGGGTCCTTGCAGTGACCCCAAATTTTTGCCCTAGCCTTTTTGCTGCAGCAGTAATGTCAACGATAGGATGTAGATAGAATTTTCTTGTTGCGTAGGCTGCTTGGTTCAAGTCAGTCAGTTTCCATGGCTTATGAATGAACTCAAGGAGAAATATCCTTTTACTAGGGTAGATACCAACATGGCTCTTATTCTACAATTGATCCAACCAGTAGCTTTTAGACATCGTATACACGCATCAACGAGCGGGAACCCAGTTCTCCCTTTTTCCCAGGCTTTTAGCAGTCGCTCATCGTTGGTATAAGACATGGATTCATAGCCAAGGTTCACACATCGTATTGCATAATCACATTCGCCTTCAAATTTTTGAACGAAATGACAACGCCATTTTAGCCTGGTAAGTAATCCATAAAAACCTCTTTTGTGCAACGGGTACCTAGGATGCGATTTGACAAATTGAAAAGCTTGCCTGACGCTCACGTTGCCCCAGGCTAGGTAAGGAGATATTCTTCCACAAGACTTTTTGCTTTCTAGCGGTTTAGAGAGGTGTACATTATAACCCTCTACCCAGCATCATAAGTCTTTTTTACATCTCTCACAACGCTGTAGCACCATGCCATCAGCACCTTACAACACAGCACCGTGGCCAACCTTAGCGTGTAGCGGGGTGATTTGATGAAGGATAAGAGGAGGGTACGTGTAAGTAAAAAGAATAACAACTACAAGAAATATATAAATCCCAACGATGTGGGCGATACTGGATTCGAACCAGCGACCTCCCCGATGTCAACGGGACGCTCTCAACCAACTGAGCTAATCACCCTTCATGAGTAAATTTTGTGCGCAAGGGGGGATTCGAACCCCCACACTTATGAAAGCACCACCCCCTCAAGATGGCGTGTCTACCAATTCCACCACATGCGCAAGCACATACGTAAAATTACAAGTAGCAGTAGTAATTACAAATGAGCATGTGCAAGTTATCGAATGAGAGGCTATGCCACACAAGCATTCATAAATTTACTTGGGTCAGTGTTGCCAATGCCACTTGAGCAGCCTGCTGCTCTGCTTGTTTCTTGTTGCTGCCTTGTCCTTGGCCAGCTGCTTGGCCTTCAATGAGAACTTGGGCCGTAAATTCTCTGAAACGTTTGGCACGCTTCTCGGCCATGATTTCGAACTGTATGTTCTTACGGTTTCTACTTGCCCATGTAACAAGCTGACTTTTGTAGTTGGTATCAGTATGAATCAACGTTTCCAAATCAATGTAGAGGTGGAGTAGCCGATCAAGGATAAACCTGCGACAACGTTTGTAACCTTTGTCCAAGTACACAGCGCCGATAAGTGCTTCTAAGGCGTTGCCATAGATGAACTTGAAACCCTCTCTTTGAATGGTGTTTCGGTTGTAGTGCAGCAGCGTATCAATACCTATTTTCTTGGCCAGACTACCTAATGAGGCTCTGTTTACAATCCGTGCTCTGATTTCTGTCAAGAACCCTTCCTCTTTAAGGGGATATTTTTGAAATAGATACTCTCCTATGATCAAAGATAAAACGGCATCGCCCAAGAACTCGAGTCGTTCATTAGAGTTTGCCTCAGCTTTGACAGAGCTGTGTTGCAAAGCCAGCTTGTACAAGGCAAGATTGCCAGGCTTGAGTCTGGTAATGGCATAAATATCACTTTTCAGTTGTTGGGTTTCAGGACTGCTAATAGCAAAGAGTTTACTTAATACTCCCCCCACTATACTTCCCATTTTTTGTAGATAATGGAGGTATTGTGCCCTCCAAAACCAAAAGTATTGCTAAGTGCGATGTTTACGGATCTGGGCTGCGCTTTGTTAAAGGTAAAATTCATACCTGCGTCAAAGGTCTCGTCGTCAATGAAGTGATTGATGGTAGGCGGAATTACCTGATGTTGTAGGGCAAGTATCGCTGCAATAGACTCTACAGCACCAGAAGCTCCCAGTAGGTGGCCTGTCATAGATTTGGTAGCGCTAATATTGCATCGATAGGCATGTGCTCCAAAAACTTGTTGTATGGCTTTTGCCTCACTAGCATCTCCTAGGGGGGTAGAAGTGCCATGCACATTGACGTAATCTACCTCTTCGGGTTGTATCCCAGCATGTTTCAAAGCATTGGCCATGACCATCGCTGCACCTGTGCCTTCAGGATGTGGAGCTGTGATGTGGTAAGCATCGGCTGACATGCCTGCACCAATGAATTCAGCATATATTTTAGCACCTCGGGCCTGGGCATGCTCGTAAGATTCCAAGATCAGTGCACCAGCTCCTTCTCCCATCACAAACCCATCTCTAGCTTTGTCAAAAGGTCTGGAAGCTGTTTGAGGATCTTCATTGCGCTCTGAAAGCGCTTTTATGGCACTAAATCCACTCATCCCTATGTTTGTAATGGTAGCTTCTGAACCTCCAGCTACCATGATATCGGCATGTCCTAGCTGAATGAGTTGAGTAGCATCAATCAGAGCATTACTCGCAGAAGCGCAAGCGGAAACAGTAGCAAAATTAGGACCTCTCAAACCATACTTGATGGAAATATGCCCCGCGGGCATGTTAGCGATCATCTTTGGAATGAAAAAGGGACTCATCCTCGGGGTCTCTCCACTATTCGAAAAATCTATAATGGATTCTGAAAGACTCTGCAAACCGCCAATGCCAGTGCCCCAAACAACCCCCATCTTATCCAATTTTTCCTTTGCCAGGGCTAACCCTGCATCTTTTAGGGCTTCTGCACATACTACAAGAGCGTATTGTGAGCAAGGGTCCATTTTTCTGGCCTCCTTGCGCTCAAAATAATCTTCTGCTCGGTAGTCTTTCAACTCGCAAGCAAACCGAGTTCTACACTTTGAAGTATCAAACCGTGTGATAGGTGCTGCACCACTCACCCCCTGAGAAAGTCCTTCCCAGTACGCCGCTACATTGTTTCCAATGGGTGTTAATGCTCCTAAGCCGGTGATGACAACTCTTTTAATATCCATAAGATCAAGCAAAAAGGACTTTCGCTAGTATATAGGCTAGCCTCTGTACCCTACTGTAAATTTTTCTCAAGATAAGCAATGGCTTCGCCTACAGTTTGGAGCTTTTCTGCTTCCTCGTCTGGAATAGAGATACCAAACTCCTTTTCGACATCCATGATAAACTCCACTTTGTCTAAGGAATCTGCCCCTAAATCATTAGAAAAATCAGCCTCAGGCTTCACCGCTGAGGCATCAACTCCTAGCTTGTCGACGAGGATAGTAGTTATTTTTGATTTTATTTCTGACATCGTTTATGATTGTTTCGTTAACGGACCTGCAAATGAATAGATTATTTAGGACTTTACAAAGCCGTACGCTCCGCTTTGGATGCGTCTACAGGCACGGTTGAAATGTATAACAAGCCAATAGACGTCTCGTGAAGAAGAAACAACTCATGATCACCAGCCCACTAGAAGATGCTACCTTGCTGGGCATTACTAGTGCACTTAAAGCGTATAAACTTGTCTGGCTAATCAATCGAACTACAACTCTTCAGTTGGCCAAAGTGGTAGATTCTTGCTTGGAGGCAGCAGGTCATACAAACAGAGATACTACTCATTTCTTGTTTGAAACAGAACATTGTACGTTTAGGCTTATCAAGAATAAGGGTGTAACAGGTAAAGAAGAAACGGTAAGCTACTTGATTCCAAGCCTGAGGCACATTGATTTTTTTTTCTCCGTGCAAGATTTTACGCAAACCTTCGATATTGATGCGTTTTGCAGTACCCTAGAGGCTACAAAAAGAATAGCGTACATAACCAGCCTTGATCTAGCAATGTACCAAGACAGGGTTCATTTATTTTTTCATTGATCGCTCAGGACTCATCATTACTGTCAAGGTTTCCTCCAACCGCTTTAGTAAACCAAGCTATGCTGACGGCCAACATGCTCATTTAGGCCAGGAAGTGTGCCGCACATGCTGAAGATCAACATGGTTGATTGACACGGAAAGCTAGCTCACACGCTAATTTTAAGGCCGTCATACGCCAAATGGATACTGCTAGGAAGCTCTTTCGAGACTTCCTGGTGGCGTCCTAGATGGTGGCTCATGTGTGTCAGATAAGTCACCTTAGCGTTAACTTGTTGGGCCAGGGCAATGGCCTCTGACAAACTAAAATGAGCAGGATGTGGCTCCTTCTCAAGGGCATTCACGATCAAAACAGTGGTGCCTCTTATTTTGGCTCTTTCCTCCTCACGAATACTTTTGGCATCTGTAATATAGGTGAGCTCGCCTAGCCTAAAGCCCCAAATGGGCAAAGTATGGTGGTATACCCGAATAGGTACCACAGTCAAGTCTTTGATCTCAAAAGAAAAATTTTCGATGGGATGGAGCTCAAAATTAGGGGTTTTCTGGCACGGATTTTTTTCAAATAAATAAGTGAATTCTTGTTGAAGACACCCTAGTACCTGAGCGCTGGCATAGATGGGTATGGTCTTCTTTTGTTTGAAGACAAAGCTTCTTATCTCGTTAAGTCCTCCAGTATGGTCCCTATGCCCATGAGTCAATAAGAGTGCATCCAACCGCTCAATCCCTGCACTGAGTACCTGCTGCCTCAGGTCAGGCCCTGAATCGATGAGTATGCTTGTACCGTTCTTGGTAAGATGAATGGAGCTTCTGAGCCGCTCGTCTTTGGCATCTGATGAGTGGCAGGTGGGGCATGAACAGGCAATCACAGGAACTCCCTGCGATGATCCTGTGCCAAGAAAGGTAATCGTCAAAATTAGGGCCTCTTTAGGGTTAGTAACCTGGTGATATCTTTTTTTATTGCTACGATGCTAGCTTAATTGTCAGCACCATTGACATGCTTCAAAAGGAATTCCATCCAAAATGAATCCACCCGCCTACTTGCAAAAAAAATAGTGCCAGGTGGGATAGGAATAGGCTACAAGACTCATTGGCTTTTTATTTTCCATATTCCCTACTACTTTTGCAATGCTTTAAAAGAAAATTGATTCCGTAGCTCAGTTGGCAGAGCATCTCCCTTTTAAGGAGAGGGTCCTGGGTTCGAGCCCCA
This sequence comes from Amoebophilaceae bacterium, assembly GCA_031422615.1. Classification (GTDB taxonomy): domain Bacteria; phylum Bacteroidota; class Bacteroidia; order Cytophagales; family Amoebophilaceae; genus UBA8403. The sequence goes on from JANPMB010000019.1 coordinate 5,779, forward strand.
GCGGGGTCACTAGTGGGCAGATCACTTGCATTAAAATTCGCGATGATTCTTGTTCCATTACTGCTTAATACAACTTAAGAGCTCCCCCAAATTAGACCAAACTCAGTACTCCTCATTTTCTAGCAATCTCTCATTGCCCCCTGTTGCCAATTCTTCTTCTGAACTGGCTATAATAACCGCTACAACAGCATCTCCCGTAATATTGGTAACTGTTCTGCACATGTCTAAAATCCTATCAGGCGCCAAGATCAAAGCTATTCCTGCCGCAGGGATGCCCAGTGATTGTAGTAAGACCATAGTCGTTACCATAGCACCTCCAGGTACTCCTGCTACACCAATAGAAGAAATAACTATGTTGGTAACAATGACAAGCTGTGCTGCAATGGATAGATCTAGCCCTAAGGCCTGGGCAATGAAGACAATGGAAACTCCCTGATAGAGGGCTGTTCCATCCATGTTTACAGTAGCTCCCAGCGGCAATACGAAGCTGCTAATTTCTTCAGAAATGCCTAGGTGTTTTTCCACCCTTTCCATAGTAACCGGCAAAGTAGCTGCGCTGGAGCTGGTAGTAAAGGCTACTAACTGTGCGGGGTATATGCCCTTAAAGAAGTGCATGTAACCCATTTTGGCAAATAGCTTTAGAATAATGGGATAGACAGCAAAGGTCATGAGTGCCAAACCAAAAACGACAGTAGCCACATACCACAATAAGGCATAGAGTATCTCAAAAATTTCGTTAGGATTGTTATCTCCCGCTACTTCTACCAATAAGGAAGCGACCAATGCAAACACCCCAATAGGCGCCAGTTTCATAATAAATCGGATCAACTCTATGATCGCATCATTGAGGCCTTCAAAAAAAAGAATAACAGGCCTACTCTTTCTTGGTGGAATTTTTAGCAATGCTACCCCCAGCAGAATAGCAACCAATACCACTTGCAACAAATTTTCATTTTTGCTCATGCTTGCCACTAGGTTTTCAGGAACAAGGTCCACGAAAAATTGAAGGGGCTCACCTTGTTCCCTGATCGCTTGCGCAGTAGCCACATGTTGTTCTGCCTCACCAGTATAAAGTGCCATAAGACGGTCTCTAGTTTGTTCAGAGATGACTTGTCCTGGCTTGACCAAATTAGCAATCATGAGACCCAGCGCAACGGCCAAGATGGTAGTAGTAGTGTAGATGAGAAAGGTTTTGCCCCCAATTCTAGAAAGCTTGGTAACATCTTCAATACTCGTAACACCAACTACAAGCGATACAAAGATGAGTGGGATAGCAATCATCTTCATGCTATTCAAGAAAACCGTGCCAAAAGGCTTAATGTAGTTAACGGTAAAAGAGGGAGACCCACCTAGCGTTACGCTTAGTAGCGCAAATAAAAGTCCCAAAACCAGCCCTATCAGAATCTGAATAGGTAAAGCAATCTTTTGCATGTTTTTCTGTTTTTATAGCTGAGTAGAAAAGTACTGTAGGACTGACACTCATGCTCCCGATGACAGAGAATGGTGCTGATGGCAGTAAGATCAAGAAGCAATGGGCATACCCCATCGACTGGGTCCTTTTTTAGAGGTGTGTTACCCACTGAGCCAGGATCTTAACGTGTATAATAGTCAACTGACCAACCTAACGCAGCGGGCATGCTGTGAAAAGAGAGCACGATATAAGTCAAATCAACCGCTCCTCAAGTGGGCAACTTATATTTTTAGAGAAGCTGCTTCTTCAGGATAACGATACACCACTTTACCAGCCAAAAACTCTTCGGTGGCGATGATGGCAGGCTTGGGCTGCTTTTCATAAAACTTAGAGATTTCTATATGCTCTTTGTTCTCAAAAACTTCCTCTACGTTATCTGCATGAGAAATAAACTCAGCAAGCTTGGTATCTAGCTCTTCTTTGATATTTACAGCAATTTGCTTAGCTCTTTTGGCAACAATTACTGTAGTCTCATAAATATTACCTGTGGGCTCCACTAGCCTCGCGAAGTTTTTTGGGGTCAGAGCTATACTTTGTTTCATCATTATTAATGCTTTAGTTTTTGTGCGCGGCTGACTTGTTGACAGAGGGTAGGCTTTCATACATCGCTTCCACTGCCAAAGTATATTGGCTATCAGGATAGCAATCTAAAAATTCTTGGCAGTACTTGATAGCAATATTTGACTGTTCCTTTTGGTCGATTCCCTGTGTCTTTTTGAAATATCGATATTGCGCGTCAGCTTTCAGGTAGGCTGCTTCTTCATTGTAGGAAGAAGTAGGAAAATCCTTTTGAAAATTCCTTAGAGCTACAACGGCTGCTCGGTAGTGGGCCAGCTGGTAATAGAACTTAGCGTTGTTAAAATCCTTGAGGGCAAGTTTGTTATTCAGCACTTCTAATTGGACACTAGCCTTGTCCACATAAGTACCCCTAGGATAATCACTAAGGTAGCTACGAAATACATAGGCTGCCTCCTGGGTGAGTGCTTGGTCAAGCTTTACATCAGGTGAATTCAAATACAGCGCATGTCCTTGCATGTATATGGCCTCTTCTACGCGGAGATCTCCGAGGAATGTTTCACGAAAATACTTGAAGCGATCTGAACTTTGTATATAGTTTTTTCGATGGAAGCTGCAATACGCCTGGTAAAAAACCGCAGACGCTTCTTCTTCTTTTCCTCGCAGCAGAGGAAGAGTCTCTTCGAATAACCGAAAAGCTTCGGAATAATCCTTAGCCTCATAGCGCGTGATAGCTTGCTGATATTTGGTAAGTCCTGTGGATGTGCTGTGTAACGCACAAGAAGACAGGAGTCCTAAGACTAGCAGTGAAGCACAAAAGTTCTTGTATAACATGGAAGACAAAAGTAGGAGATAGTAACTACTTTGTCAAAGTTCCATTAATGAATAGCAAGGCACAGGCTTCAGGGCTTTTTATTGAGCTTAAATTCTTTATACACTTCTCGGGTTCCATAACCATGCTCTACTACTTCTTGTCTGGTAGGTTGTTCGGTAATTCTCCAGTTGAAATTCTCTAACTCTTTGGCTTCTTCTACGATTTCGTGTGGTGGATAAAACGCACCTATCGGTTGATGCCGAAAGGTGATGTCAGCTATGGCATCTTCTTCCATATCGATGCGAATCTGGCTACATCGTAAGTGGTTCATTCCTTTTAATTGCCCATTGGCATCCACAAAAAAATAAATGCTCTCTGCATTCCCGTCTATTTCTATGGAGTCAATCTTATTTTCCTTAAAAAAAGCGACCATACTTCTCCCTTGTAGTTGGTTATAGTTCCCTGTAACATCTTCAGAGGCAACAAAAGCACGGGTGGTCATGTGCATTTCATGGAATGCTTTTCCCTGGAGCAGAATGTGTATAGCATCAGCAGTAAGCTGGCTTGCATTGCTCCAGAAGATAGGATCACCATAAAAATAAATGGTGGAGTCAGCACCTTGGTAGACCATGCTGTCAGCTTTTCCTTGGAAGTTTTTTTTGTAGAGTTTTACGTTGTGGTAGGCGCGTACTATAGTGTTGTCTTTGCTGTCTTTGGTTGGCTCTTTTTCTGTGGCCAGAAAAGTATCCGCAGATAGGTACAACGTATCTTCTTCCAAAATCTTTGTCATCAATGCGTTTCCATATACCTGGACTATGCCTTTCTTTTTTTGGTATTGGCCATAATCGCCCGAAATCATCACGCCATCTTCTTGAGCTATAAGTTTGACATGGCCAGTAGCTGTGTAAATTTCTTCTGTTTTATCTAACCTGATCAAGTCGCCGTGCAGCGTATAAGCCCCTGTCTCTACTTTGCTTTGCGCAAAGGTGCTCTCCTGACTACTAGTATTATACTCTCCCCCCTCATGGGTCGTAATTGTATACTTGCCATCTTTGCTAGTAATTTTTGTAAGGCCTTCGAACTGGGCTATTTTTGTAACAGTGTTGTAGTGTAAGGTGTCGCATTGCAAGGTGTAATCTTGATTGACGAGTTTTACTTTTTGATCGAAGATGGCCGCCTTATCTAGATCGTTATACTGCCCAGACTCACTAGTCAGCACATTATCCCCTTCTATCAGTTTCCCTCCCTGCACAAAGTGCCCTTGCTTAATCTCCATGTCATAGTCAAAATGATCTGTGTAAAAGATCATCGTATCTGATTGATAGACCACATGGCCACGCAATTTGGCTAGATGGTTCTCCTCCTCATAAAGGAGTTGATCTGCTGCAATAACAGAACCGTCTTCATGGATAATCGCAACATGGCCCTGGGCTTCAATTAGTTTTCTCTTGTCATAATAAATAGCATTATCTGCCTGAATGGTGAACTTCTCCAGGCCAATCACAACCTTCCCCATGAGCTTTTTGCAAGGTTCATCGTTGATGACATCACTCTCTAAATGTTCGGCACGAAGGCTCACTTTCATTTTTTCCTGGGCATATGTCGCTGTATAACCACCTAATAGCAGCAGCACAAGAAAATTCCAGGACCATCTCCTCCACATACCTTCAGGGTATTTCATAGCTAGCCGTTGTTTACCAACATGTTAATTCACCGCAGTATCTTAAAAGATGAGCATCTTGTCAGACCAGTATGACTTGTCGCCGTTTGTGATCATATTCACGGCCATTAGTGGCCCTGCCAAGGCAGCCAACAGGCATACTTTCTACAAAGCTACGCAATACCCACATGCTGCATGCTTTTCTCGCATTCGTCCTTAAAAAGCAACTCCTACCACAAAAAGGACCCACACTTTTGGCGGTGAGCGGGGGCATAGACTCTGTGGTTATGTGCACTCTTTTTCACCAAGCAAGATTAAGCTTTGCTGTGGCTCACTGCAATTTCGGACTGAGGGGCATGGCGTCAGACCAAGACGAAGCATGGGTACGTGCCTTAGCACAACAATATAACGTTTCTTTTTACACCCATGCCTTTGAGGTGCCGACTTATGCACAAGCGCAGGGTGTATCTATTCAGATGGCTGCCAGGACGCTCCGTTATGCATGGTTTCAAGCGCTCTGTGAGGAACATGGTTTTGAAAAAGTGGCCACTGCACACCATGGCAACGACAGTCTTGAAACCGTGTTGTTGCACCTCACCAAGGGGACAGGCATTGCAGGCCTTCATGGCATTTTGCCTGCACGAGGCAAGTACATCAGGCCCTTGCTTTTTGCTAACAAAACTGAAATTCTAAAATATGCACAAGCGGCAAAGTTATCTTGGCGAGAAGACCATTCTAATCACCAAGATAACTACCAAAGAAACCTGATTAGAAATCAAGTAGTGCCTTGGCTTCAAAAGCTGAATCCTAGCCTGGAAGCTACCTTTAGGATCACCTTGGAGCGGTTAAGCCAGGTAGAAGCGGTATTTAACGAACAGGTAGCAACCGTCTGCCAACAAATATGCCGCCACCACGGAACGGATTACCATGTAGCTATTCATGCCATACAAGACAAACCTTGGGCTCCAGTGGTAGCCTGGGAGTTACTCAAATTTTTCGGGTTCAATTTTACGCAAATCAGCAACCTGCTTGCCCACAAACACCCCAGTGGCACAATGGTTGAGGCTGCCAGTCATCAGCTTTATGTAGACCGAGGGCGTTGGATTGTGACACCCTGTGCCAAGCCGAACTCTCAGTCCTACACGATCGATGTCACTACGAAATCTCTGACCATACCGTCTCATACACTTCAGTGCACCCACATACCCAGGGTGCAGTATACGATAGTGGCTAACAAAGAAATAGCCGCCCTGAACAGGGCCCAATTGCAGTTTCCTTTGGTCGTACGCAAGTGGCAACCAGGTGATGCATTCTACCCCCTGGGCATGCAGCAGCGAAAAAAACTGAGTGATTTTTTAATCGACAACAAAATCCCCGTCCCCTTAAAAGCACAAGTGTGGGTGGTGACCTCTGGTGGTAAAATTGTGTGGGTACTGGGCCATAGAATCGATCACCGCTTCAAGGTCACAACGAGTACACAGCAGGTGTATGAAATGCGGCTCAAGACGATTTCTGGACAGTCTGAAGGGTAATGGTATGATTGCTTTGCCGCATGTGTAAACTGGGGGAGGCATAAAAAACAGGCGCACCATGCTCATCCTCATAAATCAAAAAGGCAGCTAGGTCTTCCTGTTTCGCTAGCAACTCCTGGGCAAAAGCCAATCCACGCACCATCATGGCTGTGGCATACGCATCGGCAGTGCTGCAGTCCTTGCTTATTACCACAGCAGCCAGGAGCGTATGATGCACGGGATAACCCGTAGCAGGATCTACAACACATTTTCGGTTGGGTGACTTTTTGCTAGCAATGGCAATAGCCTGGTCCTCTAATTTTATGAAAATCTGTAACCCAGTACTGACTAGTGGAGCCACATGTGGATGGATAGCCATTTTCCAAGCGTTGTTTTTGATTGGCTTACCATGTGCCACTGCTTCGCTCCCTAGCACTATATACATGTGCTCAATACCGTGAGTACGTAACAAATCGGCTATTTTGTCTACCGCATAGCCTTTCAGAATGCTTCTAAAATCCAACTTAACGCCTTCCTTAAGTTTCTTGATCCTTTGCGCATTGGCCACGATGTAGTCCAAACTAACATACTCACAAAAGGTGTTGACTTGTAGGCTGCCTGCAGAAGGCATATCAGTAGAACTACCCTCCCCAGCATTGCTCAACGGCAAGATGGTAGGATCAAAGGCACCTGCTGTATTTCGGTAAACTTCTTTGCTCTTGGCAAAAACTGGGTAAAAGAAGGGCGATTCAAAATAAAATTCGCTGCAATCATGCTCGTTGAACCTGGATAATTCTGAATCTGGCAAGGAAGTAGATAGAGCGTGATGCAAACGCACCAAGAGGGCATCGATTTCTTCTTGATAATTTCTCCCCCATCTGTCCACGTACTGGATGCGGTAGGGTGTATGCATGGTCTCACCTTGCAGTGTTGTCATACTAGGTCTCCCTAAAATGAGCTTAAGGACAATGCCTCCCAACAAGACCAATGCCAAGATTCGTTTTGTCTGTTTTAACTTCCTGCACCACTGGGTCAAAATTTGGGGAACAGGCATTTTTCGAACCTGTGTTTTTATTTTCTGCAAGGTTCTTTTTAAATGATACATGTAGTAAGGGTAATCCTAACGTCAATAAATTCCGCGCTACTCTGTGACGGGGAAGACATAAACAAAACCCCAATTTAGCATAATCTGATTGAATAGAACAGTCCGCCCACAGCCGAGATAGATACTTCCTGGATGCCAGACAGGGCAGGCTATGGAGAATTAACATAGACCAGTCTTTATATTTGCCAACATGCTTCAGCATTCCTTCTTGAAATAGCACTGAGGCTATCAAACAGATCAACTTATCACTGAAGATGATGTTATATGGCACATTATGATTTCAAATCGATAGAGCAAAAGTGGCAGTGTTACTGGGGCAATCACCAAAGTTTCCGCACCCAAGAAACCCAAGATCGGCCTAAATTCTACGTCCTAGACATGTTTCCATATCCCTCAGGCGAGGGTCTGCATGTAGGCCATACCTTGGGTTATATTGCCTCTGATATTGTAGCACGCTATCAACGCAGCCAAGGCTATCATGTATTACATCCCATGGGATTTGATGCGTTTGGCCTGCCTGCAGAGCAATATGCCTTGCAAACAGGCCAGCATCCTGCTGTAACCACCTCCCAAAATACCAGCTACTACCAAGCACAACTGCAACGTTTAGGGCTTTCATTCGACTGGAATAGAACTGTGTGCACGAGCGACCCCTTGTACTACCGATGGACCCAGTGGATTTTTCTGCAACTGTTTCACAGCTGGTACGACAATCACTTGCAAAAAGCCCGCCCCATCCAAGACCTGGTAGCTTGTCTAACCAAGGAAGGCAATGAAAACATACGGGCTGCGTGTGATCAAGATACGCCCATGGTCACAGCCGAAGCTTGGCAGCAAATGCCTGAAAAAGAACAACAAGCCCTGCTCCTGCACTACAGATTGGCCTTCTTAGAAGATACCATGGTCAACTGGTGTCCTGAGTTAGGCACAGTACTAGCCAACGAAGAGATCAAAGGAGGGCTTTCAGAACGTGGGGGCCACCCGGTGGTACGCAAAAAGATGCAGCAATGGAGCCTGCGCATTACAGCCTACGCAACGCGCCTGTTGGAAGATCTAGCGGATTTAGACTGGCCTGCGTCTGTCAAGGAGATGCAACGCCACTGGATCGGAATGTCACAAGGCGCAACCATTGTCTTTCAAGCAACGGCCCCAGACGGCACGAGCCATGCGCTGAACATCTTTACTAGCCGGCCTGACACACTTTTTGGAGTGACTTATCTAGCACTGGCGCCGGAGCATGCTTTGGTACAGTCATTGACGGTAGCCAAACAACAGGAAGCTGTCAACAGCTATGTAGTCCAGGCAAAAAGTCGTTCGGAAAGGGAACGATTGGCAGATTTCAAGCGTATCACCGGGGTATTTACAGGTGCCTATGCCAAGCACCCTTTTACTGGCCAGCCGCTACCCATTTGGGTGGCCGATTATGTGGTGGCAGGGTATGGTACTGGAGCAGTGATGGGTGTGCCAGCACACGACAACCGTGACCATGCTTTTGCCCAACAGTTGGGTCTGCCCATGGTGCAAGTGGTGACAGGTGGTGATATAACCAAAGCGGCTTATGAGGCCAAAACAGGCAGGCTCATCAACTCTGATTTTCTAGACAACCTCACAGTACAAGAAGCCACCGAGGCAATCCTAAAAAAACTTACAGCAAGCCAGGCAGGCAAGTCTACAACCACCCTGCGCCTGCGTAATGCCATCTTCAGCCGGCAGCGCTACTGGGGGGAGCCTTTTCCCATCTACTACAAAGATGGCATCCCCTATGCCCTGTCCGAAGAGGTATTGCCCCTAGTCCTTCCGCCTGTCAGAGCCTACCAGCCTACCCCCACGGGCCAGCCACCTCTGGGCCATGCTGACCACTGGCATACAGCAGCCGGAGACCCTCTGGAGCTAAGTACCATGCCAGGTTGGGCAGGCTCTAGTTGGTACTTTTTGCGTTATATGGATCCGCACAATGAGGAGACTTTTGTCAGCCCAGCGGCACAGGCCTACTGGAAGGCAGTAGACCTCTACATGGGAGGAGCAGAGCATGCAACTGGCCATCTCTTGTATGCCCGATTTTGGACAAAGTTTTTGTACGACCTAGGCTATATCAAGGCAAAAGAGCCTTTCCAAAAGCTGATCAATCAAGGTATTATTCAAGCCCTATCCAGCTTGGTCTACCGGGTCAAAGGCACCCAACAGTTTGTGAGCTATCATCTTAGAAAGCAATACGATACTGTACCCATGTATGTGTCTATCAACCTAGTAGACAACCAAGTACTAGATATAGAAGCTTTTAGGAAGTGGCGACCTGAGCTACAAGACGCCACATTTATACTCGAAGACGAGCAATATATCTGTGGTGGCGAGGTAGAAAAAATGTCCAAATCCAAGCACAATGTCATCAACCCAGACACGATCATTGCACAATACGGAGCAGATACACTGCGGCTTTACATCTTGTTCTTAGGCCCTTTAGAGCAATCCAAACCCTGGGATACCCACGGTATCGATGGCGTGTTTCGGTTCTTGACCAAACTCTGGAAGCTATTTCACAACTCAGCAGGGCTAGTCGCCATCACAGACACTCTTCCTCCTATAAAAGCCCTCAAGATTCTCCACAAGACCATCAAGAAAGTACGAGAAGCTGTTGAACGTTATGCCTTCAATACGGCCGTGAGCGCCTTTATGATTTGTGTCAATGAGCTCACTGCTTTATCCTGCAATCATCGGGTGGTGCTGCAAGACCTAGCAGTGCTGTTGGCTCCTTTTGCTCCCCACATGGCCGAGGAGCTTTGGCAGCACCTGGGCCATGCCACCAGCGTGGCACACGCCCCTTTTCCCCAATGGGAAGCTACCTACATTCAAGAAGCTAGCTTCGAGTATCCTATTACTGTCAACGGAAAAGTGCGGACCAGGCTGGTCTTTGCGCTGGAAACACCAAATGAAGAGATAGAAAAACAAATATTGGTCCACCCCATCATTCAGAAGTGGACCCAGGGAAAACCCCCACAAAAGATCGTCATCGTACCACAGCGGATTGTAAACGTGGTGGTTTAAACTTAACCCGAGCTTCCTCAGTGGGGTGCACACACCCATGCCCCCATTGCTAATAAATTCCATCCAACATGCGCAAACGAATACTAAACTATCAAATGATCCTAGCATGCTTACTGATAACACTCCCGAGGGCTGCACAAGCTGCTGACGAAAATAGGAATCATAAAGAGTTTATTTTTGACCGCTACGGGTCTCCCCACTCCTCTTCTTCAATGATGATATCAAGTAGGGCCCTCTTGAATGAGGCGGAAGACTTTGTGTTTTGTACCAAGCATGCTTAATACGGAATTTGGAGTAGAATTGTCACAACTGTGCTGAATAGCAAATTCAATATATTTTTAACGGTGGTAAACCACGAAGTCAATGGACACGGATTCAGAGCACGCAGCCTGGGAGTTCCTGTATCTCGCTATTCCTTTACGTTATTAGGAGGAGCAATACATTATCGGTTTCTCCGCTGGCCACTTGCAAATGAGCAACTGTTGATATCAATGGGAGGGACTGAAGCAAATAGTGTGCTGGCACAGAAACTTCTTTTTAAGAATTTTAAAAACCTGTCGCTGGACAGTAGAACCTATGAACTCTTTTATTATTCTTATTGTGATCTTACCTCCTATATTCTACTTACTTTCCTTTCAAAGGAAGTACAAAATACCCCCCGGTAATGATATTTCTTCTTACATCAAGGAAGTCAATGGTAAATACAATACGGACGGCATTGACGTGAATAAGCTGACGAGAGGCTCACTGGTCTTCCTTCTCAATCCTATTCTCTACATTGCTTTATGGGCTGATTTCAATTATCTATTCACGGGAAAGGACTCTTTTACAATTCCTCATTTGAAGTTGGGCAACATTAACTACATGCCTCTAATCAGAATGGGGTTAACTCGGTTTGGACTCATGTACCATTTAGAAAACTATATTGGGCACGGCAATAAAACCTTTTTGGTGAGCATCGATGGTGGTAACTCGCCATTGATAAAAACTATTGGGGCGGACTTATAGGCATCGATACCACATTCAAGCTTGGGAAGCGTATTGCCTTAAATGCTTCCATCTTATATAAGAATACAGGGTTTGTAGAAGGGATCGTGGCAAATAGTGGCCCTATATTTAGAGGTGGCTTTTCACTTTATTATTAATTAAAGCTATAGATCGGCGCGCGCGCTGACGTGCCCCCCCCTTGCTCGTGATCTCCTACCCCAGTTGTCGTGTCAGCTTACAAGGCACGGTAAACACCTGTAGAAAAAATTGCACATAGATCAGGTTTAGTAAGTTTTTATTTTTTCAAGAAAATACATCACACCCTGCAGTGCTTGTGTATACACTGGTGCAAGTTCCTCCTTTGCGCACCAAGCACCCTGCATCTGGATGCTAACCCAGTCAATGCGCTCGACCTCACTCGTCGCATCGGTCTCCAACACAAAGTTTTGTACCTGGAAGTCAGCCTTGTCGATATCAACATTAACTAGTCGAGTCTTAACAACTCAGCTCATTCGCATTAATAATTTTGAGCAAGGCGTCATTGTCTACGAAGATCTAGACATCAAAAGGAACAAAGTACAGGGCCCAAAAAATTACCTGCCAATTCTCTGAGTAGTATCATCAAGT
>JANPMB010000020.1:0-36761 GCA_031422615.1 Amoebophilaceae bacterium
CTTCTCTTGCATGGGTGGAGTTGACAAACCACTTTCTTCCATGATGCTCCTCCCTATCTTCATCTTCTGGCAGCCTCCTGAAATGCATGTTCTTGCACTCGCAAGATACTATCAGTAGGAGCACTGCTACGGGATAGAAATAGATTTTGCTTGCACTCACTACAAACTAATTCCAAGGCCTAAGTTAAGGGAATCATCTAGCTGCTCACAAGAGCTCTTCACAAGGGCCAAAACTACTGGCAGAGAAACCAAAAATACACTGCGCAGTAAAAACGAAAAACCCCCGCAACAAGGAGCCAGTGCCTAAAATTTCCGGCAACAAGCCACGCCGCAGGGGTAGCTGTGGGCATAGTCGTGGCGGGTGCTGACAATAAGACCCGAGGACTCAAAGCCCCCAACAACGGAAGGATAGCTACCATCCACTACCTCTTGGCAGCGCGTGGAGATCCATGAATAGTCCCCAAAGAGCCGCTCCCCCTCACGGGTATGATGCATCAAAATAGCGGTCGCCGCTTCCAAGACACTGGGTAATTCATAAGGAATACCTTCTCTGCTTGCATAGCCTGCAACTAATGCTTTTTGATGAGCATACACTCCACCTAGACTCCTCGGCAATACATCACGCGTCATCAATACCCAATAGGAACGAGGAGGGGATGCTGCGCCAATTTGTGCCTTGACGCGCTCATTATAATAACTATACTCCGTCCTATGCCCACCATTGCTAGGGTGCTTGATCAGCTCCCCAAGCAGGTTCAACGTAAACGGTACACCCCCTACGGTAGCAGGGATCAGCACCAATAGGTGCGTGTCCTTGACTAGTTGGTCTGGCCAGAATGGGCAAGGGCCATCCAAAATAGTAGCCATATCACTGGGCAGGTCTGGCGCTGACCCCACGTCACCAAAGTAATGCTTCCACTCCGCCTCCCCGAATTTCCTGGGCCCTAGGGCAGCCGCTAGCGCATGGCCTGTTGGTGCTACTTCTTGCTCTCTTGCTGTGCTCGCTGACTCGTTTGCCCTCGCTACTGCTGCTAAAGGCACCTGTTGCGTAGGCATCCCCCCCAACAAGCCACGCTTACCCAGGTACACACACGGCGCGTAGGGAGGAGAGAAAGTAGTCATGATGTGAATGCGAGACCTAGATGCCCAAACATCCTGGCGCTGCAAACCTGCGAGCTGCGTTCCGATGTCGCAAGAACTCACGACCGATAGGGTGTGCTGGGGGGTATAGGAACGATCTTGCCCTGGCACCACCGCCTGCCATTGGCTGCCTACTTGTTGAAAACGAACTAGCTCGCCCGTAGAGGCGGTGAATAGCCTGGAGGGAGGCTGGGCATCGGGCACGCCTACAGCGTCTCTTGTAGGACTCAGGGATCTACTTGGGGTAGAAGAAGCGCAAAGAGGCCGGTGGGAAGATGCTATCACAACACCACGCACAGTAGCAGGCAGAACGGTAGGAGACAAGGAGACCAATGGTGCGCCTGATACTAAAGAGTATGCTTGGCTGGAACCTTGCTCAAGATCACCTGGCTTGTGCGTCATATTAGGCTTGGATGCCTCTACGATTGCATCCAAATGCGACCCGCAACTCTGTAGTAACAGACTGGAAAAAAGAATGGCTGTTATAAATTTCTGGCATTGGGGATAGCACATAGTATTGTATTAGTAAGGTAAAAATTGTGCAGAAGGTTCCTTTGAGAAGGAGCTGCATGCAGCACACCCCGCTGCACCTTTTGTGTGCGCTAGTAAGCAAATTATAGCGTAACCTGCAAGAAGAGCCGAGAGACATAATTGTGCGATAGGTGTGACAAAACATGATTCCTGAAAGTCTCCGAGGCTTAGCATGGTCAATAGCATCGCAACAACGCCTACTGCTGACTAGGATAAGATGGCTATTGGATGCACTGAGTGATACTAAATACTATTACCTAGTACGCATCACACATCCCCATGCTATACCACAAAAATTTAGCAGTAGAAAAAATGACAAGCACAAAATATGTCTTTACGGCAGAGCATTTTATCATGATTAGGTCTTTCACAGAGTGCAGAACGGAAACGTGCGATGACACCTCCTCTGCCGTGTGTGAGCCACGTAGTTTTTGGTTCCTGCCAACCTGCCCAGTTACACAAGGAGAAACACCCTACTCATCAAACTCGAAATAATTATCTGGAGCTAGCTCTTGCAAGTACTTTTTGCCTTGGTATTCTCCTTGTACTAGCGCCTTAAGAGTCTTGCCCTGTTCTTCGAATGCTTTTATTAAACTTTTTCTAGACGCTTTGGCATCGTAGCTTATTTTGTAATTGTCAATATCACCCTGCAGCTTGAAGAATAAGTTCATGCCTACTAGTGCATTAGCAGTTGCCTCTTTTGGGGTTACTTTCCCTCCTTTTTTCTGAAAGCCCATAAAAGGCACGCCAAATTGATAGGCTACCTTTCCGTCAAAAGTATGTGTTCCTGATAACTGAATGCGTATTAAGTTAGAATACACTTCCATGGGTGGGAGATAAATCGTTTTATCTTTGATGAGGATGCGGTTTTTTAGTTCTGAGAAGCGCAAACTGGCAAGGCTCTCTTTGTCTACATACTTGGCAAGCTGCTGAATGGGTGCGAAGTTATGAAGCACCCCATGGCTCAACCTAACATCGATAGCTGCTTGTAGTGCATCTCGGTGCATGTTCCATTTTTTATCAGCCTGCATCGTTAAGTCAATGTCAGCAAACACCTCCCCGCCTAAATGGTTATCCATTAAAAACTGCTGGTGAAAATTTTCGAACGTATAGAACAAATCGGCTATTCGAACCCCCTGCAACTTGGCTACTGTATGAATATTGAGATCATCGGTACTTGCATCCAAAACGCCATCTAAAAAAACTTTGCCTCCTGAAACACCCAACTGTAGCTTTTCGGCAATTAGCTTTTGGTCTTTGATTTTGACCTTACCGCGTACGTTTTTACCTCTAAACCGCCTAAAGTGAAGTTGTTGAATATCACAATCAAGGTTCAGCACCCAGTGTGGCGCAATATCAAATTTTGCTGGGCTTGAGCTGGTTGGAGAAGTAGGTATACGCTTACCATAGAGGAGTGCATCCAAATCTAGGTAGTCCATGTAAAGCTTGGCAGCTACGCAGAGATTTTGATTAGGAGAGAGCACGCAAGGCAGTAGATTCTGGACAGTACCTGCCAGCACAAAACTCCCTAGCCCTATACTCCCTGAGCAGTCTTGCATGACCAGGGCATTGTCCTGAAAAACTAACTTGCCCATTAAATCCTTGCATGGAAGCTGAGACTGACCAAGCTTGAACTGGGCTGCTTGCGTCTGCAATGCTCCTGAGAGGTGAAGGTTATCCTTTGTTTGGGTACCACACATAAGTTGTTGCAAGTTGGCCTCCAACTCCCAGTGAAGGTCTAGCTTCCCTGAGGCATCCGTAATGGCAGGATGAACGAGTAGCATGCTTAAAGAAGCCAAATCAAGCGTAACCTCGGCAGCACATTGAAGGTGAAGACTGAGGAAGTTGTGCAAGGTAAGACTGCCTGCTAGCTTACTTCCGGCAAGTGTACTAGTAATTTTATCGATGCTAAAGGTGGCTGCTTTTAGATCCTGTACGTTGGGGATATTTAAGTGCCCTGAGAGCTGACATAGCTCGATGGGTGTGGAAAATTGGCTAGTGGTCAGGGCGCCGTCACTGAACACAAAGTCGCCTTGTACGGCCAGAGACTTACGCTGTTGCTTGTTGGCACTTAAATCAAAGGTAAGCTCACCACGCGGGTCATACGGCTTTATTTTTTGATAGTACTGCTTGGGCAAGCAGCGTAATAAGATTTGGGGGCTTATCTTTTTTCCTTGGATTGTTAGGGCAACAGTAGATGCGGCTCCTAGGCGCCCACTGCCTTGCATAGCTAGTAGTGCGCTTCCATGCTTGAGTTGGGTAGGCCGCAAGGTCCAAGTTTTTTGTTGTTGGTCATAGCTCAGGGAAGCCTTCAGGGAGATAGGTAGGTTTTGCGCCAACGATAAGTCTTGTAGCTGGATACTCCGGATAGTTGCCTTGCCCTGCAAGTCAGCTATCAGCCTGGGGTATTCCCACTTTAAGCTAGCTTGGATCTGTTCTGAATTGATTCTGCAATACTGCTGCTTGCTACCATACACTATCTCCATGTCTTTGAGAGTAATCTTTTGCAGCTGTACTAGCGAAGGCACCTTGTGCTGCGTTGCTTTTTGAGCGCCCATCTCCCCCCCTAGCTGAAAACCCAGATCTTCATCTAGGTGGAGCTTTCCATGTGCTAAGAAAAGATGAGTCAATACGTATTGTCCTTGAACGAGTTTCCATACATCAAAGGCAAAGTAAATCTTGCGGGCAGTGACCAAATCTGCAGCAGTCTCTATGCGGCTCTTGACCACTACATCGTGGAGAATGAGGGCAATGTTGGGAAAAGACTTGAGGACAGTGAGCTGGATAGCGCTCATCTGTATAGGATTGCTTGATCGCTTGTTGGCTTCATCAAGGAATTTTTGAATGATTTGACCCTGATAGTGATAGCAGTATACTCCTGTAGCCACTACGACTATTCCTAATGAGAGGAATAGTACCGTCACAATTTTTCGAATGGTTTTAATGACTGTAGACATTGATTCTTGGTGTCCGAAAGCAAGTGCAATACCACTACAAAATAAGTGGGCTTACGTGGAATATTTTTCTGTTTTTCACAAGTTGCAGGAAGTTTTTTATATTTGTCCTCTTATTGAAGGGGCTCTTAGCTCAGCTGGTTCAGAGCACCTCCCTTACAAGGAGGGGGTCGTAGGTTCGAATCCTACAGGGCCCACTATAAGCACCAAGAAGATATTCCATCAACGTACCACCGTAGCCTATCCACCTACAGCACACACCATGGCAGTTACTAGACTCAAAAGGAAAGTAAGAAAAAATAGAACCAAGGCAACGCAAAGAAAGGCAACCATGAAGCGCTTGTTGGCCACACCCGTGATTAAGAATGTGAATAGGGTACAACCAGCAGAAGTACCTGTTCTTTAAAAAGGGATCCCCAGAGGCTTGCCCTCGCTCAGACGTCATGGCTACTAGCTAAGCATGAGGATACCTATACAGTATTTGGAGTGCTACCGCTACAAGCTTTTTCGTACAAGACCTGAATGATACCGTCCCTCAGGCTGACATCAGGCACGAGTATTTTTTCTACGCCTCCGCATCGCATGGCTGTATCATAAATCTCTATAGCAGGCAGGATCACATCAGCACGGTCGGGGTTAAGTTCTAAGCTGTTAATTCTCTCTGCCAAACTATGAGACGCGATGTAATCTCTGGTGGCTCCTAGTCTCTTGAGGGAAAGTGGCTTTTTCACTCCTCTTTTTGCCAATTGTGCCAACTTACGAATGTTACCACCTGTAGCAATCCCTATGGGGATGTTCGTAAAGTATTGCTTCTGGGTGGTAATCCATGCTTGCATTGCTTCCCAAGTAGCTGCAGCATCGTCATGCTCCAACATCCTGATGGAACCCAAATCAAAAGACCGCGAGGCAATTTTTGAGGGACCTGTGTACAAGCTTACTTCCGTACTTCCCCCACCTACCTCCACATGCAGGTAGCTACTCCGTTCTTCCAGTAAATGATGAATCGCTTTATAGATTAGTAATGCCTCCTCTTCACCCTCCACAATGTGAATTGCAATATTGAGTGCTTCTTGGACATGGTGTATCACTGCTTGTTTGTTGTTGGCATCTCTAAAAGCAGAGGTAGCGCAGACCCTGTAGGAATCTACATCATATAGGGCTATGAGTATCTTAAAAGCTTTCAATAGCTGAATAAGTCGCTGTTCGTTCTCTACACTGATGCACTGATGCTTAAAAACATCATGCCCAAGACGCAAGGGGAAACGCAGATACTCTACCCTTTTAAATTTGGGCTTCCCCGCAACAAGTAGGGCACTACTCACCTGCAACCGAGCAGCATTGGATCCAATATCAACAGCAGCTAGCTTCAAGGTGACTTCTAATAATAAAATAAGGTAATGCCACAGCGACACCGATCACCGTTGATTTAGACAATTGCTACTGCCTCCGCATCTGAATCCGATGGGTCCATGTCGGGTTCCTCTTCTTTTGGATCTTTGCCATGATCGGCGTTGTGCTGCATGTTACTTTCGATGAGTTGACTTCTGCTGGTCAAAACATCTTCGGCTAGGTGCTGGAGTTTTTGCAGGAATCTACCTCGACACATTTCTGTCTCTTGAACAACTTTTTTAATCTCTGCTAATTCTAGTTCCATTTGTTTCTTCAGACGCCAGTGCCTTCTTCGGTGATCTTCTTCAATAGTTTGCACCCTTGCTTGTGCTTCATAGATCATCTTCTCTGTCTCGATCTTAGTTGCTCTAGTTTGCAATTCGGCTTCTTTTTTGGCTTGTTCGAGGATACTATGGGCTGTAAATTCTGCTCCTTTGATGGTTTTTAGTAATGCATTTTCTACTCCCTGGAGCCTGCTCACCTCTTTTCTGCTGTCTTCTAGCGTAGACTCGACTTCCCCAAGTCGTACTGTCAGTTTTTCCCACACATAAGCAAGCGCATGTAAGAAAGCGCTTACTTCATCAGGGTTGTACCCTCTCAAGCGTCTTTCAAAACTTTTTTGTCTAATTTCTATGGGTGTTATTTGTTGCATGCTGTTTTGAGGCCCGGTGATAAACTTTTTGCTTGTGTTACGACGCCCCAATTTAGGAAATATCTACTGTCCTCTCAACGCATTAAAGTATTTCTGTGTCTTGACCCGGCTAGCAGGGTTGGGTGCTCTTGGCGATGACGTTCTCCCGAGCAACTCATTTCAGATACTGCTTATGTATTTTTATGTTCACTGATTTTTTTCGAGAAGATTTGTAGTATGCCACCTTGTAGTTTTACTAAGATTAGTAAGCATAGTGCCCACCTCTTGTGGCACATTGATGAGCCAGAAAAAGTACTGCTGAGAGATAGTGAACTTAGTACCCTGGCACAAACAGCCAACAAAGAGATGGCTCACCCTCGCAAAAGAAGAGAATGGCTAGCAGCTAGACTCGCCCTCAAATACTTACTTGCCCAAGTAGGCCAGAAGTACACGACACTCTACAAAGATGCCTGGGGGCGGCCTTACCTAGCCAATAGCAGCTGGCACCTGAGCATAGCACACTGCTCTCCTTTTGCATTTGTTGCTGTAGATCAACAATATGCCATAGGTATTGACATTCAACTACCTTGCGAGAAATTGCAACACGTACAAGAAAAGTTTTTGAATAACCAGGAAATTAAAAACAGCGGTAACGATCTAGAGAAACTCTGTATCTGTTGGTGTGCTAAGGAGGCAGTCTATAAAGCACACGGCGGGGGAAATTTGTCCTTGAAGCAAGACATCAGTATTAGCGCATTTAAAAAACAAGACCGAGGAATTATCTGGGCAGAGATAGGACCTCGACTTTTTGTTACTCACTACAACTTTTATGAAGGTCACGTGTTGGCCTGGAGCAGAGAGGCAAGCGTGAAGGCACTCGTGCATCATGGCTAATCAAACAAAGCCACAGGTAGTCTATTTTGTTTCAGCCTGTTCGTGACCTTGCGTCCTCCCGAAAATAGAGAAGTTGAAATACCTCCAAGGGTGGGACTTTAAATCGACCACTAGCGTATCTAGGTTGCCTAAAGTTTTGTTAAGATTGCTATAGAAGTGGTCGTCGTAAAGTAGTCGACTCAAGCTATTACTTTTTAGTTCCGTTTTCTCAACGATCCTGCCAACACTGCCTAATATGGTGTTAAGCTTGTTCAGAATCTCTTCAGCTTCTCGACCCTGTACTCCCTCCATCAATCGATTGAGCTTTGTTAAAAGCGGTCTTACTCCGTCTTTTCTGTCAGCAAGCACACTAGAAACTTCAGACATATTCTGGCTCAGTATGTGGAATTCGTGTTGGTTTTTGTCAATGGTCTCCCTCAACTGCCGTGTTGTGTCTTCTAAGTTGGTAAATATGCTGTTAATCCTGTCCGTATTCTCAATAAGATTGGCTACAAACTGGTTGACCAACAAAGAAATATTCTGGACATCTTGCAAGGCGGGAAGTGTACCCTCGATCACAGTGTCCCCCAAGCTTGGCTCAATCTTGCCGGGCACCGTATCGTAATTTTTAAGTGGATTGCCTGCTTTGATAAGGAGAGCGATTGCCTTATCACCTAATAAAGAGGGACTTATAAGTCGGGCCTGCGTGGCATCGGTGAGCTTAATATCTCTCTGGGTTTCGAAAGCTACCAAAACGTTATGTTCTCTATTAGGGAGTATTTGTAGGCTTTTGACTCTTCCTACGGGCATGCCATTGAGCAATACTGGACTTGAAGCACTCAAGCCTTGGCAATTGTCATAGATCGTGTAATAGCTATTATTGGAAGAAAATACTTCCTTTCCTTTTAGAAAATTGAAGCCCAGATAAAAAATGGTGAGTGCAACAACGGCCAATAATCCCACCTTGACTTCCTTATTTAGTTTCACAGAGTTGATATTTCAGTGTTGAGACAGCAAATACAGTGTACGAAGAGACAGCAATATACGCTATACGTAGAGATCATTGCCACCCAGCCACGAGGGGGCATTTTAGAGCTTGATACCACTTCCCTCAACACGTACAGTGCACCATGCACACCTAGCTATTTGTTTCTAGCTCATCTTTATAATCTCGTAAGGCTCTAAAGATACCGGAGGCAATGTATGTCTGTCCTAGTTTACTATTCAAATATTTTTCTTCCTGAGGGTGCGTGATAAAACCTACTTCTACCAAGACACTGGGGGCAGTCGTCTTCCATAGCACCAAAAGGCCGGCTTGTTTTACGCCGCGACTTTTTCTTCCTACCCTACTTTTGAACTGGTATTGTATATTTTGCGCGAGCTTGAGGCTGTTGTCATTGTAAGCATTTTGACACAATGAAAACAGGATGTGCGACTCGGGCAACTTAGGATCGAAGCCTTGATAGTTTGCTTGGTAGTTGTCTTCCATCAGGATGACTTCGTTTTCTCTTTTGGCTACTTCCAAATTATGCCTTGAAGTATGTAAGCCCATTGTATAAGTTTCAGTACCATAGGCAGCATCGCCCTTCGGAGTAGCATTACAATGAATGGAGATAAATACGTCTGCGTTTTTTTGGTTAGCCATCTTGGCCCTGCCATGCAACGTCACAAATATATCTGTCTGGCGAGTGTAAACAATTTCTACGTCTTTCATGTGCTTCTTCAGAATCTCACCAAGTTCTAAAGCTATCTCGAGCGCTATGTCCTTTTCTTTAGAGAATTTTCCCAAGGCCCCTGAATCGTGCCCCCCATGTCCTGCGTCAATAATAATTTTTCTTACTCTATATTTTGTTGTGCCCGCATGATTGAAAGCCCCTAGTGTAAATAGAGCCAAAATGCCCAATGCGCGAACAATATTTTTCATGACAGTGTCACTATTCAATGTGAATGGGGTAAATTTACGCTCAAAATTTTGAAAAGCTACAATACCAGTGCGACAACAAAAGTATGTACTCACATGTCTTACATGGTTATTGCACTGCTCCATAAGCACTACCCATACACCCAACGCAGGCATCTCCACAAGTCCCCTCATTGCCAAGTCGCAAGGCGATGCCATGACAAGCGGGTTCCCACACCTCAGCAGCACTGATGCCACGCAAAAAGAGGGCAGGAAACAGAAAGCAAAGATTATTTCTCAAGAGACAAGCAAAGGTATGGCTACCAAGAGTCGCCTGTCTCAACAAGGAGGTGCGTCCAACAAAGTGACGAGCTCTTTGCAAGCCCCTAACACGCCGCCTGCTTCGTTAGCAAGTCCAGATACAGCTTTCTTTTCTTCATCAGATAATACTGCCCAAGATCCAGGTCCCACAAAACCGGAGGGGCTTATTCAATCTATCATTCGATATCATGCTGAAGACTCTATCGTCTTTTGTGTGAAGCGTCAAACCATTCATTTGCATGGTGCAGGTGTCATTGAACATGGTACGATTAAGCTTGAAGCAGAAGAAGTTTCTCTCGACTGGAATCACCACATTATCGCTGCATTAAGTAATAAGGATGCAGCAGGGAAAGTAGCAAAACAAATAGTCTTGACTAAAGATGGTGTGGAATACATTGCAGAATGTATTCACTACAACTTTGAATCTCAGAGAGCAATTGCCCATAAGTTATTTGCCAAACAAGACGAAGGTATTTTACGGGCCAGTAAAATTAAAAAAGATAGAGAAACTACTTTCTACGCAGACCGGGCTACGTACACCACCTGCAATCTTGAAAAACCTCACTTCCATGTAGACGTTCGGAAGCTAAAAATTACCCAAGATGATCAAGTAGTATCTGGCCCTTTTAACCTTCACTTCGATGGTGTACCCACGCTCTTAGGGTTTCCTTTTGGTATTTTTTATCTACCCCGAGGGGCTGGAATTATCCCACCCAAGTATGGCAGAAAAAGTGATAAAGGATTTTGTCTGCGAGATGGTGGATACTATATCAATTTCAATGACTATGTAGACTTAGCTCTCCGCGGATCTCTTTACTCAAAAGGTTCTAGAGAGTTTACAGCAGAGGCCAACTACAAGAAGCGCTACCAATATGGCGGGGCTATACGTTTTGAAAGGAAAATCAATCTGGAAACCCAAGAAGACAGATTACCTAAAAAAAACAAAAGATGGCGCTTTCAATGGAATCACAACACCGAAAACAATAGATCCAGCGGCTGGTACGCACAAGTAGACTTAGAAAACAAAAGTGCCAGCGCAGGAAATACTGCCCTAGAAAAAGGAAATTATCAAACCAAAAAAGACTCCAACATTCGGTACACCAACAATCTTGTAGGATTCCCCCTTCCTTACACCTTAAATAGCAGCTTGAATCTCCACACCACCCAGAGTGGGGAAGATCAAGCTAGTTTACCAGAGATCTCATTAAGCACAGCGAACATGCATCCTTTCCGAAAAAAAGGCACTACTGGTACGAGCTGGCCTTCAGATATCTATCTCCACCACAAACTTGAGTTTAAAAACAAACTCTCCAACAGCACCGATCATACGCTAGATTTTATTAAGCCGAAAGACTGGCCTGCACTATGGAAAAACAGAAATCAGGGTGTTCAACATACCGTGCCACTACAAACCAACATAAAAATCTTAACCTACCTGAACCTAACGCCAAAAATTACGTATCAAGAGCGGTGGTATTGGAAAAAAATAGATTACCAATATGATGCCAAGGGTGATATAAAAGAGGTAAAAGTGCCTGGCTTCGCGCGGGTTTATGACCATAATTTGGGTGTTGTCCTCAAAACTACTTTTTATGGCACCCACGTCTTTGGTCACAATGCTACGGTGAAAGCAATAAGGCATCAAATAAAACCTGAATTATCCTTTACCTACACACCCGATTTCTCTAGCCCTAAGTATGGCTACTGGCAGACCATGAAGGGAGGTAAAAAGGATGGAGAAAAATTTAACAGATTTGAGGGAGCCGTTTACTCATCTCCAGGAAAGAGTGACGCAGCAGTACTGGCAATCAGCTTCAACAACAGACTGGATATGAAAACGCAAAGCAAAAAAGACGCTAAAAAAAGCGCCAAGAAAGTACCTATTTTGGAGAGTTTCGACTGGAGTACGAGTTATGATTTTTTAGCGGATCAACATGCATTGAGTGATATTCAATTCAAGACGCACACGAATTTATTTGATAAACTGTTCGATATCAACTTTGTGTCTTCGTTTGATCCTTACTTCTATGAAAGTACTGGGCACCCTAAGAACCGTGCCAAGCAAGAATACATAAGAAGCAATGAGCTGGCTTGGAACCATGGAAAAGGGCTAGGACATATGAAGAATGCCTCGCTGAGCATTGGTGCAAAACTGGGTGCTCAAGGAAAAGGGAGCACCTTAGACAAGGGTAGGAAACTGAAAGACGATCCAGACGCTCAAGAAATTCCAAAACATCTTCAGGAAGATCCAACGCAGTACATAGCCTTCAATGTACCTTGGAACCTGGACGTAAACTATCATTGGAACTACAGTTGCCCTCAACCATGGGATGATCCAGAAAAAACCAATAGCCTCGGTTTTGAGTGGCGAATGAGCCTGACCGAAAAATGGAAGGTGACCTGCAAGAGTGCCTATGACCTCACTAAACGTGAGTTTGTAGGAAACTCAACTACTATTGGCATTCATAGAGACTTACACTGTTGGGAAATGGACTTTTACTGGAAGCCACTAGGAGATACTCAGAACTATGAATTCTCCGTGGGCCTCAAAGCGCCTTTGCTAAAAGACTTCAAGTATAGCAGGGATGGAGAATACGTAAAGTACTGAAGATAGCCGTCTTAAAATCCAGCACTCATGACGACAACGACATAAAAAGCAGGTTCAAATTAAGCACGGCCCTAGGTGCCGCTTGAGCTTATCTAAGCAGAAACCGGTACTACTTACCTGCTTTAAAATTTGAGTGATTTTTTTTGTACGCAGCAGGTTCTTTGCTGTCCTCCCATTTCTACACTTCCATCACTTCCATTTCTTTATGAGCCAACAGCGCATCAAGCTTATTGATGTGAGTATCAGTTAGCTTCTGGGCTTGCTCTTCTGCTATTTTTATTTCGTCCTCTGAGGTACCTGATTTTTGTAACTTTTTCAAAACCTCCTTCATATCCTTCCTGACATTGCGCACTGTGATCCTCCCTTGTTCGGCCTCTACCCTTACTTGCTTCACTAATGTTTTTCTGCGCTCCTCCGTCAAGGGTGGTATATTGATAAGAATAGTTTCTCCATCATTTTGGGGTGTCAATGCCAGTTTACTGCTAAAAATAGCCTTTTCTATCGCCGGAATCAGGCGCTGTTCCCATGGCTTAATAGCCAATGTTCTTGCATCAGGTGTACTGATAGATGCCACTTGGTCAATAGGTGTTGCATTGCCATAATACATCACCAAAATACCGTCCAGCATGCTGGGTAGTGCCCTTCCCGCACGAATCTTAGCAAATTCTGTTTGTGTGCGTGCATGCGCATTTTCCATAGCATGTCTGGCTTTCTCTAAGTGTTCTTGAATCTCATCCATAGTTTGTTGAGTTTATTTTCGTACGAAAAATCGTATGCAGTGCATATCAAAATAGGTTAATCAGATTTTATGCCCTCTTAAAAATTCTTGTACTCCCATCGGTTTTTTTCCTGCTAGCTGCAGGATCTTGATAGCTAAAGGGGTGTTTTGGGTACCTACGTGCACATGGTGCTTCCCATCTGAGAGGACCTTGCCAGGGTATAGGTGAGGCAATGCTATTGTTGATTTTTCAGCAGACAATATTTTATAGGTTTGGCCATTTAAAATAGTCCAGGCAGCCGGATAGGGTGATAAACCTCTAATAAATCTCAGGATCACTTCTGCCTCCTGGCCCCAGCTAATTTGGCAATCTTCTTTGTAAATCTTGGGCGCTTCTTTGAGTGAACTTTCCCGTGTAGAAACCTGGGGGGTTTGAGTATCATTTCCCTGCTCTATGGCTTGCACAGTTTTAAGGACTAGTTGTGCTCCTTTGTACTGCAGGCGTTCGTATAAAGTTCCAGCCGTATCATAAGTATAGATCGGCTCTTTTTCCTGCAAAAGGATATGGCCAGTATCCATGGCTTGCTCTAAAAGAAAAGTAGTCACACCAGTCTCTCGCTCGCCATTAATGATGGCCCAATGGATGGGCGCAGCACCCCGGTACTGAGGCAATAACGAAGCATGTAAGTTGAAAGTGCCTAGGGCAGGCATCGCCCACACCACTCGAGGTAGCATCCTAAAAGCAACAACCACTTGCAAGTTTGCTTGATAACTTTTTAGTGTTTCTAGAAAGAGGGGTGCTTTCAGATTGGCAGGTTGCAACACTGGAATGTTGTATGCCCCAGCAGCTACTTTGACAGGAGACGGCATCACAACCCTCCCCCGGCCTTGTGGCTTGTCTGGGGCCGTCACAACGGCGACTACCTCATAGTGATGGGCTAGTAATACCTCCAAGCTAGGTACCGCAAACTCGGGTGTGCCCATAAAGACAAGACGCATATCCCGCACGTACGTGCGGGAAGGTATGTATTGCTTGTGCTCGTTCTGATGCTCCACAGAGGAGGAGGTTATATTTTTCCCTTGGTCATGTTTCAACATGGCGCCGCAGCGTGGTGTGAATCCATCAGTGCACCACTGTGGCACCTAAGTACCCTGGCAGGATACTTTTCTAGAAGATCGTAGTTGTGCGTAGCCATCAAAACTGCAGTACCTCCCTGGTTAATTTCCAGGAAGAGCTTTAAAATTCCATGCGCTACACCAGGATCTAGATTTCCGGTAGGTTCATCCGCCAAGAGAATTAGTGGATCATTCAATAGAGCGCGTGCAATCGTCACGCGTTGCTGCTCCCCTCCTGAAAGCTGGTGCACCAGCTTTGTACCAGCCCAGTCTAGTCCTACCTTCATCAGCACTTCCGTTACTTGCTGCCTCATCGCTTTTTTTTTCTTCCATCCTGTTGCCTGGAGCACAAACCAAAGATTTTCTTCCACATTTCTGTCCGTCAGTAGCTGAAAGTCTTGAAAAATGATGCCTAGCTTTCTTCGCAGAAGCGGAACTTCAGGCTTTTTAAGTGTCCCCAGACAAAATCCTGCTACTTGTACTTCTCCGGCCTTGAGCGGAATGTCTGCATACAAAGTTTTAAGTAGGGAGGTCTTGCCACTACCTGTCTCTCCGGTCAGGAAAGTAAATTCACCACGGGTGATTGCAAAATTTATATCTCGCAACACGGGCCGTAAACCATGAAAAATAGTCAGCCCTTTAACATGGATAATAGAACGGCTGGTCATTTCATTTGATGATTGCAGGATGCATTGCTTGGGTGATTTGAGGGTTGTAACCAGCCGTTTATGCAACTAACCAAGGAGTAAAAAGGCAAACCGAGCATCGCACTGCTACAACTACCCACCCTTGCTTCTTACCAGATCTGGGGGAATTCAGTAGGAGCTAGTCGTACCGGCTTGCCACTGCTAAGTTAACTAGTTTACACAAAATATTCAATTTTCTTGGCGCTGATTAAAGCCAGCGATCAGATGGCAGGCACCCAATGATTTCTCATTTTTCCGATAGTACCCCATCTACTGCACAGTCAGATCATCGAGTCTAGACCCCTCCAAAATTTCTAAATTCCCTTGCAACGATTTCGTAATATCCACGCACATTCTCCAATCACTTATTTCTAATTTCAAAAATTCGGTATAGTTTTGTGTGTTGTTGACTGCTGTCCGGTGGTGTAACTGGCAACACGTCTGGTTTTGGTCCAGAAGAGTCTAGGTTCGAGCCCTAGCCGGACAACGTATGCTATAAAATGTGCCTGACATAGTGTGTTCGTGCCTATTTAGCTCCGTTCTTATCGCTAAAGCTATTTGAAATTAGTAAACTGCAACATGCGGATCACATACCCCATTTTCAGGGCCCTCACTTGTCTGGTTATGACAACCGCTCAGGTCCATGCTTCAACAGAGACGCAAAAGGTGTCAGAAGCAATACAGAGTGTTGTGTTTACAGACCCCCAAAAGACACAGGTTTTCCAAGCGAGCAACGTTGCAGAAAACGCTAAGACTGCTGAAATCAAAGAGAAAGAAAAAGAAAAGCAAAGCATCGAACTGGATAATGCCTTAGCTAGAGCCCACCTAGAGAAAGAATTGGCTGACCTACAAGCAGACATTGCACGCCTGATGGTCAAGAGAGAGGCAATGGCCCTCAAGTGGGCGATTGAGCAGGAACAGGGAGACCAAGTGCATAAGACGGAAATGCTCACACTGAATCGGCAAAAAGAGAAACTAGAGGCAGAAGTAGATATCGCACAGTACAGACTTACTAAAGAGGAGGAAAAGTTTCTTGCTATCACCACAAAACTAGACCATCAAGTCAACCTCCTGCAAGCCGAAGTCGATCGAATGAACGTTCAAAAAGCTCAATACGAGGCGGAGCGTCAACGCGCTAAGTATACAAATACGGCACCAGTGTATCTGAAAGAGCCCTTACAGGCAGGGGGATCGCTCATCATTTCTGACCGTCGTATCGAGCTGAGTGGGAGCATCACTCCATGGAAAGCCAATTACATTACAGACCGTATTCAATACTTTAATAATAAGCATACCGGCCATCCTATTTTTATCGTCATCGAATCATCTCCAGGAGGTTCTGTGAACGCAGGTTCTTGTATTCTCAAGGCCATGGAAAATAGTCAGGCACCAGTGTATGTTGTGGTAAAAAGTTTTGCAGCATCCATGGCTGCCTTGATCACCACTTTGGCAGATAAATCTTACGCATATCCCAATGCGATTATTTTACATCATCAGCCTTGGACTTTTACACAGGGAAACATAAGAGAACTCAAAGAGGAACAGGAATTCCTACAAGAATGGTGGAAACGTTTAGGTGGCAGAGTGGCCAAAAAAATGGGGGTGTCGCTCAAAAAATTAGATAAGTTACTATACGAGAAGTCAGTAAAAGGAGACTGGTTAGAATTTGCAGATAGTGCACAAAAATTAAAATGGGTCGATCATATCATCAACGGCATCAAAGATAGTGGGATTCGGGAGCTTCCCAGCCCTGAAAATTACACATGGGAAAGTTATCTTAAGAGTGCCTATGGGGTAGCAAACTCTATAGAGAATGGAGTTATTGATTTACCTCCCTTAGATGCGAAGGATTTTTACTACTTATACAATCCAGACAATCGATATCGGGTATGCCCCGCCTCCAAGTAGTGCTCCTGAATAGGTGGGTCAACTTGTGGTACACTAGGTCATAGGTAACCAGGTTTAAATATTGCTGCGAGCATATTACATCTATTCATTATGTTTGTAGTATGCGGTAACAACTACTATCAACGTACAACATAGCTATGAATCTCATCGGTATCATTTTTTTGTTGGTCAGTGTGGCGGTTGGCAGCCTACTCAAAAGTAAGTTGAATGCCTATGCCAAAACCAAGCTTCTGGCAAATTGGTCAGGAGCTGAGGTAGCCGCCAAGATGCTGCGTGAATGCGGGATCGAGCATGTGAAGATCACTTGTACGCGCGGACACCTGACCGACCACTATAACCCGCTTACCAAAACAGTCAATCTGAGTGACCAGGTGTACTATGGGAAAAATGCAGCAGCGGCAGCCATAGCGGCACATGAATGCGGGCATGCTGTACAACACGCCCAAGGCTATGCTTTTTTACGATTCCGCTCTGCCATGGTGCCTGTGCTTTCGGCTACGACACGCTTCATGCCATGGGTCATTATGCTTGGCATCTCTCTGATCCACACCACCCTGATACCGTTGACAGTGGGGATAGTCTTATTTGCACTCACTACCCTGTTTAGTTTTATTACCCTACCCGTAGAATTTGATGCTAGCAAAAGGGCCTTAGCTTGGATGGATCATCAGGGGGTAGTGACGAGCCAAGAGCACCAAATGGCTAAAAACACCTTGTGGTGGGCCGCGATGACCTATGTAGTGGCAGCACTGGGTACTTTAGCGCAACTATTACACCTGATCAATATGCTGGGGAGCAGAAAAAGGTAATAACAACAAGTTAGAATCCATGTTATGCCCCGTCCTATGCGTAAGAAGCGCGTTTACTGAACTTTCTTTTTCTATCCAATGATGCATTATGCGCGTTAGTTGATGGCGTCACCTACTGAACTAGACAATAATAAAGCACTCAAGGCTTTTAGTCAGCTTTTAGTCATTATGGGCGAATTGCGAGAAAAATGCCCATGGGACCAGAAGCAGACCATGGAGAGCTTGAGGTATTTGACCATTGAGGAGACTTCTGAGCTCTCTGAGGCAATTCTAGAAGGTGACATAGAGAATATTAAAAAAGAGTTAGGGGACCTGCTTCTTCACATTGTATTGTATACACTTATTGCTGCTGAACAGCGTTCCTTTACAATTACGAACGTCATCCAAGCGTTGTGTGAAAAGCTTATTTACCGCCACCAACACATTTACGGTTCAGAAAAGACTGAAGATATACAAGAAGTAAAACAAAACTGGGAGAAGCGCAAGCTGCAGGAAAAAGGGAATCAATCTGTATTAGGCGGGGTACCCCACGCCCTTCCCAGCCTTATCAAGGCGATGCGTATACAAGAAAAAGTGAGTATGATTGGTTTTGGCTGCCCAAACAGAAAAACAGCATGGCAAGAGGTGCAAAAGCAGATTCAGGTATTAACGCAGCAACACAGCCAGCACCCCACTACCCCAACGCAACAAAAAAGAGCGCAGGAAGAATTCGGAGAACTACTTTTTTCATTGGTTAATTATGCAAGATTTATTGAGATCAATCCAGAAGATGCACTGGAAAAAGCCAACAAAGAGTTTATGCGGGAATTTCAGCATATAGAACAGCAAGTTCTCAACCAGGGTAAACAGATTACCCAATTATCAACCGCAGAGCTAATGAGCTACGGGAAGGAAACCAAGGAACAACAAGCCAGCTCTGAATAAAGGATTGTTTGACAAGGCCTAGGTTATTCTTGCAAAGGCACCAATAAAAAGCCCGGGTATTTGTTAATGCTGTTTTGCGTTGCTGATATTTTATGCACCTGCCAAATAGCCTCTCCTATTGGAATCACTCAAGGGCCCCCTACTGCTAATTGTGTTATTATTTCTTCTGGCAATTGTACCATGCTGGCAGCAACTAATATGCGGTCAAATGGAGATTTTCTCTCCATTCCCAACCTTTTTTCTGCTTGTATAATTTCCGCATTCCTACAAGGATGTCTTTTCAAGTTATTGCTACCGAGCGCTGTTAAGACTGGAACTATTTCAACACCGTTTACTATCCCCGTTACTCCTACAATATGGGCTAGCAATGCAGTAGTCCACCCGGAGCCAGAGCCAATGTCTAGTATCTTTTCTCCTGCTTGCGGAGCTAGTTTTTCTAACATAAAAGCCACAGTAGTTGGCTGAGAAATAGCAGCCTTGTAGCCAATGTCTCATGGGTGATCTTCATACGCCAGACTGCCTATGCCTGGCTGTACAAAATATTTTCTATCTGCTGCCCTAAAAGCAGCAATCATGGCAGGCGTTGTTAACGTGTCACGCCTTCCTAATCAACCAACTCGTTGTTGCTGCGCATACGTACCTGTATTCGTTATTTTGGGCGCTCAACACATGGCAACGATATTCTTGGATTTGCTAAGATAAGTATGGCGACACAGTATGGTCTCCGAAAATGGAATGCGAAAACTGTTCATCTAGGTCAAGGATAAGAAATGGGAAAATGCAGAACAAACAACGCAAGGGATGTGAGTTGAACTTTGTTCAAGGAGATAGCAGACGAGGAAAGAAGAGAGATAAGCAACGCAGGGCCCTACGTTCTGATCTAGAGAATATGCGCTTTAGAGCCATGGGCGGAGTATTAGGAGTGAGTAATGTCACAGTATTGAACTGGATCCGTCAAGCAGGTCATTGAATTAAAGCCTATCAAGAACGCCAAATACGCCTTGAACGGGTCAAGACCATAGCACTAGATTCGATTTTCCTAGATTCGATTTGCATTGGACAAAAGAAGAGCCCGCATACTTGACTTTTTTACGAAGGGCCGACAAGCCTATACAAGAAGAAGGCTGTGAAAACGTAACTTGCTCACAGTACAGTACTGACGCCTTGCCAGCCTAGCAAACCTTCATATTTGGTAACTACATGACTACTAAAAAAACCTGTCATAGAGTCTAAAAAGGTAATTATAAAATTAGAGTAGGGTTGTTTCTGAGTCACGGAAATCACTATTACTATCCCTGATCTTTCATCAGTCAATCACGTCAAAACTATACCCAGGAGGCTTATCAAAACTTCCTTGCCCCTGCGCTATACAAGCTACTACGTAGAGAAAAAAATACTAAGCGACTTTTCCTCAAGCCAACATTTCAACTTATCAACTGGGAGTCTGTTACCCATGTACTAGAGAAGCATTACCCCACAGGCTAGTCAGGGCATGGAAGAAAAGCCTACCCATCACTAGTACTCTTGAGGATGACCTTACCGCAGACCTGGCGTATTGGCAAAATAAAGAGCCATCATAGGTGCCTCCGTGACGCCTACCCCGCGTAAGCATGAGAATCCAAGAGCCTATGCAGCGTTCTCTACAACCATGGGTAGATCAAGAAACCAGATGGGTCAAAAAGGGGGCAACTGCAGCAGGGCTACAAGCGCCATTACATCGCTGAGTCTAAGGAGCGCTTGGTTTGATCAGTCCACACGACAGCCGCTAACGGCCCATGACAGCCAGTATCTAGTATACCTGTCGTGAAGTAAGCCTCCCTCAAGGGAGTCGTGTACTGGCCAAAAGGGGGCTACAGTGCCCAGACTAATGAGGCCTTGCTTACTAGCAAAGGACTACAAAGGGCACACTGCGCAAAGCCTACAGGAATAGGCCATTGATGCGTAAAGTGAGAAAATGAACGGCGATGAGGGGTTATATGACTCTTATAGCAGACCAAGGTACCGGCAAGAGGGGTGAGAAAGACCCGAGCAACTCCCAAAAAAGAGTAAGAGTCGGCCGACCACCATGCTACAATAGTCTCTTTACTTAGCCAGGTTCAGCAAGAGAACTCTAAGAGCTACCCTAAATCAGAAGAGTTAATTATCATCTTCTTGTAATTTACTGATGCCTAAGAAACTTACACGAACTATCTACCAATGAGCAAATTCTTTTTACTGTTGGCTTCCCCACGCTTGTCCTGAGTCGATCAATCTTTTGCAATGGTCTCAATCCTTATATTTTTATACTTTGGCATTTGGAATAAACAATTTTTTGGTGAAGATTGAAAACGTAACCTGAGCACAGGTAGTGCGTAATCAGCGCCAGTAGTTATAAAAAGAAGCCTATGCGTTTAGAAGAAAAAAAGCAAGAAACATTCGCCTCGCTAAAAAGAGAACAAAAAGAGGCGTTAGGGTTGCTGTCAGCAGGAACGTTTCTGGAATATTTTGACTTCATGCTCTATGTGCACATGGCAGTGCTGCTCAACGAGTTATTTTTCCCAAAAACCACCGATCCTCACATAGCGGCCCTGCGTGGTGCATTTGCTTTTTGCTCTACTTATTTGTTGCGTCCCTTTGGTGCACTCATATTTGGTTATCTAGGGGACACAGTAGGGCGAAAAGCAACAGTTGTCCTCACAACATTCATTATGGCTGTCTCATGTTTGGTCATGGCCAATTTGCCCACCTACGCACAAATAGGTGTTACAGCCTCTTGGATAGTGACGCTGTGTCGTGTTGCACAAGGCATGTCCTCTATGGGAGAGGTAGTGGGCTCAGAGATTTATATGACTGAAATTACCAGGCCTCCTATACAGTATCCGATCGTAACGTTAGTTTCAATATTTTCTGTTTTAGGGGGTAATTTGGCCCTATGCGTAGCCTACCTTGCTACGTCCACAGGGTTGAACTGGCGTATTGCCTTTTGGATAGGAACAGTAGTTGCCGTTGTCGGCTCCGTAGCTAGAACAAGGCTCAGAGAGACTCCAGAATTTGTTGATGCCAGGCTAAAAATAAAAAGAGCAGTGGCAGAGGGAAGAAAGTTTGCAGAAGAGCTGGACCACATTCCCGCTTATCACGAGAGAGCCAGCAGCAGAACACTGTTGGCTTTTTTCTTTGTGGAGTGTGGTTGGCCGGCGTGCTTCTACTTTACATACATGCACTGTGGCAATATTCTGAAACATACTTTTGGTTTTACCCCTGAGCAAGTAATTAGCCAGAACTTCAGCGTTTCAATTGTCAATCTAGTGGGGTATGTCATCATAGCTTACTTGAGCTATAGGGTATACCCACTCAAAATCCTCAAAGTCAAGGCCATCGTATTCTTAGCTTTCGTTCTAATTGCCCCTTATTTATTAATGAACCTACAGACACCTTTTGAATTGTTCTTAGTCCAAGCGTTTGTCATGCTGTTTGTTCTTGGGGGCACTTCAGCCAAGCCAATATTTTTGAAACATTTGCCTGTTTTTAGGCGTTTTACCTATGCTGGCTTAATGTATGCACTATCGCGTACTTCAATGTCTATTATCATCTCCTTAGGGTTGGTCTATTTGGTTAGATATTTTGGCCATTGGGGTGTATGTATGATGATGCTTCCTGTAACACTGGGCTATATGTTTGGCGTGTTCCATTTTGAGCAGCTAGAAAAGAAAGCAGGCAATTACCCTCAAAGGGCACCCGTAGATGCCCAGTAACCTCTAAATAATTAACTAACTTATTGTTACTGCGCATACGCATCTTTATTGGTTATCTTGAGCGCTAAATACTTGGCAAAAGTTTGTAAAAGAAGGACAAGTTTCATTGATTTGATGAGCATGGTTGGGTGTTACGCTAGGTAGATCGAAAGTAAATCAATGCCTGGGAAACGTCAAGAAATAATCTGTTTGTCAGCAATGCCGTGGCAAAGCAAACAACGGCGATGCGCACTACCTTTTTAAAGTTTTTTGGTAGATTTGAAAATCTCGGAAAATAAATTATCCACTATGAAAAAAGACATTCACCCAGCTTATCAAGAAGTAGTTTTTTTAGATACTTCAAGTGACTCTAAGTTCTTAACACGCTCTACAATGCATGCCAAAGACACTATCCAGTGGGAAGATGGCAAGGAGTACCCTTTAATCAAAGTAGAGATCAGCGCTGCCTCCCATCCTTTCTACACAGGGAAGAAAATTTTTGTAGACACAGCCGGCAGAGTGGAGAAATTCCAGCAGAAGTACGGAGGAAAATCAACAGTAGTTTTGTAGACTTTAATAGGCTATTGCATGAATATTGTACTGTTTGACACGCCTCGTGCAAGAAAATCACTAGAGCCTTTTTCTTATACGAGGGCGTTGGCCAAGATAAGAATTGGAATTCTCACAATTGAGGAAAAGTGGAAGCATCACTTGAAGGGTGATTACTCATTTCTTACGGCGCCTTACCTCGGTAATAAATTTCCTTGTGTAGAAGCTCAGGAGAGTTTGTGTATCAACAGCACAGTCTGTCCCGACCAAATACTTGTAGAGGCTATCAGAAACCTTAAAGGCAATCAGAAGCTTGTAAAAGACGACGTGCTGATTGCCACTCTTGGTGATAGAAGAGCACTTCAAGACTTTCAAAATAATGATTTTTCCACCCCTTATTTAAAAAGCATACTCTTTGAAGGCCCCCTCACACAAATCAAGAATAACTGGGATATTTTCTTAATCAATGAACAGGAGATTAGAAAAGATTTTCAATGTATTCGCGAAAGACGCACTACGCAACGCGTTCAAGATCAACATACCATCACCTACAATGAGCCAGATATTTTTCTAGAAAATGGCGTCTCGACCAAAGCAGCGATTCTAAATGCCGAGTTGGGTCCTATTTACATTGGAAAAAATGCGATCATTCAAGAGGGTACTGTCATTCGTGGACCTGTTGCGATTTGTGAAGAAGCACAAATCAATGCAGGAGCTAGGATAAGTAATGCGACTACCATTGGCCCTCATGCAAGAGTGGGGGGAGCTATAAGTAATTCAATCATTTTAGGTTATAGTAATAAAGCCCATGATGGCTTTATGGGGCATTCGGTAATTGGAGAATGGTGTAATCTAGGGGCGGGGACGAATACCTCTGACTTGAGAAATGACTATGGAAAAGTAAAAACTTGGGACGAACATGCGGAAGAGTTCTACACTACAGACACTCAGTTCTGTGGACTTTTTATGGGTGATCATAGCAGGTGTGCTATTAATACGATGTTTAATACAGGGACAACCGTCGGGGTAAGTGCCAATTTATTTGGTGTTGGCTTCTTTGATAAAGTCATCCCTTCTTTTACTTGGGGGATGCCAGACAAGCGTATACAAACCTACCGATTAGATCGGGCACTGGAAGCAGCTGAACGAATGACAGTGCGACGCTTGGTACAACTAACAGAACAAGACAAAAAGATTCTCGCACACGTATTTCTTACTACTGCTATTTATCGAAGCTAAAAGAGGATTGAGTGATGCGGTTTGCAGCTATTCAGGGCTATGTTTCTCTTAAGAGACATCTTATTCGTGTAGTACAGAAGCAACAGGTTCCACATGCACAGCTGTTTTGGGGCCCTGAGGGAAATGTCAGCCTTCCCTTAGCATTGGCCTTTATTACTTATCTCAACTGTCAGAATAGACTTGAAGAGGATGCTTGTGGCCAATGCACTTCTTGTCTCAAGATGAAAAAGCTGGTTCACCCAGATGTAAAATTTGTTTTCCCTACCAGTGCTACCAAGCAGGTCATGGGCAAAGATGTCGTCAGCACAAATTTTCTAAAAACTTGGCGTACTTTTCTTCATGAACATCCTTATGGTCATGACAGCGACTGGAGCCATTATCTAAATAGCGAAAACAAGCAGCTTAGTATTTCAAAAGAAGAGGTCAGGGGAATCATTCAGGCTGTAAGCTTAAAGGCCTTTGAGGGAACGTATAAGGTTGTACTCATCTGGCTCCCAGAATACCTCCATATAGCGGCTGCCAATGCGCTACTCAAGGTTGTAGAAGAACCCCCTCCCTATACGTTTTTCTTACTTGTAAGTGTTCATCCTGACAGAGTCCTAAGTACGATCCGCTCACGCACACAGCAGATATATATCCCTGCTTTTACAGATACGGCACTTTCAAGCATGATCGCACAACAGTATTCTCTGAATCAGGAGCAGTTAGCACAGGTTACACTGTTGTCGGATGGAAATCTCAACAAGGCAATCAAGCTTGTCGAGAATATGACGGGAGACTATTTCGACTACTTTAAACGCTGGATGCGGTTGTGTTATGCCCACGACTTGACGCAATTGGTGGCCCAGGCAGAGTCTTTTCAGGAGATGTCCAAAGCAGGCCAGAGAAACTTCTTAGCCTATTCCTTACACATGCTGCGCGAGGCATTGGTGCTATATTTTACACAAGTAGGGCTTACAAGAACTACAGTTGCAGAGCAGGAGTTTACTAAAAAATTGAGAAAAACCTTGACGCATCAGCAGATTAAGGAATGGATCACCTGGCTGAATCGGGCTTATTACCACATAGAAAGGCACGTGAATCCAAGAATATTATACTTGGATTTATCTTTGAGAATCGCCCGTACTTTTACAGCTTCGGCTTAATCAGCCCGTCCTATTATTGGTAAAAACTATCGCTTTATGGTCCAATTGCAAGAAATTATACTGGCTATCCTACCAAGGATGGGTGCATTACTCACAGAAAGTTGAAATGGACACCACCCCCCTGAATGGCACCTGTAACTACGGTAGAAAGAACGACAAGAGCAAGCTGTAACAATCACCCCCCTTTACGCTTAGTTTCATACATCCCTACTTCACTGACACACCCAGTGGGTTGTCCTGCCCTAAAATAGCCATTACCTTTGTGAGCTTGATGCAACACACCACAACCTATACGAAGAAAATGCACCGCATGACACCCATTGTCAAAAGACTTCTTTTCCTCAATATTACGATCTTCTTCGTACAAAACTTACTACGGCTTGACCTGATAGATAACCTGGGACTGAGGTGTGTTTTATCTGACTACTTCAGGCCCTACCAATTCTTCACCCACCTTTTTGTCCATGCAAGCTTTAGTCACCTTTTTAGCAATATGTTTGCCTTGCTCACTTTTGGGCCTATTCTAGAACATACACTCAACTCTAAGAAGTTTGTCTCATTCTATATTATTACAGGACTAGGTGCTGCAATACTTTATGCAGTCATGCAATACTTTGAGGTAAGTAAGCTTGAGAGTTTATACCACACTTATTTGACTCAACCTGATCCAAAAAGTTTTGTGGCTTACTTGAAAAACTTTCCCCATAACACCTATAACTCTTTCTACTCCTTTATCTCTGCTTTTTTTGAGTGCCCTGACGACCTGGCTTATATAGCCAAAAGCAAGGCGATAGTTAGTCAACTATATACACTCAAAGCTAACATGCCTACCGTAGGCGCTTCTGGCAGTGTATTCGGTATATTCATGGCATTCGCCATGCTATTTCCCAATACAGCGCTATTCTTATTTTTTATTCCCTTCCCTATCAAGGCCAAGTATGTGATTGCCATCTATGGTATGTATGAACTATACGCAGGTGTGAGGGATAATCCTGCTGATAACGTAGCACACTTTGCCCATCTTGGGGGTGCATTATTTGCCTATCTACTTATTCGATGGTGGAAGAGGCAGCATCAGAATTATTAATCAGCTATGTTCCTGGCCCTACCAAAGCATCTCAGGAAGTACTTTTTCTCATAGTTTTAGACTTCTTCTTGCATGCTTTACACAACCCAAGGTATTGTACTAAGCAGTATCAAATACAGAGAAACTTCTATCATTGCCAAAATCTTTACAGAGGCTTTTGGGCTACAGGCTTATATTGTTCAGGGTGTAAGAACAAAAAAACCCAAATACAACATGGCCCTCTTTCAGCCACTCACGCTCCTAGATATGGTAGTGTACTATAGAAAGGAGAGAGGCATACAGCGTGTGGCTGAAGTGCAGTGCTGTACACCCAACAGCAATATTTCCGTCAATCTCAAGAAGGCAACTATGGCTGTTTTTCTAGCAGAGTTTTTGGCTAAAGTGATCCGTGAGGAGGAGCACAATGAGAAGTTATTTAATTTTTTGTGGCAGGAAGTATTAAGTTTGAATGAAAAAATTGTTGGCTATGAGTTTTTTTACCTGACCTTCATGCTCCAACTAGGGCATCATTTAGGCTTTGGCATCAGTAATTTTCAAGACATCTATACACAGTTGCGTCGTTCAGGGCAGCACTGGGAGATTGATCAAGGGACCCTAGAGGGCCTCAATGCCTTACTACCTAACGGTAGGCTACATGGACAGATAAAAATGGATAGGAGCGTTAAAAGACGTGTCACAGACGCAATCATCAAATTCTACCAACTACACATAGGTACACTGGGTACCCTCAAGTCGCTAAAAGTGCTTCAGGAAATCAGTTGATTTTGAGAGCGCATGAAAAGAAGATTGATTACCCAACCTCTGCTAGTAGCTTCTCTCCTTTTTCAACAGCTTGCCCAATGGTTCCTACCAGGTTAAATGCCGCCTCAGGCATATGATCTAGTTGACCGTCCATGATCATGTTGAACCCCTTGATGGTGTCTTTGATATCTACCAGCATGCCTTGCAAGCCAGTGAATTGCTCAGCCACGCGGAATGGCTGAGATAAAAACCGCTGTACTTTTCTGGCTCGATACACGGTCTTGGTATCTTCTTCTGATAGCTCGTCCATACCTAGAATAGTGATAATGTCTTGTAGCTCTTTATAACGTTGCAGTATTTTTTTAACCCGTTGCGCTGTATTGTAATGCTCTTCACCCAGAATATCTGGACTCAGGATGCGCGAAGAGGAGCTTAGTGGATCTACTGCCGGATAGATACCTAGTTCTGCAATCTTACGGGAGAGTACAGTGGTGGCATCAAGGTGAGCAAAAGTGGTAGCTGGGGCCGGATCGGTCAAGTCATCTGCTGGCACATATACGGCTTGCACAGAAGTTATCGAACCATTCTTGACTGAGGTAATGCGCTCTTGCATAGCGCCCATCTCTGTGGCAAGCGTAGGCTGGTAGCCTACAGCAGAGGGCATACGACCCAGGAGTGTAGAGACTTCGGAGCCTGCCTGTGTAAAACGGAAAATATTATCTATAAAAAAAAGTACATCCTTGCCCTTCTCCTGGCCATCACCATCTCTAAAATATTCTGCAGCGGTCAGCCCAGTGAGGGCTACTCTTGCCCTGGCACCTGGAGATTCGTTCATCTGACCAAAAATCAGTGTGGCCTGTGAAGTTTTGAGGGCTTCTTCATCGACTTTGGAGAGATCCCAGTCACCTTCTTGCATAGACTTTTTGAATTCCTCACCGTAATTAATCACCCCAGCTTCGATCATTTCTCGCAACAAGTCATTGCCTTCACGCGTACGCTCTCCCACCCCTGCAAACACCGATACACCGGAATAGGATTTGGCAATGTTATCGATCAATTCCATAATTAGCACCGTCTTCCCTACACCAGCACCTCCAAAAAGTCCTATTTTTCCTCCTTTCACATAGGGTGCCAATAAGTCGATGACCTTGATCCCTGTGTAAAGAATCTCAGTGGAAGTGGCCAAGTCCTTGAATTGGGGGGCAGGTCTGTGTATGGGGAGCTCACGCTCTACCACAGGCTGCTTAATGCCATCTATAGCCTCTCCCACAACGTTGAATAATCTTCCTCTGATGGCTTCGCCCACTGGCATCTTAATAGAAGCCCCGGTATCAGTGACCTTCGTCCCCCGTACTAGGCCCTCGGTACTGTCCATGGCGATCGTCCTAACACGATGCTCTCCCAAATGAAGTTGACACTCTAATATCAATTTTTGACCATCTTCTTTGATCACTTCTAATGCGTTGAGGAGACCCGGTAATGTTGCATTAACATCAAAACTTACATCTACTACGGGACCTAATATTTGGATGATTTTTCCTGTAGTTGTCATTTCTTTTTGTGGGGAAGATTACATTTGCAAAACTAATACATAAATCAATCTCTTGAAATGGAGATAGTCTATGTGATGGCCAGGTAGTATTATAGGCTTACTCGGTAACCCCGCAAAGACTCCTTGCCAGGAACTTGGTTGACAAGCCAAGACCGCGCGTACTACTGCTGCACTTTCAATGTTACGATAGTTTCAGTACACTAAACTTGCTACTACGGAGACCAGGCTGATTTTTGTATGACAACCTTAAAAACAAGCGTGAAAAAAATTATCATTGTAAACTTGTGTTTTGTTTTTTCTTTTGGCATTGCCCATGCCAACATTTTTAGCATAGGTCCACGTGCAGGCTTCAGCTTTTCCCCAAATAACGTGCATCTGGCACATGGCAAAAATCCAGCACCCCTTCAACTCAAAGATCACTGGAGTTATCATGCAGGCATTTTTGCCCGTCTGGAACTATTTACATTTTATGCTCAGCCCGAAATACTCTTGACTAGCTCTGGTGCTAAAGTCAGTAAGGATAACCAAGTGATCCAGCTCGATTTTACTCAACTTTCTATCCCAGCTATGGCAGGGCTTTCCTTTTTTGGAATAGTTAGGGCACAAATTGGGCCTGTTTTTGGCTTGCTCTTGAGCGCGAAAGAAGGAAAAAAAGATGTAAAAGAGCACTACAGTAGCATTACTGTAGGATGGCAAGGTGGGCTGGGATTTGATCTTTGGAGGATGGTCATCGATCTAAAATATGAAGGGAATTTGAGTAGACTTGGGAATAAAACTGCCGGTCGTACCCATCCTGGGCATGCACTATGGGCCCTTAGTATAGGAATTAATATTCTTTGAGGATGTACCCTGTATTATTCAATCTCAATTGTGTAAGGCGAGCGGGCCTGAATACCTGTCATATTGATAAGTTCTTGCATGAGCTGGAGCGCTGGAAAGTTTGCTTGTAGCATACGCAAAGTTGTCTTATTTTCTACGTGATCCTTCCAACCGCCAAATATTTGTTCAGACAAAGTCTGTGGCTTAGGCCAATAAGAAACGGTGTATTCGTCATCTTCAATGGCTGCGAGCTTGGCAGCTGACTGAATGGCTGCTTCAAGGCCTCCTAGCTCATCTACAAGCCCTTTTTCTTGTGCCAGTTGGCCAGTCCATACCCTTCCTGCAGCCACACGTTCTACGAGCTCTTTGTCCATATTTCTACCTGTAGCTACCCGCTCTAGAAACGTATTATATCCCTCATCGACCACCTTCTGAATCACCTTTTTTTCGTAATTACTGAATGATCTGCCTAGATTTTCAAATAAGTCAGCTGAACTACCCGTCTTCACTACATCTGTAGTAATACCTAACTTGTTGTTGAGCAGGGCATGAACATCAAAGAAAAGTCCAAAAATACCTATAGAGCCTGTAATAGTGGTAGGATTTGCTAGGATACGATTGCAAGCTGCTGCCAAGTAATACCCCCCAGAGGCAGCCACATCTGACATAGAAGCTACTACTGGTTTTTGGGCTTTGGTCAGGATTAACTCTTTCCACAAAACATCAGTAGCCAGGGCACTACCTCCAGGAGAGTTGATTCTCAGTACTACAGCCTTGATAGACTTATCTTTGCTTATGGCTTTTAAACTAGTTGCTAGGTCTTTGGAGCCGATGGTGCCCGGTGCGCCGGCACCATCGATAATATTTCCTTCTGCTATGAGCACAGCTATTTTATTTTTGGAAGATTGAGGTATCTTTTTGAGTGAGGCATACTTGTCAAAGGGCACGTAATTGATGTAAGCTTCTTGAGCCAAAGAGAGTCTGGTTTTGATCAATGCTTCTGCATCATCAAAGTGTCCTACCTGACTCACGAGCTTGGCGTGGCAAGCATCGCGAGGTATAACCACCAATAATGCATCTGCCATGGTTTGAATAGAAGCTTTCTCCAGGCCTCTAGCAATCGCTATACTACTCAGAAAGTGGTCATGGATAGCATCGATTAATTTATTGCTTTGGTGTTTACTCGCCTGGCTCATGTCTTGGCGTATGAAAGGCTCCACGGCACTTTTGTATTCGCCAACACGAAATACTTGGGGCGCTACTTCCAGTTTGTCAAGCAGTGTCTTGTAAAAAAAGACTGTCTGACTCAAGCCCTTTAAAGAAAAAATACCTGCTGGGTGCAAGACAATTTCGTCTGCCAAAGATGCCAAGTAGTAGGTCTTTTGTGTATAATTCTCTCCGTAGGCTACAATGAATTTCCCAGTTTCCTGAAAGGAAAGGAGCGCATTTCTAATTTCTTCTAAACTAGCCCAGCCTGCTCTAAGCGCATTGGCTTCCAAATAAATACCCTGGATATTTGTGTCCTCCCGTGCATGTTTAATGGCATCTTTTAACGCTGTAAGGTCAATCACCTGCTCCTGCTCCCCTTGAAAAAGCTGTTTGAGTGTGTGAGGGGTACGCTCCACGACCTTCCCACGAAGTACTATGTGTAAGATTGTCTTATCAGTGATTTTAGGTTTGCTAGGCTGCAACAGTAATAGGCCTATTCCTACGAAGAGAGCCAAACTGGTAAAAATGCCTACGACAACAATAAGTACTTGTCTGAGAATCTGCTTTATGCTTTGCATGGCTATTGTTCAAGTGAAATGCGTGCGTAGAGTTGATGGCTAGGTAGCACTGATACAAGCTGAAAGGGAGGATTAAAGAGAAAGATCCACAAGCGCAAACGTAACGATTTCTCAAGCCCTGCCCAACCAGCATTGATGCAGCAATACACGACAACAAAAATCTGAGACTTTTGAGTAAAAGGCTTACCAGTTCTACTGTTCCTCTTAGAGGTCATTTTTTGGTATTCAGTTTTCTTATTGCCCTCTTGTTGTGGGAGCTAGGTGTCCTTTTGAGCACCTTGTCTCTGTTGTTGCTATCCCTTCCCCGGGAGTCTGTATAAGTTATAAACGATGGCCTCCAACCCATGCTGGTCGTAGGTCTTCGCCAGGCTTACATGACGAGCAGTTACCCCCCCAACCAACGCTTATGCTCCCAAACACTCGCTCTACTTGATACTGACTACGACTAATCAGCTGATATACCGTTGCTCCCTACTCGTTCATGGCCTGATATATAGGCTTTTCGCTGTGCGCCACTACGCAGCAGAGTCTCATTAGGCTGACGATCAGCCAGTACACGACGCTCTTGAGAGAGGTTTACCTGATCAGACAATTTCCCATAAGCTGGCTATTGTGGGAAGTTAGTAGCTGTTGTGCCATGTGTTATCTTTGGGGCCTACAGCCCCAATAGCTGTAAAAAACAGCGCTCCAACGCATCACCAGGTAGCAATTCCAACCCAGCATAGCTACCCTTCGGCATGGTGCCAAGCACCTAGACTTCCCCAGGCAACCAGCATGGCTACCCGCTCGCACCAAGTAGCCAAGTACAAAAGACCAAGGAGCCAAGCCCAGAAATACTACGTCTTCAAGTGCCAATTGCCTAAAACTTCCAGCAACAAGCCGCGCCGTCGGAGTTGTAGTCATAGCAGTAGCTGTGGACAAAAAGGCCCGAGGAATCGAAGCCCCCAACAAGGGCAGGATTGCTACCATCCACCACTTCTTGGCAGCGCGTGTAGGTCCATGGATGATCCCCAAAGAGCCGCTCCCCCTCACGGGCATGATGCATCAAAATAGCGGTCGTCGCCTCCAAGACACTGGGTAATGCATAAGGCACGCTTTCCCTGCTTGCATAGTTCGCAACTAATGCTTTTTGATCAGCATACCCTGTATTTCGACTCCCCGGCAATACATCACGCGTCATCAGTAACCAATAAGAACAAGGAGGTGATTCTTTGCCAATTTGTGCCTGAACGCGTTCATTATAATAACTATA
Source organism: Amoebophilaceae bacterium (assembly GCA_031422615.1). Taxonomy (GTDB): domain Bacteria; phylum Bacteroidota; class Bacteroidia; order Cytophagales; family Amoebophilaceae; genus UBA8403. Next base: position 32,390 of record JANPMB010000020.1, read on the forward strand.
CTCCGTCCTATGCCCACCATTGCTAGGGCGCTTGATCAGCTCGCCAAGCAGGTTCAGCGTAAACGGTACACCCCCTACGGTAGCAGGGATCAATACCAATAAGTGTGTGTCTCTGACCTTTTTATTGGGCCAAAATGGGCAAGGACCGTCCAAGATGGTAGTCATATTGCTTGGCAAGTCTGGTGCTGACCCTACATCACCAAAGTATTGCTTCCACTCCGCTTTCCCAAAGGTCTTGGTTCTTAGGGCAGCTGCAAGAGAATTTCTTGTTGGTGCTATTTCTTGGTCTCTTGCCATGCTCTCTGCCTTTTTGGCCCACGCTACTGCTTTATCTCTTGCTTTATTTGCTCTCACTACTGCCTCGTTGGCCCACGCTACTGCTTTATCTCTTGCTTTATTTGCCCTCACTACTGCCTCGTTTTCCCTCGCTAATGCTGCATCTCTTGCTGTGTTTGCCCTTGCTACTGCTTCATCTCTCTCTGTGTTTGCTCTCACTACTGCCTCGTTTGCCCGCGCTACTGCTGCATCTCTTGCTGTGTTTGCATTGGTTACTACCTCGCTTGCCCTCGCTACTGCTTCATCTCTCTCTGTGTTTGCCCTTGCTACTGCCGCTGCTAAAGGCACCTGTTGCGTAGGCATCCCCCCCAACAAGCCACACTTGCCCAGGTACACACACGGCGCGTAGGGAGGAGAGGAAGTAGCCATGATATGAATGCGAGACCTAGATGCCCAAACGTCCTGCCGCTGCCAACTTGCGAGCTGTGTTCCGATGTCGCAAGAACTCACGACAGATAGGGTGCGCTTGTGTGTCATGGTACCTATCCCCTCTTGCACCACTGCCTGCCATTGGCTACCTACTTGTTGAAAACGAATTAGCTCGCCTGTAGACGCCGTCAAGGGTCGGGAGGAGTCTTGTATCAGGCCGTTGCGTGAGCGCGTTGTGCTAGCAGTAGGGCGGATGCCTGTACATGGTAAGGTTCCTGAAAAAGCGGTGAGGATCACTTTGGGCTGGTGCGTAGCCCTCGTGAGAGATGGAGGGTAGCCAAGTGGTTGCATCAGTGCCTCGGAGGCTGGTGGTTGACAACCTGACTGAGAGGGGACTTCTGCAGGCGACTCCTCCTCGAGCACACTCAGCTGCAACTGGCAACTTTGCGACAGCAGAGCGCACAATAACACCGCCACAGCACCCCAAAATCGGGCGGTAAGCACAGCGCAGAATCTATTATTGGTGTACCGCATCATACCTCCCCTGCATAGGTAAAGTTGAAAAACCACCATCCTCAATCATACTCATCCAAATATAAAAAATCAAGTAACCCTTCCTCCTAGAAAATGAGGCAGCTTCCGGATGATATGGATACGGAAAACAACCCCAAAATACCAAAGGCCAGAACCACTTGTAGAGAAACCAAGAACACACTGCGCAGTAAAAAAAACCTCCGCACCAAGGAACCAAGCCCAGAAATACCAAGTCTCCAAGTACCTAGAACTTCCAGAGACAGGACACACCACGGTCTTCGTGGACATAGAAGTCGCAGTAGACAATGAGACCCCCGGAGGAAAAACCCCCAACAACAACCGGATATTTGTTGTTATCTACTACCTCTTGACAACAAGTGTAGGTCCAAGGGGCATCTGCGTAGAGACGCTCACCGGTACGGACATAATGCAACAAGATCGCCACCACTGCTTCTAAAGCATGCGGCACCTCATAGGGAGCAAGACCCTTGCTGTGTACATGCTTAGCAAGTAATTTCTTTTGATTTTCATACGTCTTATTTCGACTATTGGGCAGCACATCCCGCGTCATCAACACCCAATAGGACCCCCTGGAAAGTTGATTGCCTAACTCTCGTTCGACATCACTACTATAATACCTGTACTCCGTCTTACTACCTCCTCCCTCGGGGCGTTGTATGAGCTCCCCAAGCAGATTTAACGTCAAGGGCTTCCCATCTACTGTCGCCGGAACCAGCATCAGCAAGTGCGTGTCTTTTACTTGCTTGTCTGGCCAGAATGGGCAAGGGCCGTCCAAGATAGCAGCTATATCGCTTGGCAAGTCTGGTGCTGACCCCACATCACCAAAGTATTGCTTCCACTTCTTTGCCCCGAAAGCCATATTGGGGAACGAGACCTGAGCTGTGGTGCGTGGTGCTTGACTCACGCCCTGACTAGGTGACTCTGGCATACCTCCCCACAAACCTGCCCTACCCAAGTAGACGCATGGACTATGTGAAGATTGGACTGCGTTCAGGACATGAATATGCGCCCTCGAGGTACTGCTGTCTTGGCTCTGTGGCCAGGACAGGAAACTGCCAATATCAGCAGAGTCTACAACCGGCAAGGTGCGCTGCAACGTAGAGACGCTGGAATCTCCTTGCATGGCAGCGCACCACTGGCCATCGACCTGGCTAAACGTAACATGCTCACTGGAGGCGGTCGTGAAGACTGGGGAGGAGTCTTGTGCGAAGATATTGCGTGAGCGTGCTGTACTAACAGTAGGGCGGATACCCGTAGATGGTGAGGTTCCTGCAAAAGCGGTGGGAAGCGATGCACTAGGCAGCAGCGGTAGTGAGGGTGCGGTGGGAGGCACTTTGGGCTGGTGTGTAGTCGTCGTGGGAGGGAGAGATGAAGAGTAGCCAAGAGGCTGCGTCAGTGCCTCGGAGGCTGGCGGTTGCCAACCTGACTGAGAGGGAGCTTCTACAGGCGACTCCTCTTCGAGCGCGTTCAGCTGCGACTGGCAATTTTGCAACAGCAGGGCACACAACACTCCTGTCGTGACACCCCAAAATCGAGTAGTAAGCATGGCGTAGAATCTGTTATTGGTGTCTTGTATCAACTTCTCTTGCATGGGTGGAGTTGAAAACCACTCTCCTCAATGATGCTCCTCCCTGTCTCCATCCTCTGGCAGCCTCCTGAAATGCATGTTCTTGCACTCGCAAGATACTATTAGTAGGAGCACTGCTACGGGATAGAAATGGATTTCGCTTGCACCCATCATGATGGTGGATCCGTTACTTTCTAAAAACTAATTCTGGGCTCTAAGTTCAGGAAATAATCTAGCTGCTCAAAAAAACTCTTCGAAATGGCCAAAACTACTGGTAGAAAAACTAAGAATACACTGCGCAGTAAAAACGCAAAACCCCCGCACCAAACAGTCAAGTTCCTAAAACTTCCGGCAACAAGCCACTCCGACGATATCGAAGTCAAAGCGGATATTGGGGTAGATAATGAGGCCCGAGGACCCGAAGCCCCCAACAACGGCAGGATCGCTACCATCCACCACCTCTTGGCAGTATGTGTAAGTCCATGGATAATCCCCAAAGAGCCGCTCCCCCTCACGGGCATGATGCATCAAAATAGCAGTCGCTGCCTCCAAGACACTGGGTAATACATAAGGCACACTTTCCCTGCTCGCATAACCCGCAACTAATGCTTTTTGATCAGCATACCCCGTATTTCGATTCCCCGGCAATACATCCCGCGTCATCAATAACCAATAGGAACGAGGAGGGGATTCTGCGCCAATTTGTGCCTTGACGCGCCCATTATAACACCTACACTCCGTCCTGTGTCCACCATTGCTAGGGTGCTGGATCAGCTCCCCAAGTAGGTTTAGCGTAAATGGCACACCCCCTACGGTAGCAGGGATCAGCACCAATAGGTGCGTGTCCTTGACTAGTTTGTCTGGCCAGAATGGGCAAGGGCCGTCTAAGATAGCAGCCATATCGCTTGGCAGGTCTGGCACTAACCCCACATCACCAAAGTAATGCTTCCACTCCACCTCCCCGAGTGTTCTTAGAGCAGATAAGCGAACCTCCCTATCCCCATTCCTGGCAGCAGCGCGCAGGGAGGGGAGACATTCGGAGATCCTGTCAGGTGCTGCCTGGGCCACCTTGCCGAGAGCCCGCAGGGCCTTCTGGCGACAATGCTTGTCCGTGACAGCGGCGAGCAAGACTTCGAGAAATTCGGAGGCCTTATCAGGCTCCGAACCGACCATATCCAACAGGATATTTAGGGTGTCCCTGCGAACACGCTCTTGCGCTCGCCTCTCCCCATGACGTGTCTTCTTATTGCGCCTAGCCAACTCATCCTCTGGGCTGGGGGACTTTCGTCTGGCAGGTGGCTTTGAATCTTCTTCCTCATCACTAGGTATCCCTCCCCACAAACCTACCCTACCCAAGTAGACACAGGGACTATATGACGATTGGGAAGTGTTCAGAACATGAATATGCGCCCTCGAAGTCCTGCTGTCTTGGCTCTGTGGCCAGGACAGGAAACTGCCAATATCAGCAGAGTCTACAACCGGCAAGGTGCACTGCAACGTAGAGACGCTGGAATCTGCTTGCATGGCAGCGCACCACTGGCCATC
>JANPMB010000021.1:0-32065 GCA_031422615.1 Amoebophilaceae bacterium
TTACAGCAAATCAACACGCATCTCACCAGGCATAGAGTATTGGTAAAACAAGGGACCATGGTAGATGCCTCCGTGATACCTACTCTGCGTAAGCCTCAAGGCAGGAAAATCTACTCGATCCAGCCTGAGGGGCCAAGAGCCTATGCAGCGTTCTCTACAACCAGGGGTAGACCAAGCAGCCAGATGGGTCAAGCAGTAGGGCTACAAGTGCCATTACCTCGCTAAGTCTAAGGGGGGGCAGTCCAAACGACGGCTGCTAATACCTATGATAAGGCCATTACCTAGATGCCTGTCTTAATCAAGTGAACCTGCCCGCAGAAAGTCGTGTACTGGAAAAGAGCACGCATCAACTAGTAGCTATGCTGAAATAAGATTTTATTGCTCAATAATATCACTTTTATTAAAAATTTGCCTATTTAATTAGGATTGTTGAGCGTAATTGTTAAAATTCCTGCAATCCAACTATATGGAGAAACTAAAACCTACAACTATTATGAAAACCATAGAGAATGACATGGCTCCGAAAAGTGCTTATGATGCGGGTGATGCGGGAAGTTACGTTGTTGTAACTGTTGCTGTCGGCACGCCGATAGAGGCTTAGTTGTATGGAGCTTGGGATGAACAAGGTAATCCTAGGCTCCATTTTTTAATTACTATATCATGAAAAAAGAAAAGTTGCCGGCGCATCAAAAGTATTCCGACTTAATACGAAAATTCTCTGTGTATGCTGTGGAAAGAATAGATCAAGAGCTCTATCCTGTATTCGAAGACTTGGTAGACCATTTGGTTACCGACATCTATGGTTTTTCTTATACAAGACCGCATATAGACATAAAAGTAAGGCATTTAATCTCACTAGGGGTTCTTGCTGCTATGGGAGGTTGTGAGCCTCAACTAAACTTTCAACTAGAAGCAGCGCTTAATTTGGGCATACCGCCTAATGAAGTCAAAGAAGTATTTATTCAGGTAGCTGTCTTTGCTGGGAATGCACGGGCCATCAACGCAGCGAATATCTTTCATAAGATTTTGATACAAAGAAATAGTGATGGAAAGAATACGCGGTAGAGCTTTTGTCAGTTATTTACTACTTGATGTTGCCATGGAAAGTGCTTTCCGGTCAGTGCAACTCTATGCAACCTGGTGGTTTCTTCAAAGTCATGATATGACTGTTGGGTTATCTGTTACACTCGCTATAGTGTCTTTTTTTAATATCATCTTCATTCCTATATCAGGCACTTGGAGCAATAAAGTTCCGTTAGCTAACTACATTGCACATGCCGTTTATCTGGGATGTTTTACGTTGATCTCCCTGTTGATGGCTCTAAGACTGCTGGAGGACACCAAATATTGGCTATGGGTACTCATAATTCCTATGATCTTTTTAGGTATTGCTACGGCTTTACTTAGGCCTTTATCCATGAAAGTAATCAATAGCCTTTTTCAAGGAGAAGCAGCAATAAGCAAAGCGTATAAAACAAAGTATTCTCTTGCTATCCTAAATATTTTACTGGGGCCCACCTTGTCTGGGTTTATGATAGAGGTATATGGGGGAGAAGCCCCTCTTGTGTGCGCTTCTATTTTTTGCGGATTAGCGTTGTTAGGAGCTACTATCTTCGAAAATACGAGTCTTAGCTGTTTCGGAAAATTTTCAGTGCATCAAGCGACTAGGGGTGGGTGGATGACTGAACTTAGACGTGGGTTTCAGCTCAGTTTTTACGTTAAAGAAGAGAGAGCAATCGCCATCATGTCCATCCTTTTCAATTTCTTTTTTTCTCCTTTCCTGTTCTTACTGCTCCCTGCTGTCATGATACAACTCCATAAATATACTCTTCGGGAGGTAGGGCTCATCGAGTTGTGTTTTGGGGTGGGTATTGTTATTTCCTGTACCGGTTGTATGACTTCATGCGTTAAGAGACAACTAAATCTCTATCACGCCTGTTTGCTCTATATCGCCATTCTTGCCGGTGCCTTTTTTCTTTTTTCCATGTTGTCTAACATGCTTCTCCTATGCCTAATGGGAGCTATGATGGGGGCTGCGCTGAATTCATTTAACGTTGTGGTTAATACAAGAAGATTACATTGCATACCAAGTTCTCATCAGGCCATGATGGAGGGATGTTTTCTTTTTCTATGTACTGCCGCTGTACCAGTTGGTTTTACACTTACAGGCACCCTTGTGCGTATATTACCATCACAGACAATTATAAGTATCTACGCTTCTATTTGTTTTTTCTCGGTACTATTTTTATACGCTTCTGTTAGTTTCAAAAGAATGTTTCAACCAAATGTTCAGACAGATTACTACGCCAAACAATATCCCAAGCTCTTTAAATGCTTATGAAATATCACTTCCTGCCAGACTCTGAAACGCTGGTTGCTATGGTTGATGCCTTTAGAGGCAAGCTTCAAGATAGTTATAACAAACTGTTGATCACTATACACGAAGAAACAGGCTATCAACAGTCACAGACTATCTTAGAAAAGATAGTAGCCCTACCTAGGAAAAACTTTTCATCGATCCTTACTTTTTATTATCACCGCACGGTAAGGGCTATTATACAGGGGAGGAGGATATCTCTAAACTACTATTAGACCTTGATCTCGCACTATCTTTTGTGAAGGCAAAGAATAATAATGACTCATTTGTAGTGTACGAGGAGATGCCTGATACAATTTCTCATGCAATTTTGAGAACAATGGGGAATTCAATAACTAATTACAATATTTCACTAAGAGGGTTACCAAAAACAGAAGAGCTCAAAGCAAAGCAGTGTTTAGAGCAGGGTGCAAAATATCTCGAGCATAGTTGTCCTGAAATGCTGGGAAATATTCAAGAACTTGTTTATCAAATATTTTTTGTGGGGAGTGATTGCCCAGAAGAAAACTGTGCTCTTTCCTTAACGAGTGCTTTGACACAAGGCATGGTTTTTATCAATGGGGAGTATTATCCTAGTTGGGTTTTTTTGTTAGACAAGTATATACATGAAGCAGCTCACGCATATCTGTTCTTAATCAATCAAGAAGAGCTACTCGTCTTGAATGACCCAAAAGAACTATACCCCTCTCCTCTAAGGCAAGATGCAAGGCCTATGGAAGGGGTGTATCATGCACTCTTTGTATTGATGAGCTTGTTGTATGCCTTCTCAAAAATAATGGAAAAACAAGAGCTGATAGAAAGCGATAGAAAGGAAATAATAACGCTTATGAAAATGTACTCGGATGGTCTAGAAAGAAGCTATACTGCTGTGATGCATCAAGGAAAATTAACTCCAACCGCCCGCTTTCTGTTGGAAGACGGGTATGATATGGTGTACAAATCTCAGCATGAATGGTGCCCAATTCGTAAAGAAGCGACCATCAACAAGCTCTAAGGGGATAAAGATTCTTTGCTGTGCTGTTTTCTGAAAAATAATCACCTTGATCTGCTCTTCCGTTTTTCGTATTAGAATGTGGGGACATTCGCACGGTAAGGCACGGTTGTGAACATATAAAAACAGTTACTTTAGCTAGGCTAAAGCTTCTTTTACACTATTGGAAAATTCCCTGGTAGCACCTATCAATGGCCATCCTTACTAGCCAGTGGTTTTTTTATTAGTTAAAAGGCGAGCTACTTTTTCCTACAGTTAGTGCCTGCAAGTGCAAACAAGATACCACAGCCATGGGTTTTAGCTGCAGCATGCACAAGGACAGCCCAACTGAATAAATACAGGGGCGTGGGGGGTTATATGCCTCTTATAGGAACCCTGTGTACCGGAAAAAGAGTAAGAAAACCTGAGGCGCCTCCAAAAAAGTATGAGTCAAATGGCAACCATGCTGCAATAGTCTCAGGTAAAGACACAGCCTAAGAAGGAAGAAGGCTTGTTTGCGTTTCCGAAAAATTCCTATGAATCATAGTCGATCGAATTCTACGCATTGAGTGGTGCTGATTCTGGCATGAGGAGCGCTGACAGAGAGACCAATACTTAGCAGAAAAACACATGACTTAAGCCTGTTTCTGGGCCATCTTCATCAGCTTGCTCGCAAAAAGAAAATCTTTTAGTGCTTCTACATTAACATGAAAAATATCTTCTGAAGTGCCCTCCCAAGCCTTTTTTCCTTGCTCAAGAAACAAAATATAATCGCCTATAGACACAATACTGTTCATATCGTGCGTGACGACTATTGTAGTCATATGGTATTCATAGGTAAGCTCCTGGATAAGTTCATCTATCAACAATCCCGTTTTTGCATCAAGACCAGAAGTAGGTTCGTCACAGAAGAGATATTTAGGGTTATTAACAATAGCGCGGGCAACCCCCACTCTTTTCTGCATCCCGCCGCTCAGCTCACTAGGCATCTTTTTATTCGCATTGGATAATCCTACACGTTGTAGGCAAAAGTTAACACGGTCTAGTTTGGCATCTTGAGGCATACCGGTGAGCATATCTAGTGGGAATAATACATTCTCTTCCACATTTTTAGAATCGAACAAAGCTCCTCCCTGAAACAACATACCTATTTCTTTCCTAACACCCACCGTTCTATCTCTAGACCCATTCAGAAAATCCCTTCCATCAAATGCAACACTGCCCTGATCAGGGCGAATAAGTCCTACAATACACTTTATCAGTACACTTTTTCCGGTACCACTTGCCCCAATGACCAAATTGACTTTCCCCTGTTCAAATTTTCCGCTAACCCCATCTAACACTGCCTTACCACCAAAAGCTTTGCTAATCTGTTGGAACTCGATCATATTTTGCAAGAAGGATGTAAAAGTAATTGCGTCAATATATAGTCGGCCAGTAAGATAGCAATGCAACTATCGGTCACGGCACGGGTGCTCGCTTTACCTACTGCTACTGCCCCCCCAGCTATATAAAACCCTCTGTAGGCAGATATGGAAGATATTAAGAAAGCGTAGACTAGCGATTTGTAAAGCGCAAAATATAGTGACGAGGGATTGAACAGATGCCTGAGACCACGAATGTAGTCTTCCGGAGCAACAGATACCACAAACTCAGCAGCAATAAGACCACTATAAATAGCAAGAAAAGCTGCGACGATGACCAGGAGCGGATACGTCAATATGCTAGCGAGTATCTTAGGCAGCACAAGGTAAGAAGTTGTATTAATGCCCAGAATTTCCAAGGCGTCTATTTGTTCACTAATGCGCATAGAGCCAAGCTGGCCCGCGATGCTTGACCCGACCCTGCCAGCAAATACAAGGGCCATCACTGTGGGTGCCGTCTCTAGTATAGTCATTTCACGCACACCATACCCTACCAGAAAATGGCCAAGCAGTGGCGATGATAGGGTATGGTAAATTTGAATGCTAGCTACTGCGCCTATGAAAATAGAGACAACAGCTACAAGCAACATAGAGTTCACACCTATAGAGACGCACTCCTCCAGGGTCTGCCTAACACAGATCTTCACGCTCTCTCTGTTGATCAACATTGAATACAGAAATATGAAATAGCTCCCTATACTTTCCATGTGGCATGTTCAATTTGTACCCAAAACTACACAATTATGACCGGATGCAACCTGCTACGTCCTTCCGCATAAGCCACGTAAATTACGCATTGCCGATATACTTTATATCCTCGAACTTGCGGACATGAATATTGATTCCTATAGAAACCATTGCTTACGGAAAAAGGGAGTCACCGAAGAGTTTCCTTTTGACAAGAGCACTCTCGTGTACAAAGTTATGGGCAAAATGTTTGCGCTAACCAACATAGAGTCATTCGAAAGTATTAATCTTAAATGCAATCCAGAAACGGCCCTCCAACGCAGAGAGATGCATGAAGGGGTTATTCCTGGCTACCACATGAACAAGAAGCACTGGAATACGGTAAGGACAGATGGCAGTATCCCCGACAAAACGATCTATCAATGGATCGATGATTCCTATGCGCTAGTGGTAGGCAAGCTATCCAACAAGGATCGAAAATGGCTCGAGCAAGGAACTTCTTGAGTAGTAAGGCGTCTTTAATCTTCTAGAAAGAAAATAGTTTTTGCGTATGAGGCAATATTTAGATTTATTACAGCACGTTCTCGATCATGGAGTAACAAAGAGTGATAGAACGGGCACAGGAACACGCAGCATATTTGGCTATCAGATGCGCTTCGATCTGGCAGTTGGCTTTCCGCTTGTCACTACAAAAAAGGTCCACTTAAAATCTATCATCTACGAACTCCTCTGGTTTTTGAACGGCGATACAAATATTCAATACCTGAACCAACGCAAAGTTACTATCTGGGATGCGTGGGCCAATGAGCAAGGAGACCTGGGGCCCATATATGGCCGTCAATGGAGAAGCTGGCCTACAGTAAGTGGAGAAAAGATAGACCAGATTGCACAAGTAGTGGCACAGATTAGATCTAATCCGGACTCTAGGAGGTTGATCGTAAGTGCTTGGAATGTGGGCGCACTAGATAAGATGGCTTTGCCACCTTGTCATGTTCTTTTTCAATTTTACGTAGCAGCAGGCATGCTTTCGTGTCAGCTGTACCAACGCAGTGCTGATGTATTCTTGGGCGTTCCTTTCAATATTGCTTCTTACGCACTGCTCACGATGATGATAGCCCAGGTCTGCGGTTTAGCGTTAGGAGAATTTATACATACGTTCGGAGATGCACATCTTTATGGTAATCATCTAGAACAGGCCAGATTACAACTTTCCAGGATCCCTCAGCCTCTGCCTACTATCCAGCTCAATCCAGATGTTAAAAACATCTTCCATTTTCAGTATGAAGACTTCATACTGCGAGATTATGTCTCCCACCCCCCAATCAAAGCACCTATCGCTGTTTAGAGGCAAGATCAACTTTGCCGAGAAAACTTTTTCCTACTCAAGAAAGACTCAGGTGCGTAGATACGTGCATCACTTTTCTAATACGCAGCCAGTCTGAACCTTTTTCCAGGAAGAAATTTTACAATTTTCTTGAGCTCAAGCTGCAAGAGGATGGCCGATAACTGGTTGAGGGGTATCCGGGTTTGGTAACTCAATTCATCGATGTGTACTTCTTTTTGAAGCTTCCCAAGGGTTTTTACGGCATTTCTTTCAGCCTCTGTGAGGTCAGGAAGCTGGTCCAAAATATCCAAGATATTCTTCGCAGCAGGTGCTTCGTCATCCCAGTGCATGGCACCAACAATATCAGCAGCACTGGTCAGCAAATTTGCTTGATGGGTTTTAACCAGGTGATGACAACCAGCAGAATAAGGCGCATAAATATCTCCGGACACTGCAAAAACTTCTCTGTTGTATTCGTTAGCGTATTGAGCAGTAATCAGCGCACCACTTCTTTGACCAGCCTCTACCACAATCGTTGCATCTGCAAGGCCTGCAATAATACGATTTCGGGCAGCAAATTGGTGTGCTGCTGGCCTAGTTTGGAGTGGATGTTCACTTAATAGCCCACCTTGCGCTAACATGGCTTCTGCAGTCCTTTTGTGAGCTACAGGATAAATAGTGTCCACACCTCCGGCTACCACCGCCAAGGTGGGCAAACCCAGTTCTAGTGCTGTTCTGTGTGCATAAATATCAATCCCGTAAGCCAACCCACTAACAATCAACACAGGATAAGTACTAAGCTCGCTCAGGAGAGTTTCTACAACTTTTTTCCCATAGTTGGTGGCACTTCTCGTCCCTACGATGCTCATGACCTTCGCTCGATTAAGGTCTACGTTACCACGAAAATAAAGTAACGTGGGTACACCATAAATATGTTTGAGACGTTCTGGGTAAGTATCTTCCCAAGGAGTGATAACACGTGTATTAGCCTTAGCGTGAGATGTCAAGAGTGCGGCTGCTTTATAAAATGCATCACTTCCACGTATTGCTTGTACCATGCCTTCACTAATTCCTGAAGCTTTGGTAAGTGTCTGAAGCGTACTTTGGAAAATAGCTTGGGCAGAACCAAACCGAGCCATGAGCTTCTTAGCAAGCACATACCCCACCCCTTTCACTTGGCTGAGGGCTATTTGGTATATTTTTTCTTCGACCTTCATCGACATGCGATTTCCTCTGAACGTACCCACTTCTAGGCTAGTTACAAAAGTTTGTTACGGAATTCTTATCGAGGACAACTTAATGAATAAGCGCCACCAGCGTCTCTAGCTGCAAAAAGCGAGAACCTTTAATTAGAAAAGCGGTATTGCTAAATTTACGCTGCGCCAGATAGACGCCTAGATCCTCTTTGGTTAGGAAATGCAAAGCACTAGGATTGATTTCTTGGGCAGCCATCATGTGGGGGCCACACAATAAAACTGCTTTATAAACTGCTGGGGTAGTCAACCGGCCTAACGCTCGATGTGCTTCTTCAGTTTCTTTACCTAGCTCAGCCATATCGCCCAGAATGAGTACTTTGTGGGTAGCGGACATCCCATTTAGTGCCTGTATAGCCCCCTTGATAGATTCAAGATTAGCGTTATAGGCATCTAATAAAATGGTATTACTTCCCTGCGTAATAATTTGAGAACGGTTATTGGTAGGTTGGTAGTTCTGAATGGCTTCGTTAGCACTTTGCTCATCTACTCTAAAATACTTGGCTACACACAATGCAGTAGCCGTGTTGTCAAAGTGATAGTGCCCTAATAACTGAGAGCTAGTGATCTGCCCTTTTTCACTCTGATATACTACATAAGGACTTGCGCTAACTAACTCGCAGTGATAAAAATCTTGCTGCTGAGGGTACGTAACAACGTGTGTAAATGGGGTGGTGATACTCCTGAGTATAGTATCTGTAGTATTTGCAAATACAACCTTGTTATGACGAAGTAAGTAATCATATAATTCGCGTTTCCCCCTGATTACCCCTTCAAAACTACCAAACCCCTCCATGTGTACATGACCTATGTTGGTAATCAAGCCATGGGTAGGCATGGCGATTTCGCAAAGCTGCGCTATTTCTCCTACATGGTTAGCACCCATTTCTACGATCCCTATCTCTGTCTTCTCATCAATGGCTAACACCGTAAGCGGAACCCCAATATGATTGTTGAGGTTACCTTGCGTAGCCGTTACGACGTAACGGCTACGCAATACTGCTTGAATCAGTTCCTTTGTAGTCGTTTTACCACTAGACCCCGTAATACCGATAATAGGAATTGTGAGTTGTTTTCTATGGTGGCTTGCTAGCCTTTGCAGGGTTACTAGCACATTATCGACAAGGATATAGCGAGCATCTTTTTTATACTGCGCCTTATCAATCACAGCATAAGAAGCGCCCTTTTCTAGTGCTTGCTCGGCAAAAGCATTGCCATCAAAGTGAGGGCCTTTTAGGGCAAAAAAGAGAGTATTTGGTGTAACATGCCTAGAATCAGTCGTAATATTCCTGTAGGAAAGATATCTCTGGTAGAGGTAGGCAATAGGATCAAAAGGCGTCATCTGGTTGCCAAAACAGGCGGTTTACATGCAGTGTGTGCATACGCGTCATAATAATCAGGGGTTAACTCATTTTATCTTTTCTACTATTTATTTCTTTTCCTGCTCTTTGGTTTTTCTTTTCCCTGGTCAAACCGCCCGTCAGACAAATCCAAGTCTGGATCTGTTCTATTCTTGATTGCTTTTTTCAAACTCTCTGGTAAGTAACCATTGTCGTAAGCATTAGAGTCAATAGTTTTTCCTCCTTGGACTACCTCATATTTCGTTTCTAGTGTTCTGATTTGAGTAAATTTTTTATTTTCATCAGCACCAGCTTCGCCTGGATCTCTTGGTTCATTAGTGATTGAAGTTACCACCGTATTATTAACCCCGCTTTTTTCTCATTCACTAAAGTGGCAACTGCATGGTAACCTTCCCTCGGCGACAACTTAACAAGAACGTCGTATTCTGCACAATGGCATTTACTACATCCCATACCCATTGTGTGGGTGTACCAGCCTGGCCTCACTTAACGGCGACGAAGTAAGAATTGTATCAACTTTCACTTCTGCATGAGCTTGCTCTGCCTTGATCACATCATCACCTTTACAACTGGTCAATGAGTACCTGCATATAACCATCAACACGTCAAGAAAAGTATCGATGCTGGCATCCTAGTGAATGTTGCAATTTTTGCTCAATTGCTAGCAAGGTCCATCCTGCCCAGCTTCTTCTTTTCCCTCCATCATGTCTAAGCGCTGATGCATACCCTGACAGCCTCCTATGGCTAGCAGAAACCCTAGCAGTATTACGGTTTTTTGCATGGCAGTAAAATTTTATAATACGATGGTAAATCTTGCCCGTAGTTTTAGAGACCCTACACGCACTACCATAACCTTTAGTACTACAGAAAAACGTATCTTAAGGTCAGCAACAACGAAGATAATCGTATCAACTGTGCTTGTGTACAATTACTACATAATCACACATCTACTCTCTGATATGCTACAGAGAAAATATCTGGTTCTACGATCACCAATATATTGGCTTTATGTTTACTTTGCCATTAGCACACACTACCTCCAAACATGGCACAACTGATGGATACAGCACCCCAACAAGCAACAGCGGTCTTGGTGGCTTTGATCACACCCCAGCAATCTAGTGCCAAGACCAAAGAGCACCTAGATGAACTAGCTTTTCTGGCTCTTACACTGGGCGTTAAGACACTCCATACCTTTACACAAAATCTAGCAACACCTAACAGGAAGACTTTTGTAGGCAAGGGAAAGCTAGAAGAGATTGCCTCTTTTGTGAAAGACAAGCAAGTAGATATGGTGATCTTCGACGATGAGCTAGGCCCTTCTCAAGTGCGCAACTTAGAAAGTGTGTTGCCATGCAAGGTACTGGATAGGAATCTTCTTATTCTTGACATTTTTGCAATGCGGGCCAAAACCGCCCAAGCAAAAACGCAAGTAGAGCTGGCGCAGTACCAATACTTGTTACCACGACTGACCAAGATGTGGGCACATTTATCTAGACAACAAGGGGGAGGAACAGGTATGAGAGGCCCTGGAGAAAAGGAATTAGAAACAGACCGGAGGCTTGCACAGGATAGGATAGCACAATTGCAGAAAAAACTCAAGGTCATAGCGCGCCAAAGTACCACACAACGAAAGCACAGAGTGCAGCTAGCTAGGGTAGCTCTAGTAGGCTATACCAATGTAGGAAAGTCGACCCTGATGCGCGTGCTCTCCAAGGCAAGTGTCTATACCGAGGATAAGCTGTTTGCTACCATCGGCTCTACAGTACGTAAAGTAGTCATGAATGATATTCCTTTTTTGCTCACAGATACAGTAGGCTTTATTCGTAAGCTTCCGCATACACTCATTGAATGCTTTCAATCTACCCTAGACGAGGTAAGAGAGGCAGACATTCTTCTGCATGTAGTAGATATCTCACATCCAGCCCATGAAGAGCATATGCAAGTAGTACAAGAAACGCTACAAGAAATTGGCGTAGTAGACGTACCCATGATCCTCGTTTTTAACAAGGCGGATCAACTCAAAGCAACCGAAGGGACGCAAGAGACCGCTACAGATGTAGGAAGCTTACAACAAGTGCTCTCTCATCAAACGCATTGCCCTACTGTCTTCGTCTCAGCCACTCAGCAAGACAATATAGAGTCTCTCAAGGATCTGCTTTATCAGCAGGTATATCTACAGCACATAAAGATTTACCCTAATTCCTTGAAAGAAACTGCCTCTTAGACTACTTTCGTACTTTCTTGGCCTCGTAGTTCAACGGATAGAATGGAAGTTTCCTAAACTTTAGATGTAGGTTCAATTCCTGCCGAGGCTACCCATAGTTTCTAACTCTTAATTTACTTCCAACCAGGTCACGCCCTCGCCTCCTACATAAGGATGTTGGTCGATTACACGCTTGACCTGTTCATGAGATTTTAAATATGTGCGTACAGCATTGCGTAGGATACCCGTGCCTTTTCCATGAATAATTTTTAGCTGCTTATGCCCCAGCAGTGAGGCTTTGTCAATCCACCGGTCTAAGGCACTTAACGCACTACTTACAAACATTCCGTGAAGATCTATCTCAGGATTAAAGGAAGAAAATTCTTCGGTAGCTAAGTTAATTAGGTTAATAACGCGTGTAATTGGCTGACTAGGGAGGGTAGATGACCTAGCTTGTGTGGCTAATTGGGCTTTCTCAAGCTGTCTAAGTGGGATATTGAGCTCCATGGACTTAAAAGATACGGTAGCATACCTAGCGGTGATCCTTACAACCTCTCCTATACATTCCTGGCCATGCATCCTTACGTTATCACCATTACAAAGTTTGTCTTGCCCCTCCATGGTATGTTATATCTTTTCCTGCAGCTTCTCAAGCCGCTTAATCACCATCTCGTACATTTTCTTCATTACATCAAGATGGGCCAGGTAATACTGATAGCTTTTTTGAAAAGTATCTAGGTCTACCTCATAAGCTTGGTAAATTAGAAGTGCATTCTTTTTGAATAACCAAGAGGCGATAGCTTCATCATCAGTGTAGTACCGCACCATCGCCTTAGCTAATGCTAGGTCTGCCAATATAGACACCATGTGATCTTGGGCTAGTAGTTCGATAGGAGGCTTTCTTTGGGCACCGCTAAGCATGCACAACAAAACGCCAAGGGTGATTAATCGCTGCATATATATTGTTGAAAGAGCAAAAATAACCATATCTCAAGACCATTGTAGCACGGTTACTAGTTGTCTCGTGCTCCTTGAGCGAAGAACTTTTTTTGTTCCATCTGTTACACCTGTACGGTTTGATTGATCCCATTGATAAATATTCTGCGCCATATGGCGTATGAACAAACAAGGTAGATCCTTTCTTTCTAAAGACAAAAAATCCTCTTTGCCTCCAAACTTCAAGCAAGTAAATGACTTAATAGAGAAAATACAATACCGAAGCAACACGTGCCCCCATGCCCCAATGCACTCAGCAGGCTATTAAGCTTCACCCCGCATTCCCCGATTGCCACACGAAGCATACTCTCCATGCCTTGCCATGTGCATCGAGGAAATATTTTCCATCAAGGAAGCCCTACTCACCACTCACTTTCCCGCATGACCCAATTGTTGTGTAAGCAGATGGTTTTCTCCCAGCCATTGCATGCAAAGAGGGAGCACGGATTTTTTGGTTTGTTGAATGCACGTCCTATTTGTTACCTTGTTCAGGAGCTCGGTGAGGCTATTCAGGTATTGCGTAACAGGAGGATATTCTTTCTTGTAAAGCCGCAAAGCAGTGCCTACTGCCTGGGTATAACAGGGGATTTCCTTACGCAATTTGCCGAGTCCTTGCAGCGCTTCTCCTAGGCTATAGCACGTTGCAGCAAGCAACGGATGGTCTTGGTCTTTGTAAATCCTTTTTTGCATAGCCAAGGATTTCTTGTGATAGACCATTGCTTTTTGATAAACACCAGCCTTGACTAAAGCTTCTCCCATACTGTAGCGCATGTCGGCAGTCCAGGGATGATCTTGGTTGCCAAAGACACGCTGCAGCATCTCCATGGCCTGCTCGAGATAGGCTAACCCTTCCTTGAGTTTTCCCAACTGTACTAAAGTATAGCCCATTTTGTGAAAAAAATCAGCCGTGGAGGGATGCTCTTGGTTTTTATAGAGCCGCTGCTGCATGGCTAGCCCCTCTTTGAGATAAGCCAACCCGTCTTTAAGTTTTCCTAACGTTCCTAAAGTATAGCCCATGTTGTGCAAGGACCTAGCCACATCAGGGAGATCTTGGTTGCCAAAGACACGCTGCAGCATCTTCATGGCCTGCTGGTGACAAGCTAACCCTTCCTTGAGTTTTCCTAACCGCCCCAGAATTACCCCCACATTGTCCAGAGAATCGGCCATGTAAGGATGATTTTTTACTTTATAGAGCCGTTGGCGCATTGCTAATGCCTGCTTGTGATAGTTTAATCCCTCCGCTTCTTTTCCTAGCTGCCCTAAACTTTTCCCTACATTATTGAAAGAAGCAGCAATATCAGGATGATCTTGTGTGGGATAACGTTGCTGGGCTATAGATAGCGCTTCTTCTCTCCATTGAAGCCATTCCTCAAATAAACAAGCTGCCTGACAAGCCCTGGCCAAATACCTCGTCAAGCTAACGGCTTCTTGAGGATACTTGGTGCAATCTAATCTTGCGTACAGCATTCGGCCATGAGGTAACAAGGGGATCCATCGGGATGCATACTGTTCTGCATCGCTTTCCTCTCCTACATGGGCTATTAGGCCAGCAATAAGTTTTTCGAGCGATGGCTGGGGATGGAGATGCCTGATGACCTGTTGTGTCACTTCATGGAGGTACACCTGTGCATGCGCTCTATCCCATTGCACCAAGGAGTATTGCTCTAACAAGGCCAGTGCCTTCCGCGTCTCTTGTTTCAGCAAACTGCGATCCTCTGGAAAGAAGGTCAATAGCCAATCTACTGGCATACTCTTAGGATCTAAGTAAGCAAGTCGACTCAATAGCTCAGTAGTGCTTGTACCATGCGCTGCTTGCCCTAGTTGCTCCAGGCTTGTGCGCAGCACCTGGAGGATGCTTTTGTCATACTGGATATTTCCTGTTGGATTTTCTGCAAGCAACCGCACTAATTCTTCATCTTGCGAGAGAGAAGATTGCTTTTGCAATTCCTTCACAAAATCAGCTGGGCTGTACCCTTGCGTTTTACAGAGGCTGAAAAACTGCGCTAGGGCCAGGGGGATACCCTGATATTTTCTCTAAGAGGTAGCTCATGGTTGCCTCATCCTTGGGAGCTAGTGGGCACTCAAGCTTGGCAGCCAAGGCCATGATTTCTTGCGTAGAAAAAGGGGTTAATGGCATCCGCTGTGTAGCGTACTCCCAAGCATCAGCCGCACTGTTTCGAGAAGTAATGAGCACATGGCCATGGGTTAAGGGAAAGAATGCTTCGAGTATCTCATGGTCAGGTGCATTGTCGAACACATAGAAACACGGTTGCTCTGCCAAGCGCACCCGCACCTCTTGGATGGTTTTCTCTACCTGCTGCTTATCTACAGGAATTCCTAACACCTCAGCCATATCTAGATAAGCACTGGTGAGCTTTTCCTTAGACTCTACGGAGATCCAGAACGCGTATGGATACTCCTCTGGTAGCGCATGGTACACACTGAGGGCCAATTGGGTTTCCCCATTCCCCCTGGCCCTGCAAACAGCTGTACAATACGCTTAGTTCTGTTTCGGTAAGCTTTATGGAGTTGGGCTAACAACTTTTCCCTGTTTACAAAAACGGAGATGGGTGGCGGAGCAAGCGGTGTACGCATTCTTGCCACACGCTGGTTAATTGTAGGAGATACTCTTGGCGCTTCATTGGTACAAAGGGCAGGGTAACGCAAGGCGATGGTGAATAGCCTATCTACCCTAGGGCGGATGTCTTCATCTTATGCTGTGCGTTGACGGAGGTGCGTGATTAAGTGATGTACAGGAGCAGGCAGCTGCCGACTAGGCAACAAGGAGGGATCAAAAGGTGCGGTAGGGTAGTGGCATTTGTACTTGAGTTCAAAATATTCTGGGCTGTCCTCTTCTAAACTCAACCCGTCAGGATGGTAATGATTGGTTTGCTGTGCAAACTTAAAAAAGCCACTGTACTGCCCCATGCCCCCCCCTCACTAGCTACTACCTTCAAGACCCACAAGAAGTTGCCCACTGAGCAGCTTGGTAAGCCCCTGTCCTGTTTTTTGAAGGACTCTGTGGAAATCAAGGGCCAGCTCTTCGCCAATACACACTGCCACTCTTTGCCTGTTGTAGGCTCGAAAGCATTCAGGAAATTACGCATGGCATGACTAACCAGTGTATACTGCCTGGGATTAGCGTCAACGTCATCATCGAGTTGCTCTAGGTCAATACCCTCATTTTTTGGATTCATCTGCTCGAGCATGGGCCTAGCCCCTGGGGTATCAAAAGTGATGGCCTTGATAGGTATTTTGGAGCGATGCTGTTGGTTGTCTTGCGCAATAAAGGCCGTAAGCTGGGCGAGCCATCCACCCAGAGAATGTCCAGTGACAGCGAAGAAACAGCCCTTTTTCTCTGCCAAGGCCAGTGCTTGTTGGAGCACTTTGGGCAGCAGCCGTTCTTGTCCTGCGATGATTTTTTGTGCTACGGAGAGGGCGTCTGTTTTGAGGCCCCCTAGATTGAAGGCGGTTCAAGACCATTTGCTGCTTGATTCTGTTGACGTAGAGCACGCCTTTGTAGCCATGTTGGGGTTGTTTCTTCTTCTTGGTGGAGAATTCTTGGAATATTTTGCCTACTGTCCATCCTTGTAGGGTATGGATAGTGCCACTTTGGTCATCGTACACAACTACCGGGTCACCTTCTTTAAGGTTTTCTAGGTATACGTGTGCACTCATTGCGGCACACTCATAGGGAGAGGGGGTATGGCGTAATGTAAGTAATGAAACGTCCAGGGTTGCTGCTTGGCTGCTAGCAGGGCTGACACTCAGGGTACAGCTCAAGACGACGGCACCTGCAATACCGCGGGAGAGGTTACTTTTTGTGTACTTTTTGCATGCGTTCTAACTACAGGTAACCTTTCAGGCTGGCTAGTACATAACGAAACAACTGGCAACGCTGCTACAATGATTTCATCATATCTCGTAAATACTCAGTACTCCCTTTCCTTACTTATCTCCTTGCTATCATGAACAACTTCACACTACAAGACTGATTGTCTAACACAACTTACAGCTATACAAGGCTGTTCCAAAATAGTGCCAGAAAAAAAAGTGCAGACTTGACAATGCATCCCCAGACCCAACGTTTACAAGTAAGCTACACAAATGCCTGCCAACTCCTACATAGGCTGGCCTTATGCGCCCTAAGGAAGTTGGGGTAACATGGCAACGTAATACCTGGAATATATCCATCAGGGTGAATAATCATCATACGATCAGCAGACAATGACACGCTTCGAATAAATCATGCTATTTTTGCTCGTGGGCATGAGGTAGAGAAGATCTAACTACGGCTAGACACACCCCATAAGAAATGGCCCCCAGAACAGGCATTAATTTTATGGCAAGTACTCCATCAAGCAAAAAATATCAGCTCCTTCTCACTAGTCAAGACAAAAAATTTAATATTGCTGCCCTATCTCAGTATCATTTATCACTCTATATAAGCGATGCATACTTAAAAATCATCTGCGTCAAT
This sequence comes from Amoebophilaceae bacterium, assembly GCA_031422615.1. Lineage (GTDB taxonomy): Bacteria > Bacteroidota > Bacteroidia > Cytophagales > Amoebophilaceae > UBA8403. Next base: position 17,079 of record JANPMB010000021.1, read on the forward strand.
CCTACAACAACACGATGCTTGCTGTTAGCGGTATACAGGTTAGCGGGTGAGTGTTCTTATCAACGTATACAAGCTATTGAGCAGCTTTATCAAGACCATCCAATACTAGCGAATCGCAACTGGCCTGCTGTTACACTGTGTATTGGCAACCGGCAGTATACCTTGATTCCCCAACAGTTGTTTCAAGAAAAAAAGATAGCTGACTATCTAAATTTTACTTGTCCCATAGGTTCAAATGCCATGAGGTATTTTACGCATTCCTCTTTGAGTGTGACGGTAGCTTTTGCCATGGATCCGCAGCTATTAAATTGGTTTCAGATGACCTATGACTATACTCAACTATGCACAATACACCAGGCTAGCAGCCTAATACAAGGCACATGGACCTATTTACGGAATCATCAGCCAAGTTTAGTGCCTAAGGTGCTAGTTTTTGTTGAGTCGAGCCACCTCCACATCACAGTCATACAAAAAAGTAAGCTGATCTATTATAACAAGTTCGAATACACTAGCTGTGATGAATTATTATACTACGTGCTTATTGTTGCACGTACTCTAAAACTTGACACAAGCCTGCACGAAGTTATTCTGGGAGGGGATATCAATGAACACTCACTAGCCTATAAAAAGGCGCGTAATTACATACGCAAACTCACCTTGATGAGCACGCTTCCTTATATAAAATTCGGAAGATGTTTCCCCAAAAAAACGATGACTGCCCATCTAGATGTACTTAGTGCACACCTCTGCTATAAAGAGCTATCTATAGGAAGTTAGCGAGGGCCTCATAGAGGATTCCTCACCAGATCTCACGCTATGAAAGATAGCTCTTCTTAGTAAGAGCAGGTCATTAGGAGTTACTTGATTGAGAAATATGTCACTAAAGCACAGCCTGTTTTTTAGTGGCAGCATCTTGTGGAGGTGCTACTTGCTCATCCTCTTTTTGAGTCCCGATGATTGCATGGCTGTACTTTTTAATTCCAGTGCCAGCAGGAATTAAGTGCCCCACAATCACATTCTCTTTCAATCCCCTTAGCATATCGCTTTTTCCTCTAATAGACGCTTCACTTAACACCTTGGTAGTCTCCTGGAAAGAGGCTGCTGATATAAAGCTCTCTGTACTTAGTGAAGCTTGAGTGATACCTTGTAATTTTGGTCGAGAGACAGCCGGTTCAGCATTTCTTACCTGAATCGGTTTTAAACTCTGTCCCTTCAACTCAGTAGTTTCTTGTCTAAATTGACCTGCACTAATGACTTGTCCAGCTTTTAGAATTTTAGAATCACCTGCATCGGTGACAACCTTCTTGTCAAGAATCTTATCATTTTCTTCCCTAAGAATTAATTTGTCAACAATCTGTCCCGGCATGAAGGTAGTATCTCCCGACTCTATTACCTCAAGCTTCCGCATCATCTGTTTGACAATGACTTCAACGTGCTTGTCATTAATCTTCACCCCCTGCAAACGATATACCTCTTGAAGTTCATGGACAAGGTGTCTTTGCACCGCAGTAGGCCCCATAATCGCTAAAATATCAGCTGGTGAAATAACACCATCAGAGAGGGGATCACCTGCTTTGATGTAGTCATTGTCTTGCACAAGAATGTGCTTCGATAAGGGTATTAGGTATTTCTTTTTAACTCCTTCTTTTGATTCAATAAAAATTTCCCGACTACCACGTTTAATATCACCGTAAGTGACAGCTCCATGAATTTCACTGACAACGGCTGTATTAGATGGATTTCTAGCCTCAAAAAGTTCGGTAACCCTCGGAAGTCCTCCAGTAATATCTCTGGATTTACTCATCGTTCTCGGGATTTTCACCAGAATCTGTCCTGCACAAATTTTTTCTCCTTCTTCTACCATCAATCGGGCTTTTACTGGAAGGTTGTAGTGAGTTATCACCTCTTTTTTACCCTCTACAAGAAGAGTCGGATGCTTGGTTTTGTCCCTGGTATCAATGATTACTTTCTGTTTGTGCCCTGTTTGTTCATCATACTCTTCCTTATAGGTAATACCTTCTTCTATGGCTTCAAACTCGACGGTTCCAGCCAATTTGGCAAGAATGACGGCATTATACGGGTCCCAGTAACATAACTCCTGATCTTTTTTTACTTGCTCGCCTTCCCTAACCTTCAAGTACGACCCATACGGCACTGGACTGGCCATCAAAATCTTCTTGGACTGTGGGTCTAAGATGTGTACTTCGCAAGATCTGCTCATCACTACTTCTAGTTTTTCCCCTGCACTGTTGGTAGTCTCTACAGCACTTATATCTTCGAAAGTGACGAATCCGTCATACTTAGCTCGAATCTTGGCTTCTACAGCAATGTTAGAAGCAGTACCCCCTACATGGAAAGTCCTTAGTGTGAGCTGTGTACCTGGCTCACCAATAGATTGTGCGGCGATGACACCCACCGCTTCTCCTATTTGTGCCATCTTGCCTGTGGCAAGGTTTCTGCCGTAACATTTGATACAAACCCCACGCCCAGCTTCACAGGTCAACGCTGACCTAATTTCTATTTCTGGTATGCTTGCCGCATCAGCTGCGGCAGCAAGCACCTCCGTAATCTCTTCGCCAGCAGGAATAAGTAATTCTTTCGTACTAGGGTGATACACATCATGAATAGCTATTCTGCCTAGAATTTTTTCAGAAATTGGCTCGATGACTTCATCATTATCCTTTATTGCTGTAACTACCAGCCCCCTTAACGTACCGCAGTCTTCTTCAGTAGTAATTACATCTTGTGCTACGTCAACGAGCCTCCTGGTTAGGTAACCTGCATCAGCTGTCTTCAGTGCTGTATCAGCTAGTCCTTTTCGCGCTCCATGCGTAGAGATAAAATACTCAATGACATCCAGTCCTTCCTTAAAGTTAGAAAGGATAGGATTTTCGATAATTCCGCCAACCGAGCCATGCAAACTTTTTTGTGGCTTCGCCATTAGCCCCCGCATTCCTCCGAGCTGGCGCACTTGCTCTCTAGACCCCCTCGCACCTGAGTGCATCATCATATAAACAGAGTTAAACCCTTGCTGATCTTCTTCTAGCTGCTCCATGAGCAGGTCGGTAATTTGCGTGTTGACACGCGTCCATATATCGATCACCTGGTTATATCGCTCTCTATCAGTAATCAGCCCCATCAGGTAATTATTCCAAACGGCGTCTACTTCTTCCTTAGCTTGGCCAATTAGCTGACCTTTTTCTTGAGGCACTTTTACATCATCCAGTGCCATAGACATTCCGCCTATATAAGCAGACTGGAAGCCTAGCTCTTTCACCTCATCAAGGAACTTCACAGTGCGTACCGTGCTCGTTTGTTCGTATACTTGAGCAGTAATAGCTTGTAGCTTTTTGCTGGTAAGCATTTCGTTGATGAAGCCGACTTCTTCGGGAACATATTGATTAAAGACAACTCTGCCGGCAACTGTATCAATCATTTTTACTACCTGGGTGCCAACTTGATCCTTAAGCTTTACTTTTACCTTGATATGCGCGTGCTGAGATACACTATCGCTGTCCAACGCCATGATTACTTCTTCAGGGGAATAAAAAATCATTCCTTCTCCCTGAACGGGGTGCTGGGCAGTACTCTTTCTACCTTTTGTAAGGTAGTACAAGCCCAATACTATATCCTTAGAAGGTACGGTAATGGGTGCTCCATTGGCAGGATTGAGAATATTATGTGCGGATAACATGAGCAAGGATGCTTCGGCAATAGCCTCCTGGCTTAGGGGTACATGCACAGACATGGTATCACCATCAAAGTCTGCATTGAAGGCAGTACAAACCAAAGGATGTAGCTGAATGGCTTTTCCTTCGATCAACCTAGGCTGAAAAGCCTGGATGCCTAGCCTATGCAGCGTGGGAGCCCTGTTGAGGAGTACTGGGTGGCCCTTCAAAATATTTTCCAGAATATCCCAAACAACTGGTGTTTTCTTTTCGACAATCTTCTTAGCAGATTTGACAGTCTTGACCATGCCTCGTTCAAGAAGCTTGCGGATAATAAAGGGTTTGAACAACTCTGCAGCCATATCTTTGGGAAGACCACACTCATACAGCTTCAACTCAGGCCCTACTACTACTACGGACCGCCCTGAATAGTCTACGCGTTTCCCTAAGAGATTCTGACGGAATCTTCCTTGTTTTCCTTTAAGCACATCACTCAAGGACTTTAGCGGTCTAGCCCCTTCAGAAGCCACGGCGTTGACCCTTCTAGAATTATCGAACAAAGAGTCTACCGCTTCTTGGAGCATTCTCTTTTCGTTTCTAAGAATGACCTCAGGTGCCTTAATATCGATCAACCTTTTAAGGCGGTTATTTCTGATAATTACTCTTCGGTAAAGATCATTGAGATCGGAAGTAGCAAATCTGCCTCCTTCTAGAGGTACAAGGGGTCTCAGCTCCGCAGGGATGACTGGGATAATGCGCATGACCATCCACTCTGGCTTATTTTCTACCCTGCTTCTTGCCTCTCTAAATGCCTCTACAATTCTCAAGCGCTTGAGTGCTTCTGCCCGGCGCTGCTGTGATGTATCATGCGCTGCTTGGTGTCTCAAGTTAAAAGACAATTCATCGAGCTGAATCCTCGATAGAAGCATCTGAAGTGCCTCAGCTCCCATTTTGGCAATGAATTTGTTAGGATCGTTATCATCCAAAAGCTGATTCTCACGGGGAAGCTGGTCTAGAATATCTAAATATTCCTCTTCGGTGAGGAAATCCATGTAGCTAAGGTTGTCTTCTGCTTTTATCCCCGGCTGAATCACTACATATCTTTCGTAATAAATAATTTGGTCTAGTTTTTTGGCAGGTAAACCAAGCAGGTACCCCATTTTGTTAGGGAGCGATCTAAAGTACCAGATATGGGCTACAGGTACCACCAGATCAATATGCCCCATTCTCACGCGCCGCACTTTTTTTTCGGTCACTTCCACCCCACATCGATCACAGATGATCCCTTTGTATCTAATCCTCTTGTACTTTCCACAATGACACTCCCAGTCTTTTACTGGACCAAAGATTCGCTCACAAAACAGTCCCTTCATTTCTGGTTTGTGGGTCCTGTAGTTGACTGTCTCGGGCTGGGTAACTTCCCCATAAGAACGCTCTAGAATGACTTCTGGAGAGGCCAGGCTAAGGATTACTTCTGAGAAATCACCCGTAATTTTCTTATCTCTTCTAAATTTCATAGCTACTAACTTATCTTGCCGCATTGAACACTGATGATGCTAAGTGATTGGGGTTATTTGAGGGTAACTTCCAGGCCTAATCCCCTAAGCTCGTGTATCAATACGTTAAATGATTCTGGCAAATTGGGTTTGGGAATATTTTCTCCTTTTACAATCATCTCATACGCCTTGGAACGACCAACCACGTCATCTGACTTGATAGTTAGCATCTCTTGTAGGAGGTAGGCAGCGCCAAAAGCTTCCAGTGCCCATACCTCCATCTCACCGAAACGCTGTCCACCAAACTGCGCTTTACCGCCCAGTGGCTGTTGTGTAATCAAAGAGTACGGTCCTGTAGAACGTGCATGCATCTTCTCATCGACTAGATGTCCTAGCTTAAGCATATAAATGACGCCCGTCGTGATCTTCTGATCAAACTTTTTGCCTGTTAAACCATCGTAAAGTTCTGCCTTACCCCAATTGGGCAAACCAGCCTTTTCTAATTCTTTTTCTATGTCTTCCATTGAAGCTCCGTCAAAAATTGGCGTAGCATATTTTCTCTCTAACTCCTGGCCTGCCCAGCCCAACACGGCCTCATAAATCTGTCCTAAGTTCATACGAGACGGCAATCCAAGGGGGCTTAGGACGATATCAACAGGCGTTCCGTCAGCCAGAAAAGGCATGTCTTCTCGACGAACAATCTTGGAAACAACTCCTTTGTTACCATGCCTACCTGCCATCTTATCCCCCACTTTGAGCTTGCGCTTTTTGGCAATATAAACCTTGGCTAGTTTGAGAATACCTGTTGGGAGGTCATCACCTACCTCTAAAGCGAATCTTTCTCTTCTGAAATTACTTATAATCTTATTACGCTTTTTACTGTAATTCTCTACGAGCTGGTACACCAGGCCATTTTTCTTTTTGCTCGTAGTCCATTGATCCAAAAGCACATCCCCAAGTAGATTTGTTTCTTCAGGAATGCTGTAGTTAGCCTCATCACGGTATATGTTCTTCCCAGGGAATAAGTTTTTTTCGATCAGCGTGGCCGTAAATTTTTTATCCTTTCCTATGAGCTCATCTCCAAATTTGTGGCAGATTCCCTGTGACACTTCTCCCTCGAGCAGCTTGGTAAGTTTTTCAATGACTGTAGTGCGTAACTTCAGCAGATTTGTGGCATGCAGTTTCTTCAGCACCTCAAGCTCTTTTTTAACTCTGGCCCTTGCCTTCTTATCCCTACTAGGTCTAGTAAAAAGCTTAGTGTCTACTACAACCCCCTGCATCGAAGGAGGTGCTTTTAGAGAAGCGTCTTTGACATCTCCTGCTTTGTCACCAAAGATGGCTCTTAGTAATTTTTCTTCTGGGGTAGGGTCAGACTCTCCCTTGGGTGTAATTTTACCAATCAGGATATCGCCTTCTCTGACCTCGGTACCCACCTTGACAATGCCATCTGCGTCAAGGTGGCTAATGGCTTCTTCACTTACATTGGGAATCTCAGAAGTTAATTCCTCTTCTCCCAGTTTGGTATCCCTCACTGCTAACGAAAACTCTTCGATATGAATAGAGGTGAATATATCTTCTTGCACAACACGATCTGAGATGACAATGGCATCCTCATAGTTATAGCCTTTCCAGGGCATAAATGCCACTTTAAGGTTTCTTCCTAGGGCTAATTCGTCGTCTTTCGTAGCATAGCCCTCACACAACAACTGCCCTTTCTGTACTTTTTCACCTTTAGCTACTGTGGGTCTTAGATTGATACAGGTACCCTGGTTAGTTCCTTGGAACTTAGTCAATAGATAGGTTTGCAGCGTGTCATCGAACGCAACAAGCTCCTCTTCTTTTGAAAGCTGGTACTTAATGACAATCCTGTCTGCATCTACATAGGCTACTACTCCATCTTTCTCAGCACGTACCAAACCTTTGAAATCTCTGGCAACACGCTCTTCAATACCTGTACCTACAATAGGAGCCTCAGGTTGCAAAAGAGGCACTGCTTGCCGCTGCATGTTTGAACCCATCAAGGCTCGACTTGCATCATTGTGTTCTAAAAAGGGAATCAGGGCTGCTGCCACAGAAACGATTTGGTCGGACGCCACATCCATGTAGGCAACCTGCTCAGCACTAACAAGAGGGAAGTCACCAGCAAATCTTACTTTGACTTTATCATCTAACAACTTACCATCCTTATCGAGTCTTGCATTGGCTTGTGCAATATTGTATAGATCTTCTTCCTCAGCAGTGAGGTAATGTGTTGTTCCCTCTAGATCTGCTATGCCATTGGTGACCTTCCTATAGGGGGTCTCAATAAAGCTCATAGCATTGATCTTAGCATGCATACACAAATAGGATATCAAGCCAATATTAGGACCTTCAGGGGTCTCAATTGCACACAGACGCCCTGCATACGTATAGTGTATATCTCGCGCCTCGAACCCTGCCCTATCTTTTGATAGTCCGCCGGGGCCTAATGAAGAGATTCTTCGCTTGTGTGTCACCTCTGATAGAGGATTCACCTGGTCCATGAATTGCGAAAGAGGATTAGTGCCGAAGAAAGAGTTAATGACCGAAGATAGGGTTCTTGCATTAATCAGATCAGCAGGTTTAAAATCTTCATTATCCCGCACGTTCATGCGCTCCTTGATCGTTCTGGCCATCCTGGATAAGCCCACACCAAACTGGGTGTAAAGCTGCTCTCCTACTGTCCTCACCCTTCTGTTACTTAGGTGATCTATATCGTCTACAACTGTCTTGGAGTTGTCAAGCCCAATTAAATATTTTATTATTTGTATAATGTCGTCCTTAGTCAGTACACTGACATCAGAGGACACATCAACACCAAGTCTCTTGTTGATCCTGTAGCGTCCTACTTCACCCAGATCATAGCGCTTGTTACTAAAGAATAAGCTCTGAACCGTCTCACGTGCGGTCTGCTCATCGGGTGGCTCTGTATTCCGCAACTGACGATAAATTTGCTCAACAGCTTCCCGTTCAGAGTTAGCATTGTCTTTGTGTAAAGTATTATAGATAATATTGTAGTCGGTAATGCTGATGTCAACTCTATGCAGAATCACAGACTTAGTTCCTGACTCCAAGATCACATCAATTGCTTCATCATTCAGAATAGCATCCCGCTCTAACAACACCTCACTGCGATCCATAGCAATCAACTCGCCCGTATCTTCATCTACAAAGTCTTCTTTCCACGTCTTGAGCACACGGGCTGCTAGTTTCCTGCCAAGCGCACGCTTTAGCGCTATTTTAGTAGCTTTTATCTCTTCTGATAATCCAAAAATTTCTAAGATCTCTTTGTCAGTACCATACCCAATGGCCCTTAAAAGGGTAGTGATTGGGAACTTTTTTTTACGGTCGATATAAGCGTACATGATGCTGTTAACATCTGTAGAAAATTCGATCCACGCTCCTTTGAAAGGAATAATCTTAGCAGAATACAGCCTGTTTCCACTAGTATGGGTACTTTGGGCAAAGAATACGCCTGGTGATTTATGTATCTGGAAAACGACAACACGCTCAGACCCATTGATGATAAAAGCCCCCTGGGGAGTCATATAGGGAATATTACCTAGAAATACCTCTTGTTCAATAGTTTCAAAGTCCTCGTTGTCTTCACCATTTTGCCGTAGTCTTAGCTTGGCTTTCAAGGGCACCGCATAAGTTACCCCTCGCCTGATGCATTCTTCTGGTGCATATTTGGGCGTTTCTAGGATATAGTCAACGAGTTCTAATACGAAATTTCCCCGAGCATCCTCTATGGGGAAATTCTCCATGAAAACCTTACACAAACCTTCCTCTGCACGTTTTTCAGGAGGAGTATCCAACTGAAAAAAGTCTCTGAACGATTTGAGTTGAAGCTCAAGAAGGTCAGGATAATCTGTGACAGACTTAAGAGAAGCAAAATTGATCCTTTTGTTGCTAGTTTTTTTTTTCTCTACCAAGGCACTATAGATTTAAATTCTAGGTGTAGAAAGACAGACAGACGTACTTCCTGTATACAGAACGAGTACTGTTGATAACAAAGGCATGAACACTTGAAAGATCTTTAGTAAAAACAAATTTTTAGGGGAACGAACTGGTTTAGGGCACCCCAATCTTCTTTTAAGAAAGAGAAGAATAAATCTGTTGATACTATTTTAGTTCTACCTCAGCACCCGCTTCTTCGAGTCTGCTCTTGAGAGCTTCCGCCTCATCCTTGGGTACCCCTTCCTTAATGGACTTTGGTGCACCATCTACAAGTTCTTTTGCTTCTTTCAGACCTAGCCCAGTCAGCTCTTTAACGAGCTTAACAACAGCAAGTTTGGAAGCACCTGCCGATTTGAGAACCACATCAAAACTATTTTTTTCTTCAATAGCTTCAACACCGTCATTATCTGCGCCACTAGCTACTACAACAGGAGCAGATAAGGCTGCGGGTTCAATACCGTGCTCTTCTTTTAATATTTTCGTTAATTCATTAACCTCTTTAACACTTAGGCTAACAAGCTGTTCTGCGAATACCTTTAGATCTGCCATTTTTCATTAAAAGTTTAGTTGATAATAAAATGCGTTTGAGACTATGCCTCCTTGGCTGCCAACGCCCTCATCAAACCTGATAGTTGATGCTTGCCAGACTGAAGTGAAGCTATTACATTGGTGATGGGTGAGTTCAGCAGTGCGATTAATTCGCCAAGCAGCTCAGCTTTCGACTTGAGCTGACTTAATGCATCCAGGTGCTCCTCCCCAATAAATAAATCCTTGTCAATAGACGCCCCTTTGAGGAGTGGACTTCCTAGTCTCCTTTGCTTTCTGAAATCTTTGATAATTTTTGCGGGTGTACTGCCAATATCTTTGGCGAATAAGATACCAGAGAACCCTTTGAGGACGGCACCACTAAAGGATGAGTAATCTACTCCGCTTTCTAGCTTTTCAAGTGCTTTGCTAATCAGCGTATTTTTTACTACTTGGTACACTACACCTTCTTGGAAGCATTTTCTTCTGAAGTCGTTAACTTCTTCTATATTGAGCCCCTCTGCGTCTATGATATAAAAATAATTAGTCGCAGCAAGCTGGCCCGCCAGGGTTTCTACAATCTCATTTTTTTCTTTTCGTGTCATTTTCTTTACAGGACAGGAGTGCTATTTTTCTCGATCAAAATACCTTTGCTCATGGTGCTAGAAAGATTAATACTTTTAACGTAATTCCCTTTTGACGAGGTAGGCTTTAACTTCATAATACTGCCTATGAGTTCAAGTATATTGCTTTTTAGTTGCTCACCTGAAAAAGAAACTCTCCCAATACTGGCATGGATGATGCCATATTTGTCGACCTTAAAGTCAATTTTTCCAGATCTAACTTCTTGCACAGCTTTGCCCACACTGGTAGTGACCGTGCCCGTCTTGGGGTTAGGCATTAGCCCCCTGGGACCTAGTATTTTTCCCAGTCGTCCTACTTTTGCCATGACCGATGGCATCGTGATGATGGTATCTACCTTAGTCCAGCCCTGCTCAATTTTTTTCAAGTAGTCATCTAGCCCTACATAATCGGCACCTGCATCTCGTGCCTCTTCTTCTTTGTCAGGGGTGCACAAGACTAAAATTTTAACCTTCTTTCCAGTACCATGAGGAAGAATGACTGTACCCCTTACCATTTGGTCTGACTTTCTAGGGTCTACTCCTAAACGAATGGCTACATCTACAGAAGAGTCAAATTTGGTATGGGTAATTTCTCCGACAAGCTGCACAGCCTCATCCAGAGGATAGGCCTTTTGGAGGTCGTATTTCTTAGTAATCTCTTTTGTTTTTTTTGTCAACTTGGCCATCGATTTCTTTTTTAATTAGCCCAAGGTGCTTCACCACTCACACTTAACCCCATGCTTCTTGCTGTTCCGGCAATCATTTTCATCGCAGCAGGCAATTCAAAAGCATTTAGGTCTGGCATTTTGAGCGTTGCAATTTCTTCTACCTCATGCCATGTCACAGTACCTACTTTTTTCCGGTTAGATTCTGGAGACCCTTTTTTGATCTGAGCTTTTTTCATCAATAAAGTAGTAGCCGGGGAGGTCTTGATAACAAAATCAAACGACTTGTCTTTATAGACTGTGATGATGACAGGCAGCAGCTCTCCTTGTTTGTCTTGAGTTCTAGCATTAAACTGCTTACAAAACTCCATGATATTGACACCCTTACTACCAAGGGCAGGTCCTATAGCACCAGATGGGCTAGCTGCCCCCCCTTGCACTTGTAGTTTAATATAAATTGCAATTTCTTTAGCCATATTTTTTACTCAACTCAAAAGTGCTTGATGCTACGAAAATTTTTCTACCTGCACGTAACTAAGTTCAACCGGTGTGTTCCTTTCAAATATCTTTACTGCAATGTTGAGCTTCTTGCGCTCTTCAAATATTTCCTGAATACTGCCTGAGAACCCATTGAAAGGCCCGTCGATTACTCTCACCATTTCCCCAATAGTGAATGGTGATTCTAGGCACAAATCACTAGCCTCACCCTCGTCTACTCTACCCAATATCCTATTTACTTCAGCTTGCCTGAGCGGTACAGGTGCCTTGGAAACACCCCAACCTCTCACACTCAGAAACCCTAGTACCCCGGCAATATTTCTTATGGCATGACCCGCCCTTCCATCTGATAGTTCAGCGCAGATAAGCACATAACCTGGAAAAAAATTACGTTCCTTGGTTTTTCTCTTGCCCCCACGCATCTCATACACCTTCTCAGCAGGAATCAGTATTTGTGTAATACATCCTTCCAGATTTTGCCTTACTAACTCTGTCTCTAGGTAAGATTTAACTTTTTTTTCTTGCCCACTGACCACTTTTAACACGTACCATTTTGGCTCACTCATCGTCAACAACGTAGTAGTTTTTCTTTTTCTTCGCTCTAGAAAGTATTGTAAAACCAAGAAATGGCATTTTTAAAAACCAGGTCTACTAAACCAATAACCACTGCAAAAACAAAAGAAGCAGTTAGTACCAGCATTGAACTACTTTGAAGCTCACTATAAACAGGCCAAGAAACTTTGTTTCTTACTTCATCTATAGCTCCGAGAACAAACAATTTTATCTTTGACATGCTGTTACTTGGCACGGGTGGAGAGACTCGAACTCCCAGCCAATGGTTTTGGAGACCACTACTCTACCGATTGAGCTACACCCGTGTAGGCATCTCAATTGTAGCTATCTCAACTGGTCCGCAAATCTAGGCAAATGGTCCGTCACAAACAAGCACATCTCATTTTCAGAGAAGGTGCTGGAGATGCAGGATAGGTAACCTAGTTACTCAATGATTTCAGTTACCTGACCGGCACCAACGGTTCTGCCCCCTTCACGAATGGCGAAACGCAAGCCCTGCTCCATAGCTATTTCGTTAATAAGCTCTACTTCGAATGTTACGTTATCACCAGGCATTACCATTTCAATGCCTTTGGGGAGTATCACTTCTCCCGTTACATCAGTAGTTCTAAAGTAGAACTGAGGCCTATACTTGTTAAAAAATGGCGTGTGGCGCCCTCCTTCTTTTTTAGAAAGAATATATACCTCTGCTTTAAACTTACGATGGGGAGTCACCGAACCTTTTTTACAGATAATCATCCCCCTACAGATATCTTTCTTATCAATACCCCGCAGCAACAATCCGACATTATCACCTGCCTCTCCCCTATTCAAGATTTTTCTAAACATCTCAACTCCGGTCACTGTAGAGGTCAAATTTTCTGCCCCCATACCAATGATCTCAACCGCATCTCCTGAATTTACAATACCCCTTTCAATGCTTCCAGTAGCTACAGTACCACGACCTGTAATGGAGAAAACATCTTCTACGGGCATTAGAAAATCTCGATCCACCAGTCTCTCAGGCACAGGGATATACTCATCTACCGCATCCATCAATTCTTCTACTTTCTTCTCCCACTGCTCTTCGCCATTGAGGGCACCCAATGCAGAACCTTGGATGATTGGAGTATTATCACCATCAAACTTATACGCAGTCAATAGCTCTCTCACCTCTATCTCTACCAATTCTAGTAGCTCAGGATCGTCAACAGCATCTACTTTGTTAAGAAATACGACGAGCTTGGGCACGCCTACCTGAGAGGCTAACAAGATGTGTTCTCTGGTTTGAGGCATAGGGCCGTCTGTAGCAGCGACTACCAGAATTGCTCCATCCATCTGCGCAGCCCCGGTTATCATGTTTTTTACATAGTCTGCGTGGCCAGGGCAGTCCACGTGGGCATAGTGCCGCTTGGCCGTCTGGTACTCTATATGGGAAGTATTAATCGTTATTCCTCTTTCTTTCTCTTCAGGAGCATTATCAATGGAGCCGAAATCTCTCTTGTCAGCCAATCCTTTTTTAGACAAAACGGAGGATATAGCAGCTGTTAAGGTCGTTTTACCATGGTCAACGTGGCCAATTGTACCAATGTTAACATGGGGTTTGGAGCGATCAAAATTTTCTTTTGCCATGTTTAATTTTTTGTTTTTGAAACGAAGATAGTTAAAGTACCTCAATGCGGCACACAACATGCCAGACCTAGATACTACAGAGCCTGTGCCCATCAACTCAACAAGCTACTGACCGAGCCAATGACGGGATTTGAACCCGTGACCCCTTCCTTACCAAGGAAGTACTCTACCACTGAGCTACATCGGCCTGTCTAGAGCGGAAGACGAGGGTCGAACTCGCGACCTACAGCTTGGAAGGCTGTCGCTCTACCAACTGAGCTACTTCCGCTTTTGCCGCCAGAAGACCGAGTGATTTCCCCGATGGTCCTGGTCAGATCCGCTGCCAATTTACCTTTTGGCTTTGATGCTACCTAACCAGCCAATGCTCAATGGTTCTGTTGGCACATCAACAAATAGTAACGGACCCACTGAGCCCCTCAATAGCAGGTGGGGAGGGTAGGATTCGAACCTACGTAGCTGTGAAGCAACGGATTTACAGTCCGCCCCATTTAACCACTCTGGCACCTCCCCTGAGGTAATGATACCACCGACTTGTTATACAAGTTGCGCCATACTAAAGTGTCGGTTACAAATCTAGGGGTTTTTTCTGCTTTGGTCAAATCTGGAATCACAGATAGACGCAGTTTCTTTGCTGTCCAAGCACCAAATAAAAATATTTCCCACGCAAGTCATCAAGCTCACTCGAAAGAGCGCTGCACGCACATGTTTTCTTAAAGTATCACAACCTGACCACGCCACGCTTTTAGCGCTCAGATACGGGCGATATTTAGTGTTTTTGACATACATTGCTCTCGGGTGCGTCTGCATACGTTAGGGGATGCGCTCGTTGTGTGGAGCTAGACCCATTAGGTAGATCACTCAAAGTGCTTATCGCACTCATTACTAAATTTTCTGCAACGCATTTTAAGAGCTCAAGCAGAAATATAGATATCAGTACCCCTGCAAGGCAATGCGTCTTTCATATCTTCTGTGCCATGGCGGGGTTTGAAAGAGCGTTTATTCAGCAAAGAGCCTTAAGGCTTACAGGCAGCGAGAGCGAAGGCAAGACAGACTTGCCAGGCGGTGATCACACACTTCTTTTACAAAGCATTCACCAGCAGCTGTTGCCTCTGGGAGATAAGGTAGTTGTTCATCCAGGCCATGGCCACACCACAACAATAGGAAAAGAAAAAGGTACTAATTTTATTTGCTAACATGAGTGGGTATATACTACATTACGCGCTTGAAACGGCGCAGCCTCGCAGTGCTTGTGTTGCGTCAGCAGCGCTTTCTAAGCTTTTTCTACGAGCACTAGGCGCCCCCGCAGAGAGGTCATTCTCTATCGTGGTGGTAAGTGCTAGCCTGCAAATA
>JANPMB010000022.1:0-32403 GCA_031422615.1 Amoebophilaceae bacterium
GGGTCAGCGCCAGACCTGCCCAGTGATATGGCTGCTATCTTGGACAGCCCTTGCCCATTCTGGCCCAATAAAAAGGTCAGAGACACGCACCTGTTGGTGCTGATCCCTGCTACCGTAGGGGGAGTACCGTTTACGCTGAACCTGCTTGGGGAGCTGATCCAGCACCCTAGCCATGGTGGGCATAGAACGGAGTATAGGTATTATCATAAGCGCGTTAAGGCACAAATTGGCGCAGCATCCCCTCCTCGTTCCTATTGGTTATTGATGACGCGTGATGTCTTGCCGGGGAGTCAAAATACAGGGTATGCTGATCAAAAAGCATTAGTTGTGGGCTATGCAAGAAGGGAAAGCGTACCTTATAAATTACTCAGTGTCTTGGAAGCGGCGACCGCTATTTTGACGCATCATGCCCGTGAGGGGGAGCGGCTCTTTGGGGATCGTCCATTGACCTTCACACGCTGCCCAGCGGTGGTGGATGGTAGCTATCCTGCCGTTGTTGGAGGCTTCGAGCCCTCGGGCCTCGATGTCGACTACATCAGCTATAGCAGCCACCACCTCGGCGCGGCTTGTTGCCGGAGGTTCTAGGCACTTGGCTGTTTGGTGTGGAGGCTTCGCGGTTTTACTGTGCAGTGTCTTCTTAGTTGCTCTGCCAGTAGTTTTGGTCCTTGGTCCATTGGGTTTGGTTTCCAGACCTACATGATCCGAAAGCCGCCTCATGTTGAGTCGTTTTGATTGTTTCACGAAAATTGGCCAATGTCTATGACATAAGAGACGAGTCCCCTTTTCTAGTGTCACAGACAATGAGCGTAGCCAGGAAGGCTGTTTAAAGGAGATATAAAAAACTCATCCGTGTATTGCGCATTGATGTTACGAAACGTATGAAAGGCTGCTTGATTTTTTTAGGTAGGGATTAGTATCATTGAGGAGAATGGTCTTTCAACTTTACCCATGCAAGAGAAGTTGATGCAATACACCAATAACAGATTCTACGCCATGCTTACTACCCGATTTTGGGGCATCACGACAGGAGTGTTGTGTGCCCTGCTGTTGCAAAATTGCCAGTCGCCGCTGCATGCGCTCGAGGAGGAGTCGCCTGCAGAAGTCCTCCTTCAGTCAGGTTGTCAACCCCCAGCCTCCGAGGCACTGACGCAGCCTCTTGGCTACCCTCCATCTCTCCCTCCCACGACAGCTACGCACCAGCCCAAAGTGCCTCCTACCACTTTTGCAGGAGCCTCGCCATCTACTTGCATCCGCCCTGCTGCTAGCACAGCACCCTCCCGCAACAGCCTCACGCCAGACTCCTCCCGACCCTTGACGGCGTCTACAGGCGAGCTGGTTCATTTTCAACAAGTAGACAGCCAATGGCAGGCGGTGCTTCAGGGCGGCACAAGTGCCTATGCGCACAAGCGGACGTTACCTGTGGTGAGCGCAGAAGATATAGGAGTGTTTCTAGCGCGTTTACAAGGCCAGGATCTTTGGTCATCTAGATCTCGCATTCACATCATGGCTACTTCCTCTCCTCCCTACGCGCCGTGTGTGTACTTGGGCAAAGGGGGCTTGTTGGGGGGGATGCCAGAGTCTCCCGGTCAGGGGGTAAGTCAAGTATCAGGCACTACACCGCAAGAGGGTTGGATGAAGGGTCCTACGATGAACCTCTCGAGTGACGAAACACTGACGTACCCTTATGCGCTATCTCTCCCTCCTGGGGCTCGTTTTACAGGCTATCGGTTGCGGCCCGGATCGGTGGTAGAGCGTGCGAGTTGGGCAACCTGGTATGTGGGGGCGGATTCAAGAGACGTGATCGGCAACATGGATTTTCGTCAGAGTGTTGGAGGCCGTTCAGCGGGTATGTCGGCCACAGCTGCTGATGTCATCTCTCTGGGCAGCGTAGAAGTCACGACGGGGCGCACTTCTGAAAACAATCAGCGTCGTGCACATGTTTCATCGCACAGTCATGCGGCGTTGGTACTGTATGGAAACACGAAGCGCAATAAGTTATTTCGGCGCAGAAGCCTACTCAATATAGCGCTCGATGTGAGCTATGTCATAGAAGCTTCTCCAGCAACTTCCCCTGAGTCACCGCTTTCGCCGCCTGAGAACATCTTGTCTACCCCTCCGGACCGATCGCCTACCGACCCCCCTGTTACCTCATCATCCATACCCACCGTGTCTCGTGTCTCTTCGGCTACCACCCCTGTTGTAGTTGCACCAGCATTCTCCTATAGCCCCCATTCTGCGCCCGTCACTGCGACACCACCGCCTTCTGCAAAAGAGGATAATAATACCGCCTGCGTCCCTCCAGCGTTAGACATTGATTTTTCTTCTGCCCGCTCGCTCCACAAAAAGAGGATGTCCGGCCTTGTACCTACTTTGACAGAGTCGGAGCGCATCGACCTAATCACGATGTATGTGTCTGATGGGGCGAAGCGTGCGGAAGAGATTGTGGGCAAGAATGCAGTAATTGTGATCGGCAATACAGGAGCAGGCAAGAGCACGTGGCTGAACTACCTAATGGGCTGTCGTATGATGCTCACACCCCTCCGACGCTCTTCTATAGCGAATGCGGCGCCCAGCGAAGTGTGTCCTGTGGTTCCCTTCCCTATCGGCCATACTAAGCAATCGGAGACGTTCATGCCGGCTATTGCCCTAGAGCCGATGGCCTCAGACCCCATTGCCTATTGCGACTGCCCTGGGTTTTTAGACAATAGAGGGGCAGAGATCAACATTGCGAATGCGGTGAACATCCGCCGGATTCTTCAAGCAGCGCGGAGTGTCAGGATCATCATCCTGATCAGCGACGGGTCGCTTGCAGAAGAACGTTCCCGTGGTTTGACGGATATGCTGAGGATTTGTACGCACCTATTTGGCAGTCTTGACACCATAAAAAAGCACAAAGAGTCGTTACTGTTGGGCGTGACGAAGTCGTCTGTAGATACTACGATCGAGGCGTTGCAGGAAGAGCTTCGAGAGGGCACGCCAGAGATCATGCAAATTTTGTCAAATCGCCTGTTTTTGTACGACCCATTGGATCGTGGTGGCGCAGACTTTTGGGACCGAGCGCAGTGCTTAGCGCATATTAAAGCACTCGTACCGATGCGCTATACAGGGGACTTGTTTCAGACGGTTTTGGACGCCCTTGATGAGCAGACGCTACGCAATATTGTGGAGCAAGAAGGTAAAAGAGCGTCGGACTTTTTATCGCTCGGCCAGTATTCCAAAGCGGCCACTTGCTGGCAGACGTTACAACGCCTGCGTGTGATCGACAAGCTATCGGTAGAGCGCCTCTTGCACGAGAGTGAGGAGCGCATTTTAGGCAAGCTGTCCGGACTAGAGGTCGACTTTAAAGAAGCCTGTTATTTCCATGATATGGATAAAGCCAAGAAATTATTAGCCGCTTTCAAGCAGATTACGCATCACTTTTCGAGGGAGGCCAACACATTTGATTTACCATCGTTGGATGCGTTACAAGACCATTACGTTAAGGTACAACATCGCAAGCAGCAGGAAGAAGAGCGAGATCGTGCGCACAATGCCGCAAGAATCCAAGCGGCCAAGGACAAGCAAGAGCTACTCAACATCATTGCCAGTCAGGAGGCCGAGATGAAGCGTACCCAACAAGAACTTACGCGTCAGTATGCGGCGATGCGCGAAGAACTTCAGTTGGAGCGGTCGGGACGTGAAGAGGCGCATGAACAAAGTCTGGCAGCAACGCAAAAAGAGCTTAAATCGGCCCTCAAAAGGCATGAGGAAGCGCTGGCGATGGTTCAAACGCTAAGCACAGAAGAGAGCAATCGCCTATCAGCGGAGAAAGAGGCGCTGCGTGAGGAGTATGCTGAGCACATAAAGCATATGCAAGAGGAGTGGTTGGCAGAGAAAGCAGCGTACGATTTGCAGTTAGCAGCGCAACAAACAGCCCAAGCGAAAAAGCAGGAGGAAGTTCAATCAAAGATTGATTTACTATCACGCCAGCACAAGAAAGAAGCGCAGCACCTAGCATCCCTACGCATCCCTGCTATGGCCTTTGGCGTGCAGGAGTGGAAAAAGTACTTTGGTGATGTGGGGTCGGCGCCAGACCTGCCCGGTGATATGGCTACTATCTTGGACGGCCCTTGCCCATTCTGGCCAGACCAACTAGTACAAGACACGCACCTATTGGTGCTGATTCCTGCTACCGTAGGGGGAGTACCGTTTACGCTGAACCTGCTTGGGGAGCTGATCCAGCACCCTGGCCATGGTGGGCATAGGACGAAGTATAGTTGTTATGATAGGGATGTCGAACGAGAGTTAGGCAATCAACCTTCCAGAGGGTCTTATTGGGTGTTGATGACGCGGGACGTGTTGCCCGATAGTCGAAATAAGACGTATGAAGCCCAAAAGGTGATGGTTGCTGCGCATGCAGGAAGGGTGGGTCTTCCCTATGAGCTACCGCACGCCTTAGAGGCGGCAACTACTATTTTGATGCACCATGTCCGTGAGGGGGAGCGGCTCTTTGGGGATCATCCACGGACCTACACGCGCTGCCAAGAGGTGGTGTCTGGTCGCTATCCTGCCGTTGTTGGGGGTTTTTCCTCCGGGGGCCTCATTGTCTACTACTACGACGATGTCCACAAGGGCAGCATCGGTGTGTCTTGTCTCCGGAAGTTCTAGGTACTTGGAGACTTGGTACTTCTGGGCTTGGCTCCTTGGTTTTTGGCACTTGGTGACTTGGTGGGGGGGCATGCTGGTTGCGTAGAGCAGTCTAGTTACTTGGTACCGTGCCGAGGGGTAGCTGTGCTGGACGTTGCTAAGTGGGTGGTGCGTTGGGGCGCTGTTGTTTTTCTGCGGCTATTGGGGCTGTAGAGGCCCCCCAATGTAACGCATGATGTTGCCACACTCCTTGCCCTAACAAAGCGTACATAGGGGGGCTAGCCGGTGTATGATTTGCTTAAGCTGGCTCTCTGATCCAATAAGCATTTTTCAAGCTTTGCGTGAGGTTGTAGGCGTTGGCATGCGATAAAATACCTAGATAAGATTGTAAGCATTGGTCCATATGTGTACCCTCTACTTGCTGGTTCAAATAGGTTGCATATTTTGTTTTGAGTCTTCGCTGCATGCGTCGTCGGGTGCTCGTGCGCAAGAGGCGATGGTTGAGGAACAAGATATAGCCTAAGAAATCGATGCCCTGGTGCATGTTGCTTAAGATGATTTTTTTGGGGTGCAGTGTGAGTCGAAGCATTTGTGCTAAAAAGTTCTGAATCGGCTCAATGAGCGCTATAAGCTGTGCTTTGTCATGCGCCACGATGATAAAATCGTCACAGTAGCGCAAGTAGTATTTCTGACGTAAGGTGTGTTTGACAAAATGATCTAACGGATGCAGGTACACATTGGCAAAAATCTGTGAGGTGACATTGCCTAACGGAAGGCCTATGTTGCGGGGACTGTCTGGTTGGCTGCTGAAGCTGTCGATGATACGATCAGTGATGCATAGCACACAATGGTCTTGTACGCGCTTGCGCAGAAAGCTTTTCAAGATGTCATGATCAACAGAATCAAAAAAGCGCTGTACGTCCATTTTTAGGGAAAAGCAAGCCTGTTTTCCATTGTGACTTACTTTCCTTAACATTTTCTGGAGCTGATGTACGCCTGCATGGGTACCCTTACCTACACGACAGGAGAAAGAATGAAAGATGAACGTTGTATCAAAAACCTCGGTGAGGGTGGTATAAAGCATTTGGTGGACCAGCCGGTCTCTCACACAAGCTTTGCTGATATAACGCTTTTGCGGATCAAATACATGGAAGTGCTGATAGGCTCCATGCTGATAACCCAGTGTAGCGAGATCTTCATGCAGGTCGAAGATCAAGTCCTCTATATATCGCTCAAAATATTGAATATCTTTTCGTTGCCGCTTGCCTCGTTTAAAATGCTCCCAGGCAAGCAGCAGGTTCTCAACAGAAACCATCTGATCAAATAGAAAACGTGCTACTTTCATGCCTCAAAAACGTTCTGTGCTTGATATTCCTATCTTTCATAAGCTATGTAGCCTCTACAAAATCCTGAATAGCTACCATGGTACGATTCCAAAAATGCAACGTTATACGCTTTGGCAAAGGTGTGAAAACGTATCGCTTGCTCTTCTAGAACGGGTCATCAGTACCAGCCACCTGAAGGGAGAAGAAAGAGCTCAGGCACTCCATGAAATTAGCAATAACGTGGACCTGCTCAAGGTGCTGATCCGTCTTTCCAAAGAAACGCGTACCATTACGCCTAAGCAATACCTGGAGGTGCAGACCCTCTTACAAGAAATTGGAAAGATGATCGGAGGATGGCTTAAGTTCGTTGCTCCCTAAGCCGCACCAATGTGCTACTTAGGGGGTGATGCTTCACAGAATTTCCGGAGACAAGACACACCGTTGTTGTTGTTGTTGACATTGTTGTTGTTGACATTGAGGCCCCCGGAGGAAAAACCCCCAACAACGGGTGCATATGTTTGTACCAAAGCCCATTCGAGTCACCAGCATTAGTCATAACATCTTTTTATTGATCACTAACACTTGCATTTTATGTGAGGCATGCGACCTTTCATTCAAAAGATCTCATCCTACGAGGCATTGGCACGAAGTTCTGTTGTTGCGCACGCTACCAAAGTCCGTAAACGCTCGGTATTCTGGCACGTGCCTCTAAGAGGCACACCAACGAACTGCCCTGGGAAGTTTAGCAGTGCTAAGCTTACATGACCAGCGCGGAGTAATAGGTTGCTTGTTGGATAAGAAAGCAAGCAAATCAGGGTGACCATGATGTTGCTTTGAGCACCCTTGTTAAGGACTGAGCTAGTACCCAGCCCTGTATAGATTGTCGGTAAGCGATTGAAAAGACGCCCTGTCGAATTATATTGATGCCAGCTATCCCTACAACTGGCCGGGTTGGCATGCTACCAGGTGCTTCTCAATCAATACTCGTACGGCATAGCCATCTAGGTCGAGGAGGGCTCCTGTTGCTATTTCGTCCACGATGTCTAGCTGTAGTGCTTGCGTCTCATAACAGATGTATGCCTCATGCTGCTGCACAGCTTCCCTAACAAACGGATGCCCAGGTGCCAGGGCAATCTTAATTTTATCTAGCACAGCCAATGCTTGCTCTTTGCGCAAATTCTGGAGGCGATTGACCAGCTCGCGGGCAATGCCCTCTTGACGCAAAGCATCGTTGAGTGTGATGTCTAGGGCTACGGTGATCTCCCCCTCGTTGGCTACGGCCCATCCTGGGATGTCTTCTGAGGTAATGATGACGTCGTTGAGTGTCAGGGTCACTCCTGATGCTTCCTGGGGCAAGGGGAGTGTGGTTGACTTGGTAGCACCAGAGATGGTCAAAGCGAGCTCTAGGTGCTGCTCTTGCTCCAGGCGTTGAATGTCACCTTGCTCCAGCTGTGCAATGGCTTGCGTAAGAACTTTCATGTGCGCTCCGTAGCGCTGGCCCAAAGCCTTGAAGTTGGGTTTTATTTTTTTGATGACTACCGTAGTGGCATCGTCCGTATAGGTGACCTGCTTGACGTTGACTTCGGCTTTGATCAGTGCTTCAAGTGAGGAGATTTGCTCCTTAGTGGCGGTATCAGCCATGGGAAGCAAGAGCTTGGCTAGTGGCTGACGCACTTTGAGTTGATGTTTTTTTCTTAGCGAATGTACTAGCGAGACTATTTTTTGAACTTGCGCCATTTTTTTCTCTAAAGCTGCGTTGGTGGCTTTGTGATCAGCTTTCGGAAAATCTGCCAGGTGCACAGAAGGTGCTGTCTTCTGCCGGGCGTCATGGTGCAGGGTCTGGTAAAGCTGTTCAGTATAAAACGGAGCAATGGGCGCAGCCAACTGAGCAAGGGTAGTCAGGCACGTGTGCAGCGTCTGGTAGGCAGCCAACTTATCTGGTCCATGCTCGCTCTTCCAAAAGCGTTTGCGATTCAGGCGTACGTACCAGTTGCTCAAATCATCCACCACAAAATCCTGGATAGCTCGCGCTGCTTGGGTAGGAGCGTACGTCTCGTAGGCCTGAGTCACGGTTTGGATTAAGCTATGCAAGCAAGAGAGCATCCACTGGTCGATTTCAGGTCGCCTGGTGAGAGGTACGAGCGAGGCCGTTCGGTCAAACCGATCAATATTGGCATACAACGCAAAAAAATTGTACGTATTGTGGAGGGTGGAAAAAAAGCGCCGTGTTACCTCGGCAATTCCCTGAGCATCGAATTTAAGGTTGTCCCAGGGGTTGGCATTGCTGATCATGTACCAACGTAGTGCATCTGGCCCATACTGGTCCATGATAGAAAAAGGATCTACGGCATTGCCCAACCGTTTAGACATTTTGCTGCCCTGTTTGTCGAGTATCAGTCCGTTGGCTACTACTTGCTTGAAGGCCACACTGTCAAACAGCAACCCTGCCAAGACATGCAGCGTGAAGAACCACCCGCGGGTTTGATCTACCCCCTCTGCAATAAAGTCGGCTGGGAAATGCTGCGCAAAGGTTTCTTGATTGTCAAAAGGATAATGCCATTGTGCATAAGGCATAGCCCCGGAGTCAAACCACACATCTACTAAGTCAGGCTCGCGGTACATAGGCTGCCCTTGAGGGCTCAACAATACGATATGATCTACATAAGGGCGGTGTAGGTCGATATCTTTTGGCAAGGGTGCATCCATCAAGCCCGCGGCCACAGCCTTTTCTACCTCCAGGTGCAGCTCGGCCAGTGAGCCAATACACAGCTCTTCATTTTGATCTTTGGTGCGCCAAATGGGCAAGGGCGTGCCCCAGTACCGGTCTCGGCTTAGGTTCCAATCCACCAAATTTTCTAACCAGTTTCCAAACCTACCTGTGCCTGTGCTTGCTGGTTGCCACTGAATGGTTTTATTCAGTGCTATGAGGCGGTCTTTGCAGGCGGTGGTCTTGATCAACCAAGCATCTAGCGGATAATACAAAATGGGCTTGTCTGTGCGCCAGCAGTGGGGATAGCTATGTTCGTACTTTACTACCTGAAAGGCCTTATTTTCTTTTTTTAGCTTGATCGCCAACAATACATCTACAGATTGATGGTTGGTCTGCTGGCGGACTGTTTCAGGCGCATACGCGTCTTTAACGTATTGGCCAGCAAAATCGGTGATCTCAGCTACAAAACGCCCTTGGCGATCTACAATAGGGGTAGCCGTGTTGGCGTCGCGTTGTACGGTGATGGGCGGAATGCCTGCCTGTTGTGCTACACGCATGTCATCAGCCCCAAATGTAGGCGCAATGTGCACCATGCCTGTACCCTCTTCGGTCGTTACAAAATCGCCTGCGATGACGCGAAAGGCAGGGAGGTTGGGTAGGATGTAGGGGAGAAGTTGGACATACTTCTGCCCAATCAGATCCTTGCCTTGGTAGGAGGCCACGACTTGCCACGGAACGGGTGTGTCGCCGGCCCGGTACTGAGCCAAGGTAGCTGTGTCTTCGACTTCTTCTCCGGTGAAGTAACGTTGCAATGCATCTCGTGCCAGAATGACTTGTATAGGCAGGTGCGTGTAGGGGTTAAAGGTGCGCACCTTCACATAGTTGATGTGCTCGCCTACTGCCAAGGCGCTGTTGGCAGGCAAAGTCCAGGGCGTGGTGGTCCATGCCAGGAAGTAGTCATGCTCCGTACCTTCTACCCGAAACTGCGCCACGATGGAGGTATCTTTTACTTGTTTGTAAGTGCCTGGTTGGTTGACTTCGTGGGCACTCAGACCGGTGCCAGCTGCAGGAGAGTAGGGCTGGATAGCATAGCCTTTGTAGAGTAAGCCTTTGTGGTGCAATTGCTTGAGCAAGTGCCAGAGCGATTCCATGTAGTCGCGGTCAAAGGTCAGGTAGGGCTGGTCTGTATCCAGCCAATAACCCATCTGCTCTGTTAGAGCGTCCCATTGCTCCTTGTATTGCAGCACTGCTTGGCGGCACTGTGTGTTGTAGTCCGCTATGCTGATCTTGGTACCAATATCTTCTTTGGTAATGCCCAATTGCTTCTCTACGGCGAGTTCTACCGGCAGTCCGTGTGTGTCCCAGCCACTCTTGCGTTGTACTTGAAAGCCCTGTTGTGTTTTGTAACGACAAAAAATGTCTTTGACTGTACGCGAGAGTACATGGTGTATTCCAGGTGCTCCATTGGCTGAGGGGGGGCCTTCGTAGAAAGTAAAGCATGGCTGCCCCGCCCTTTGCTGAATGGATTTCCGGAAAGTATCGTTTTTTTTCCAGAAAGCACTGATAGATTGAGCCGTTTGAGCTAGGTTGAGTGGGTGGAGGTCGGGATAGGTGGGCATAGAGGCGTTTGGCTATTCCCGATTGTTTGCTGCTATCAAAATCATAAACAATTTCTCGATCAAGTAAAGGTTTTTTTCCTCTAAGCACAACATAGCTGTCTGACGGTTCTTTTCTTCTTGAGACAGTTGCGATGATTTTAAACGCGCCAATTTCGAGGAGATTGCCTCAAGTTGGGCGTCTATGTCGCTAGGCTCTAGCCAGACCTGGCCGTTTTGTTCTGCAAATCTTTGTATTAGCAATTTTTCAAATTGATCGATCTGCTTTTCTGCGAGTTTTTGCGCCTCTGTTTCCTTTAGGTTTTCATGTCGCAAACAGCATTGTTGCTTCACATTCGATACGAGCTCTTGATGTATTTTCTTGGCGTCAGGATCTTCCCTCAGGGTACTGTACATCCTATCTTCTCTTGTTTCTGGAGTAGTAGGATGATTTTCCCCTTCGCCACATCCTGTTCCTAAAACGGCGACAAGTAGCGTGAATATGAATAAATTAGGTTGCTTACGCATAGTTATTGATTGACTGGTTACAAGAGGTCTAGTTACATAGTTGCGTTTCAAAAAAAAAGAAGATGCTCTGTGCAAAAGTACCAAATATCCACGTCTTTAGTTGTTGGCGTTGCCAATGATCACCTACGATGGCTGTGAATCTCAAATATATTGGAAAGCAATTTCACTTCATGCGTCATATTGCTACGCCCTATTACCTAAGGTTTTCGATCAACATGGAGTATCACCGACCTGCTTTAGATTCTTTTAATGATCTTTTTTATAGCACTCACTAAAATAGAGATGTCCGCTTCCACATTAGCGTGCCCAATGCTCACTCTTACACATCCCATCGGATCAGTCCCTAGTATCTTATGAGCTAATGGTGCACAATGAACGCCTGCCCGTGTGATCATTTGATGTTCTTTATAAAGCATTGAAGCTAGGTGTATTGGTGCAATATTTTTTATGTTAAAACTTGTTATGGGTAGTTTTTGGCTAGCTTCCGTGCTCCCACACAGCAGCACTTCTTCTATTTCTTGTAAATGCTCTGTCAAATTTTTGTTCAATCTGGTATATCGCCGTAAGTGTCCTGCTCTGTTTTTACGTAAATATTCCAAGGCTTTATCAAGACTAGCAATCGCAAAATAATTCGGAGTTCCAGCTTCAAATTTTAAAGGGGATGCAGATGGATGATTGAGAGAATGTGAGTTATAACCACCGCCTCCCTGTATTAAACTATCAATCAGGTTAGCATCCTTAACATATATAAAACCAAGTCCCGGTAGTGAAAGAAGACCTTGATGACAGGTGCCAGCAATAAAGTCAATGTCTAGTTGATGTAGATCGATATCCAGAATCCCCACTGTCTGCGCGCAATCAAGCAGCATCAAAATCTTCCTTTCCCTTGCAATATTTGCTATCTCTTTTACAGGGCTGATGCTCCCAATCACGTTCGATGCATGATTTCATATAATCAGTTTTGTGTTAGAGCGTATCGCATGGGTGATCGCATCCAATGTAAACACACCATTTCGATCCGAGTTGATGATAGAAAAAGTGATATCCACTGCTAGAATCTCCTACTAATAAGTAGTTACCATATGAATTATAAAAGTCGGGCAAATCTGAAAATTCGATGCTATCACCTTGAATTTTCTTGTCAAGAATTGCGTATAACTCGATAGAAATTGGCAAAAAATGTAAATGCATGTGGTGGCATTCATAATTATTCTGCACCCTGGTGCACGAACCCGCTCTGCCATGTTCATAGGATAGGAATTGTCCATCATTGCTTTCATACGTTTCTTCGACCAGTCTTCGCAGATGATTTAATTCTGCAAACGTTTTTGCCTTTAGTGCACCGCCATGATATGGCCACTCACTAGAGGCTAGGGATCGGCCACTAAGTGAAGGGTTGGGGTACTTTTGATGATTAGCCTTTGGTCTAGGCTACAAAAGATACAGCCTGCTATAGCGAACATAAAATTTCATCCTGCGTTGGTACAAGTAATGCCCCTTTGTTGTGCCTTTCGAGTCGCATGCTACTGTCATACTGCATAAGGTTGTAGCGGACTAAATTAAGAGATAGTGTAATATGTTAATGACACATAGTTGCAAAAGTATATTTTTTAATTCATATATATCATTATTCGTAATAAATATGTATCATATAATGACAAAAAAATTAAATACAGACTTATGCTACGTTACGATGCTTTCGAGGTGACAACACTGAACTTTCCAATTGCTTGTGAAAAATCCCACACTATGGGTAGACAATTATCCAAGTGGGCTTGGTCAAAAGTTCCTCAAAAAGCTATAGAAGAGGCTATTCAGAACAACATTACGATGGTGTATACCCAGTACACCCACGGGGCTTTTAACGCACTACGGGGGTAGCATTGACGTTGAACCAATAGACTTTACACCAACCAGTAGCAAGCAGTTAAATTATGTACGTCCTACGTTTTCACTAGTGAACCATGGTGAGACATTACTTGTAAAAGTGACCCCAGGCCAGGACTACCTGTATCATTATGCGGGTGTTATTAGGCACTGCTTACACCAACAAAATCGAGTTAGTCTGCTAAAAATATACAGGTACCCTCATATCGAAGACACCATAGATCAATGGACTATGCTTGATCACCAGTTCATCACCCAAGATGCTGTTATCATAATGGGTGATGTGGACGAAGCCGAGCTATACTTGACCACGCACCTCAACAACCTCTCACCTTTTAGGAAAAGTGAAAATGAGTATTACACCGCTACTCGATATCGTACATCTTCTGGCCATATGATTATATTCTTAGGTGTTAAGTATAGTTTCTGAGGTGATATTAGTGCTAGAATTGTGAAGAAGCTTTGTAAACTGGGCGTAAAAGAAGTGATCTATATCGGCAAGCTTGGCTCACTAAGAACGCCCAGAGATATATACAATGTTGTTTTTTCTCCTACGAAATACATTACCATAGGTTACTGCGATGTTAAAAATGTCACTGAAACTATTCTTAATAACATGGCAGTTATGTTTCCCGAGTTGAATACATACTGTCACGTTTCCGTGCCAACGGTAATAGGGGAAGATTTAGTGCAAAGAAGCACTATGACTCAATATGGTGCCTGTTCTATAGATAATGAGATATCCCAGATGGCTCATGCCATATCAAACTTTAACAAAATGAGTCAACAGCAAGTTTGTTTGAGTAGTCTACACTTTGCTTCTGATTATTTGAGAAAATCAGCAGAAGTAGATAGTAAAATAGCTTATGATCTTAGTAACAACAGATCTAAAAAATCGTTAGAACAAAAGACGAAAATAATGCAGGTGTTATTGTCCTACTTGATGCTTTATATACAGTCCAGATACGAACGATAGCAAAAAATATGATACATACTGGTACAATGCAATGGCTTTGGATTCAATAGAACTTTAGGTCCTTACCTGGTGCTTGACTTTTGGGACACACCCATTGCCAGTTGGAGCCGGATTAATGTTGCTCTCAGAGGTACCACAGTGCATATAGCATTAATGCCAGAAAAACATTGCATTGGTTATTACAAACTATTAGAGCACAAGTCTTTTCCTTGTCCTAGGCGCAATGTTATCGCGAGTAAGTTTAAAACGTGTCGATCTTGTTTTTACCTCACAGGTTTCAACCCTGCATTTTATCATGTAAAAAAAGTAGCCTATCTGGCATGCAACTACAATATAACTTGCAGCCCCATGATGTCTATATAGCGGCATTTGGCAGCAATATTGTCAAAGTGGGGATGGCGAGCAAAGTGAGGTTATTCCAAAGACTGACAGAACAAGGAGCAAGATTAGCGATGGTAGTGGCTTTATTGCCTGATGCTTACAAGGCGCGAGAAGTAGAGAAGAAAGTTCAATTGACATTGAACATCCCGGACAAAGTTACCAACAAAAGAAAAATCGAGGCACTAGTGGCATATAACTTTGAAACAACTAGCAAAGTTCTGGAATCACTCAGAAAAAAAGTTGCGGATTCAGGTTTGACCAAAAGTCCATTTCCTTACTTATATAATCCTCATGCGCTTTATGCAGCGGATAGTTTAAGTGTTAGTTCTGTCAATTATGTGCAACTATCTGCCCAGCAGGAAGTGCTCACAGGCTATTTCTACGCCATGATTGGGAGGTTTCTATTCTTAGAGTTGTCAGATCGGTCATTGACTGTAGTAGATGTCCAGCAATATTTAGGCAGAATGCTTATTAGCGTCAGCTCCGCATCATTTCTATAGGCCGTCAACTAATCCATTACTTTACCCTCGCACAACTAATGCGTCCCATTGCTCCTTGTATTGTAGCACTGCTTGACGGCACTGTGCGTTGTAGGCCGCTATGCTGATCTTGGTACCAATATCTTTTTTGGTAATGCCCAATTGCTTCTCTACGGCGAGTTCTACCGACAGTCCGTGTGTGTCCCAGTCACTCTTGCGTTGTACTTGAAAGCCCTGTTGTGTTTTGTAACGACAAAAAATGTCTTTGACTGTACGCGAAAGCACATGGTGGATGCCAGGTGCCCCGTTGGCTGAGGGGGCCTTCATAGAACGCAAAGCATGGTTGCCCCGCCCTTTGCTGAATGGATTTCCAGAAAGTATCGTTTTTTTCCAGAAAGCACTGATAGATTGAGCCGTTTGAGCTAGGTTGAGTGGGTGGAGTTCGGGATAGGTGGGCATTGTTATAGCTGACTAACTAACCGAAATTGTTGGCAAATATTAGAAGCCTTGTGAGCGCTTGCGCCAACCGATCTTCTTCTTTTGCGAGTTGTACTTTTGTTCTAGCTTTTCCTATCTCCGCCTCATTTATTGTACCCTTTTTAAACAAGGATTCTTTCTGTTCGAGCTCCCGGTCGTTGCACAGTGATGTGCTTCTAGAGGATGTTACAGGAGGATCGATTCTCAAATAGCAGTTGTGGCTCGCGAACCGTTTTATTTCTTGCTCTTCCCAATTTTTAATGGTCGATTCTATGATGACTCCGACCCTTTGCTGTTATTGTTTCTTCCAGCCCACGTTCATCCAGGTAATTCTGTGTTTGCTTTAACACATTCTCTACGATCTTCTGGTGCGTCTCTTGGCCCTTGGATGTTTCTCTGAGCGCCTTGCGCATACGTGCTGCTCTTGTTTCTGGCGTGGTATTGTTATAGTTCGAGGTAGGGAAATCATCATTGCCTGTGTTGTCGTTTGCACAGCTCGTCCCTAAAGTGACAATCAAAGTTGCAATGATGCAAAAGCTAAATAGTGTGCGGATGTAGTACAATGGTTTCATGTGCTCATCTAGTTGTCGATCGTCTGCCTTCGCAGCAGAAAATCCCCGCCCCGTAAGATAGTAAACATTCACGTTTTATAGCTGTTGGCGCTGTCAATGACCACATACAATGGCTGCATTGAGTGATGCTGCTTGGCCATAGAGAGATTTTACTTCTTTTCGTGATGCTGCTGCAGGTTGTAGCTTTTTGATTTTATTGCTTGGATTGCTTCATAGATTTCTTGCTGCAGCTCTTCCCCTAGTATATCTAAATCCTTTTCTCCTGTGGCCCAGTCCTCTGTACTATTAGGTGAATGCAATGCATCATTATCAAAAGATTCATCTGGATCTGGTTCGCTCATCCTTTCCATACTACGCTGCAAATTGCGCGTAACACTACGCAACTCATCTGGAGATATTACACCTGTCTGCGCTACTTTGTCAGGGGTATTTTTAGGCGTAAAAGGACTACAAGGAATCTCATCTATCAGTATTTCATCTGTTTCAGTAACAACCAGAGACCAATCTGAAGATATTACACCTGTCTGCGCTACTGTATCAGGGGCACTTTTAGGAGTAAACGGCACACAAGAAATCTCATCTAGCAGTATTGCATCTGTTTCAGTAACAACAGGAGACCGATCTGAAGAGATTCCACCTTGATGTGCTACTGCATTAGAAGCATGGCTAGGGAAGGAAGAATTATCTTTTCCATTTTTTCTGGCGGCAGGATCTGTGCATAGCGTCTCAGCACTACCCCCGTTGCTTGTTTTTGGGGGATGAGATGCAGGATCATGAGCTATAGGCTTACAGCCTGTCCATAAAACAGACAAGGTTACTACAGCAACGTAGAAACTACATAGTGCACGAATGTAGCGCATAGGTCTCAGTGCCGTCAATTGTAGTGGAGCATTGCTTGTATACAGAGGGATTTAAGACGCCAGAAAGTTAGCCATTAGCGTATTAAAAATTATTTTTGTAGTTGTTGGCGCTGCCAATGATCACAGACAATGGCAGCGGCCATGGCTGCATTGAGTGATTCTGCTTGGCCATAACGGGGAATACTTATTTTTTGTTGGATGTGGGGCGCTACTGCTGGGCTGATGCCTTGAGACTCATTACCAATGACGATCAAGCTTGGGTAGGGTAGAGGGGTGCGGTGAATGTTACTGCCCGTAGTAAAAGTACCCAGGATAGGCCAAGAAGTTCCGTTAAGAAATTCAGGTAAAGGTGTATAATACACTTGTACGCGCGTAAAAGAACCCATACTGGCGTGCAACACTTTGGGGTTGTACAATTCTACAGTGCTGGGGGAGCAAATCAATGCCGGAATGTTGTACCAATCTGCCACGCGCACGATCGTACCCAGGTTGCCTGGATCGCGAATATTATCCAACACCAAGCCCCAAGTATTACTAGGAGGAGCCAACAATGCATGTGTAGGTGGTATATTAGCCACAGCCAGGACTGCTTTGTTGGTAGTAAAAGTACCTAGTGACGCCAAGGTGCCTTCATCTGTTTGAAAAACGGTTGCGTTATGCTGTCCAAGGGTACTGTAGGTGTTTAAAAATGCAGGTGTCCCAACGACCATCTGCACGGTATAGTGAGAAGCTAGCAGTAGTTGGACGGTTTTGAGGCCTTCTACAACAAAGGCACTTTCTTGCTGGCGGTATTTCTTTAAGCGCAGGCTTTTGATGAATTTAGCTTGCTTATTAGACAACTTCTGAATAGAAACCGGGTTTGCGGTACGCATCTTATCTATACCTGCTTGTTAGTACTACTTTCCTCTTGCCAGGCTGTATGACCACCCGCTTCTTGCAGAGCGATGAGCACTTATTGGGCAAGCAGCAAATCAAAGGTACCCAAAAAGTAAGTAAGCAAGCGTTAGCACAATACTGCCAACAGCAGCCTAATCGTAAGTGGTTGGGAGTGCCTTTTTTGTTGTGGATGTACCAGACTGGACAGTGTGTTTTTGATGAGGCAGCCATTCGAGAACGTATAGCTCAAATAGAAGCCAAGTTTGAGACCGAGATAGCCGCTGTAGCTGGTGATGCATACAAGGTGCAACGCCTGCAGCAAAGACGAGATAAGAAGCGCAACAAGCAAAAGAAAATCCTTCAAGAAGGCAACGTACTGATGCGTTATGGGGAGCCACCTGCCATTTACGACTCGCAGCAAAGCATAGCTATAGAGCAGCGTTTGTTGGCCTACCTTTATACCAAGGGGTACTTCAAGGCTCAAGTGAACAGTGAGGTCAAGCTGCGCGATCAAAAAGCAACCGTTACTTATCAGATTGAAGAGAATCAACCCTACGTACTTGGCGAATTGAGGCTGAATACGTCTGATAAAGCCATTGAAAAATTACTTCAAGACCACCAGCAGCAAAGTTTGCTCAAAAAGGGAGATCAATACAATCAAGAAGTATTGTACCAAGAAAGAGAACGTATTGATAAACTGCTTAGCAATCATGGTTATTTCAGCTTTAACCGGCAGTACATTCGGTTTGAGGTAGACACCTCGGCGGCGGCCGATGCCGTGGCGATAGAGACTATGATTGATATGCCTGCAGCCAGCCAAGCGCATCCCGTATTTGAGATAGATCGAGTGGAGTGGGACGTTGATGCAGACCAGTCAGAGGAGGCTAAACAAGAACATGATACACACCATAACGGGGTTACTTTTAAGCATTTAAAACGCCAGTTTAGACCCAGCGTACTTGCCAGCAAGATAGCACTTCGCCCGTTACAACTTTATCGAAAGCAGGACCTGATTGGAACGCAACGGTGCCTTTCTCGGCTAGACATATTCAAGTATATCTATATTACTTATGACATTGCAGACAGCAACAAGTTGGTGCCTTGCATTCATACCCTCCCGGCCGAACGATTTCAACTATCTAACGAAGTGGGGCTTCAGGTGGTTCCTTGGTCACCCAAACCTTTTTACAAGCTTTCTTTAAAAGGAAGAAATCTTCTCAGTAGGCTCGAGATTTGGGAATTGGCTACTCAAGTTGGTGTTGAGGACGTAGCAGCGACTACCATTAAAAAAGGTTTTGCTGGTAGCCAGACGTATGGGGTTGATGTGTCGATTTCTTGGCCACAATTTTTGCTTCCCTTGAAGGCTACGACACATGCCCACTTGGAGCAGCTGCGTCCGATGACAAAGTTGTCGTTAGCCTACGGGTTTGCCCGGCACCCAGACTATACGCAAGACATTTTGACGAGCTTTATGCGTTATGATTGGAAAGATCAAGGCCGTGGTGCGTATGAGTTTACGCCGCTTCGTGTTGAGTTGACCAATACCAGACGTATCGAAGGTCCATTTAAAGAACGGCTTAAAGCGCTCCAGCGAGATAAAACCTTTGAGCCTTCTTGGGTGGGTCTATTGTCTTTTAAGGGGTCATTTCGTGAGAAGCCTGTCTCTGACACAGACCCGTCCCATTCGTTGTTGGAATTTTGCTTTGAGAGCGGAGGGGCATTGCAGAATTTTATTGACCTGCGTAAGATCATGCCCAAGCTTGCGCATTACCAGTATATAAAACTCGACATTGGCTATGGCCAACGTGTGCCCATTCGCCCTAGTACTGTTTTTGCCTATCGTATCAACACAGGCATTGCCTATGCTTACGGCAAGGAAAAAGTGCTTCCGCACAGTCGCTGTTACTTGATAGGTAGTTCCAATGGCATGAGGGCCTGGCACCCCCGTAGCCTTGGTCCGGGTAGTTACAGCCCTCCGAAAGAAGCCGATGCCAAACAATCTCTGGAACAGCCCGGCGAGCTTTTGCTGCAAGGCAGTGTGGAGTTAAGGCAGCAGCTAGTGGGCTTTGTAGAAGGTGCGTTGTTTATAGATGCGGGCAATATCTGGACTTTACATGATGATGTGCGCCAAGGCGGAAAGTTCAGGTTCCAGAACTTTCACAAAGAAATTGCTGTAGGAACGGGAGTAGGCGTGCGGTTCAATTTCAAATTACTTGTCTTACGGCTGGATGCAGGGCTTAAGCTTTATGATCCTGCAAGGCCATCCGGGAAATGTTTCGTAGGGAATCAGCTTTTTGCGAATCAACCTGTTTTTAGCCTTGCCATTGACTATCCCTTTTAGCGCGAACACACAGGCACTAGTATGAGCCTGTGCCACCTTGCGGGGTGTCATAAGAAAAATAAAATATGCAAGACCGGTACCATGCTTTTTTGGTACGCACCAAGCGTTGACTTTTTGTTCGCCATTTTGAATAGTCCGCAGGTCCTTTTATATTTGCGCACTGCGCTGAAATAATTAAGCATTATGGCAAAAATCTGCGAACTCACTGGAAAAAAACCTCGAGTGGGTAACCATGTCTCTCATGCCAAAAACAAAACCAAGCGATGGTTCTACCCTAACCTGCAAATAAAGAAATTTTTTCTGGTGGAGGGAGGTATGTGGTTGACGTTGAAAGTGTCTACCTCTGTTCTTAGAACAATTAATAGAAAAGGCCTGGACATAGTGCTCAAAGAGGCAAGAAAACGAGGTACCTTGGCCAAAGAACTAAGCCGTTTCGTCTGATAAGTGGCGCGAAGTGACAGATAAACCGATTATACAATGGCAAGCAAAAAAGGGAATAGGGTGGGAGTTACATTGGAATGCACAGAGCACAGAGCAAGTGGATTGCCTGGTATTTCCAGATACTCGACAGAGAAGAATAGAAAAAATACCACAGACAGGCTAGCATTAAAGAAGTATAACGCCATTTTGAAGCGATACACTGTTCACAAAGAAATTAAATAGCTACCATGGCCAAGAAAGTAGTTGCCACCCTCCAAAAAGCAGGGGTAAAAAACTTCGCTAAAGTCGTCAGATGCATGCGATCACCCAAAACTGGTGCTTACACCTTTAGGGAGGAAATGGTACCCACTGAGGAGGTGAAGAAGGCACTTGCCCAAAAATCTTAAGCTTTAATATTTACTACAGTCCCGTTCTCTTGCGGCTATTATTCAGGTCTCTTTGTGGGACCTTTTCTTTTTCTCATTCCTACTACCTTTTGCGTGATGTTTCCATTTTTTTCTTCTCAAGCAAAAAAAGAAGCCTTAGACCAAGGAATGGCCAAAACAAAACAGTCTTTTTGGACCCAGTTCAGTAAAGCCGTAGCAGGAAAATCGCAGGTAGACGAGGTGGTCTTGGATGCATTGGAGGAGCTATTGATTGCAGCGGATGTGGGGGTAGAAACGACTGTAAAAATCATTGAGCGTCTTGAACAACGGGTGGCTCGTGACAAGTACCTCACCACCACAGAGCTGGACCAGTTACTCAAAGAGGAGATGGCTGGGCTACTCGCGGCAGTTGACCCTCTTTTAGTGACAAAGGACCTCCCCATCCCTTATGTCATTTTGGTAGTAGGTGTCAATGGTGTGGGCAAGACTACTACCGTTGGCAAGCTAGCGGCCCAGTACAAGCAAACCGGTCGGCAAGTTATCTTAGGTGCTGCAGACACCTTTAGGGCCGCAGCGATAGACCAATTACAGCAATGGGGAGAGCGCGTAGGGGCTGCCGTAGTATCTCGTGGTAGGCACACAGATCCTGCTGCTGTGGCACATGAGACGATCCAAGAGGGCTTGCGCGTGCAGGCTGATGTGATCATCATCGATACAGCTGGCAGGCTACACACCAAGGTGCACTTGATGCAAGAACTGTCCAAAATCAGGCGTACTATACAAAAACTGATTCCTGAAGCACCCCATGAAGTGCTGTTGGTGTTAGATGGTAGTACAGGCCAGAATACATGGGTACAAGCAGAGGCATTCACCAAAGCTACAGCAGTAACAGCATTGGCCATCACTAAACTAGATGGTACGGCCAAAGGGGGGGTAGTACTCGGTATTGCTGACCAGTTTCAGGTGCCCGTGAAGTACATCGGTGTGGGCGAAGGCATTACAGACTTGCAGGTCTTTGACCGCCATGCATTTGTGGAGTCGTTGTTTGCAGGGCGTCCTGCTTAAGCTACTTGCTACCTCGGCAGGCGGGTCATTATTCACGTAGGGCTAAGTCCTGTTGTCGCTTCCTAGGACTTGATCTCGGGCTCCACATGATCACTTCTCGCGTGGACTGGTGTTCTGTTTCCTTTTGAAGGGACTCGCTTTGTGGGTGGCCGTGAGGGGGGTGCTTTTTGTTGCTACGTGCGGAGTACTGCCCGTGTATGCGACTTCTACGGTGAGCGTATATGGATCACCTGGTCTGACGGTGGTACCTGGCTCGACCTCTATTCTGAAGGCAACTTCCCCACCTTGTGCAAAGAACGCGTCATGTTCTCCCAGGCAATTTGATTGTTGATTGGTTAGAAAGAGTTCTTCAAGGTTACAATGATTGAGTACTTTGTCATAAACGAAACCGCCGCTGTTCTTTTCACTACTACCCCTGACAACACCTAAGTTATTTTCTACATGGGCAGTAATAGCCAACTCTTGCAACTTGATGCCGCTGCTGTCAGGTTGAATGATGACGAGGACAAAGTTCCTCACATGATTGCGCTGTGTTGCGTCTCGTAGTCTGACCGTAAATTGCTTGGAAGCAGGTTGTTGTGAACTTTCAGTAAGGCTGCTGGAGGATGGGTGGTTGGATGTGCATACAGTTGACGCAGGGCTTATTGGCTGTTGCACCTCCCTATTTGGCATCTCAGGCAGGTTCGTGTCGGGGATGAGTGTTGATGGGTTGGTCTCTTGTGTCGTTTCCTTTTCTGTGAGTATTGATGACGCTTCCTTGAGTATTGAGAGGCTGCTGGGTAGCGGTGTTGCATTGCTTGATCCTGTACCTAGCGTCGTGGCAAGTGTTTGGGAGTTTGTAGCTGTAGTGCTTGCTTCTGCCGTTGGTTCTTTCGTATCTGCCCCCTTTTTCTTGGCAGTGAGCACGATGCTTTGCGTTGCTATGTGTGGGTGATTGCCCTTGCGTTGTACTTTTACAGTGAGTGTATATTGATCGTACTGCTTGATAGAGGCACCTAGCATGACTTGTGCCCTGAATGTGATGGGCTTTCCTTGGCTATCTTTTTTGACTTTTAGTATTCTGTGAGCAAGTGTTGCTACGCTGCAGCCATTCAGATCTGCAGTGTATGCAGGTCCTTTGCTCCCTTGCTTATTCGCTGCTCCCTTAACAATGCCTTTGTTGTCTACGATAGAAGCCGTAATTAAAAAATCCCCTACGTTCATGTCGGGACAACCAGGCGTAATCTTTACCACCACAATATTGTTGTTAGTTGCCCTCTCATCCTCTGTTATTTCTAATACGAACTTATCAGGGTCGATCAGATTACTCTCCGGATCACCTACTGCCCCATTGGGCTCGCAGGCACCCTGAAGTAGGCATACGATGAATATGTACACGGCAAAGCGACGTAAGGCTTTGTTTTTGCGGTGCACTGCCATAGTTTTATACAAATAAGAGATTAGCGTTAAGAGATCAACCTTTATTGTCCCACGCCACACAACCAGCTAATTTTTTTTCTTATTTCCAACGAAAATTTTTTCTCTACGAAAGGCAATCACGCTCCAAGAAAATTGAGCGCTTAGCCCCAGGATATTCATAATGCTATGAGTCAGTTTTGCCACTTACATTGCCACACCCAATACTCGCTGCTCGACGGAGCAGCCCAGATTAAAAACCTGGTAGACAGAGCACAACGGTTGGATATGCATTCTTTAGCTATCACCGACCATGGCAGCATGTTTGGGGTGCCCCATTTTGTAGCTGCTGCCAATAAAGCAGGCATAAAACCCATCATTGGTTGTGAATTTTATGTTGCCTCTGACATGCACAATCGAAAGGATAAGACGCGTTATCACCAACTCCTACTGGCCAAAAATGAAACGGGTTATAAGAACCTTTCCACTTTGTGCTCTATGGGATTTTTAGAAGGGTATTATTATAAGCCTCGGGTAGACAAACGCTTGATCAAGCAACATGCCGAGGGGCTGATAGCTACGACGTGTTGCTTGGCCAGTGAGGTATCTCAGATGATTTTACGCAAAGGTGAAGCAGTAGCGGAAAAGCACTTTTTGGAGTGGCTCGACATCTTTGGACAAGATTACTACATCGAATTGCAGCGTCATGGCATCGAAGCGCAAGACCAATGCAATGAAGTGCTGCTGCGATGGGCTAAAAAATACCAAGTCAAGGTAATTGCCACCAACGATGTGCACTACGTAGACCAGCAAGACAGCACAGCACAAGATATCTTGCTGTGTTTGCAAACAAGCAAGGATTATACTGATCCCAACAGGATGCGCTTCGCGAACGATCAATTTTTCTTGAAGTCGCCCCAAGAGATGGCAGTACTCTTTGCCGACGTCCCTGAGGCCTTAGAAAATACCGAAGAAATCTCGGAAAAAGTCCAGTCGATTTCGCTTGA
The DNA here is from genome assembly GCA_031422615.1 of Amoebophilaceae bacterium. Taxonomy (GTDB): domain Bacteria; phylum Bacteroidota; class Bacteroidia; order Cytophagales; family Amoebophilaceae; genus UBA8403. The sequence continues at coordinate 23,907 of JANPMB010000022.1, forward strand.
GCGAGACGTTCTGCTACCTCTTTTTCATGTGCCAGAAGGCTTTACTACCCAAAGTGCCTACCTCAAGCACTTGGCCTTGACAGGTGCTAAGCAGCGGTATGGAACGCTTACGGCAGTACTCGAAGAACGTATCACCTATGAGCTAGGTGTCATCCAAGCCATGGGTTTTCCAGGCTATTTCCTGATTGTACAAGACTTTATCAACGCAGCGAGAAAGCTGGACGTGGTTGTGGGGCCAGGCCGGGGCTCAGTGGCGGGCTCTGTTGTTGCCTATTGCATTGGCATTACCAACATTGACCCGATTCATTACAACTTACTTTTCGAACGGTTTCTGAATCCAGAACGGGTATCCATGCCAGATATTGACATTGATTTTGACGATACAGGTCGTCAAAAAGTGATCGATTATGTGGCCAACAAGTATGGCAGAAACCAAGTCGCACAGATTATTACTTTTGGTAGCATGGGTGCCAAGTCTGCCATTCGCGACGTAGCCCGTGTGTTAGGATTACCCTTGGACAAATCCAACCATATGGCCAAGCTCGTCCCCGAAAAACCTGGCACTACCCTGTCCCAAGCCTTTGCCGAAGTGCCTGAACTAGCACTTCTAAAAAAAGACCTGACTTCGCCCGAGGGGAAAGTGCTTGCTTTTGCCGAAATCTTAGAAGGCTCTGCCCGGCACACAGGTATCCATGCTGCCGGCATTATCATTGCTCCAGACGATTTGATGCAATACATACCCGTCAAATCTGATAAAAACTCTGATCTCTTGGTCACCCAGTACGATGGTTCTGTTGTAGAAAGTGTGGGGATGCTCAAGATGGACTTTCTGGGCCTAAAAACCTTGAGTATCATCAAAGACTCCTTGGCCCTCATCGCAGAAACCCACGGCAACAACATCGACATTGATAAAATCTGCCTCAATGATGCAAAAACATTTGCGCTCTACCAACGTGGTGATACCATTGCCACCTTCCAGTTCGAGTCTGAAGGAATGCGCCAGTGGCTGATTCAACTCAAGCCCAGCAATATCGAAGACCTCATTGCTATGAATGCTTTGTACCGGCCCGGTCCTATGCAGTTCATTCCCAACTTTATTGCCCGTAAGCATGGCCAAGAAAAGATTAAGTATGCCCACCCTTTGCTCAAGGACATCCTACAAAACACTTACGGGATTATGGTTTACCAAGAGCAAATCATCCAAACTGCCCAAATTATGGCGGGTTATACCTTGGGTGCTGCCGATCTTTTGCGTAGGGCCATGGGCAAGAAAAAAGCGAATGAAATGGCCAAACAACGTGAGGTGTTTGTCAAAGGTGCGCAGGAAAGGCATGGTGTTGCTAAGTCCAAAGCACTGGAGGTATTTGAGGTCATGGAAAAATTTGCTCAGTATGGCTTCAACCGCTCGCACTCGGCAGCCTATTCCGTCTTAGCGTACCAAACCGCCTACCTCAAGGCCCACTATCCAGCAGCGTACATGGCCTCTGTGCTCACCCATAACCAAAGCGACATCGACAAGATTACCTTTTTTATGGACGAGTGTAAACGACAAGGCATACAGGTGCTTGGTCCTGACGTGAACGAAAGTGAAGCCACTTTTGGCGTCAACCAAGAGCAGCAAATTCGCTTTGGCTTGAGCGCCATCAAGGGCGTCGGAGAAGCTGCAGTAGAAGAAATTATCCTTGAGAGAAGGAGAGCCAAGCATTTTCAAGACGTCTTTTCCTTGGCCGAAAGGGTGAACCTAAAAGCAGTCAGCAAAAAGACTTTTGAAAACTTGGCCATGGCTGGTGCATTTGACAGCTTCTCCAACTATCATCGCAGGCAATACCTATGGGCCGATCATGGAGACGGGTCGTTGATAGAAAAAGCCATTCGTTACGGCCAGCAGAGGCAGCAAGAAAAAGCTTCGGCCCAGCAATCCCTTTTCGTGGTCGCCGAAGAGCAGGCAGGCTATTACAGTAAAAGACCAGCAATAGCCCCTTGTACTCCTTATGAAGTGTTAGACATGCTGAAGATGGAGAAAGAAGTAGTCGGCTTCTATATCTCTGGTCATCCGCTAGACCGGTATAAGGTGGAACTAACATACTTCTGTAACTGTCACACACAGAATGTGTTGACCTTGCCAGGGAAGGAAGTACAGCTAGCCGGTGTCATCACCGAGTCCAAGACCAGACAAAGCAAACACGGCAAACCCTTTGGGTTATTTACTGTAGAAGACTACGAAGGCACGTTGGCGCTTGCTTTATTTGGCGAAGATTTCCTAAAAAATCAACACCTGCTGCAGGAAGGCACTTTTGTTTATATCACCGGTCATGTTATAGAGCGGTACCACCAAGCTGGCGTTTGGGAGCTAAGGCCCCGAAAACTAAGTCTGCTCAGTGAGGTTAGAGACAAAATGAGCAAATCCTTACAACTCCACTTATCTGTCAAACAGGTCAACGCCGGCTTGGTCACCCAGCTGGAAAAAGCCTTTGTCCAGCATCCAGGTGCCTGCCCCCTAACCCTGACTGTGGTCGCCCCAGAAGAAGCCATGAGTATTTCCTTCCTGTCCAGAAGCTATTTCATTCACCTTAGCAACGAATTCTTTGACGCCTTGCGCCCCATAGAGGGCATTACCTATCGCTTGCAAGCATCATGAAGCCCACGCGTAGGTAGCCTGTACCAGATACAGCTGCCTTTATTTTTGGGTAGCGCTACCAGAACGTTGCTTACTCTAAGCATCAAAACAGTGAATAGAGTAAAACAGCAAGCTCATGGAGCATCAGGGATCACCGATAGTCACTTTGTATATATACGTCTCCCAATGCTCAGTTTGTTTTGGCCGATTGTTGGTCTACCTGGAGTACTGATGCGCTAACCTTCCGCTTTCTCTCCCTCCGTTCTATGACCCTAGCTTCCTCTTTGATTGTGAATCGATCGTTAGAAAAGTCTAGACCTAAGCCTGTTTTGGTCTTGATGCGTTTTTGTAGGACCGTTGGCAGGTAATATTTGTTACTATTCCTCCTACTGCTAACAGCTCCTTTTTGACCTGCCAGACGGCAGAACACGCTTGTTTGTATGCACACAAGATCATTCTCTGCATTTGTGATGTTGGGTAGTGAAGATTCTTCTTCAATGTGCATAGCCGCCGTAAATTCGTGGTAGTTAGCTCCTAGATACAGCTTCAATAAACAGTTATATTCCTTACAGCACCGCCGACTGCATCCCACACCCAATATATGCGTATATCGCTCCGAATTTTGTTGTATGCGTTGTAGTAAAAACTGCATCAACTCTGCCTCGGCATGAGCCTGATAGCTAGTTTTAACAGCATAGTTTAATTCCTGAGCCTTTTTTTCCCATAGTAGCATTCATTTTGTCAGGGTCATTGTGAAAAACAAGCTTTTTAGCGTGCTCATCTTTGTCCCTTAGCACAACGCCTAGACATGTTGTAGATTCTCTAGTTCGTGCGTGTTTGTGGGCATTGGCCATCTGCAAGGCATCTTTTGCTAGTTTCTCACATAGGTGCTTAGTGAACGAATCTCTGTTTACGTTGCTCTCATCTTCTCGTAGCCAATAGCATTCTTTTGAATCGTTCTCGTTGGGTAACACATTAAGTGCAAAGTGCTCCCATGGATTTGTTAGCCTCTTGATCATTTACAAGCCTATCCTCCTCATCTGTATTAGTAAGTTCGGAACCACTGTTTTGCATACTACTATCTTCTTCTGGAAAGATGATGTTTACTTCGTTATCTATAGGAACTTCCGAAAACAAATAACTCTCTAGTAGTTTATCAAGACTATCGGCAGTGTTGCCTGTAGGTGCTTCGGTAGCAGCTTCTTGGGCATTACGTTGATTGATTTTTGCAATATCGATTTGCATTTACACAATATAAAAAAGCAGGTATTAATGAACTTTTGGCACCCTGCTGCTTTTCATCTGCATCATGGCACCATCAATCAAGACGCCGCCCATGCAATTGCACCGAAAAATCAACATTGCGCTGTCTGTTGTAGAGGATGTATGTTTATTCTTCACAACCCTGCGCAAAAAAAAGTTAGCTATATTTTTTGTTGTGCTAGAAGCTAAAAGAGTTAGCTATGCTCCTAGTTCTAAACATGGTTTCTACAACAAATACTTTGGGCAGTTCTAATAGCTCGTCTTTCCCCTAGACTACGACAACCTCACACCACCGAAATAGCTTAAAATGTCTATTGTTGCAATTTTAAGGGGATACACAAGCAGCAAACTTTCATTACTTTTGTAGCCTCTCGATTGTATGATCTATCACCCTACGTATAAATACTGAGAACATGGCCAACGAACAATCCAATGGGGCATTAGAAATTACCGATGCCAACTTTGAACAAATGATCCAAAGTGACCAGCCTGTCTTGGTCGACTTCTGGGCTCCCTGGTGTGGGCCTTGCCAAATGCTTTCCCCTGTAATTGACGAGCTTGCCCAAGAAACAATGGGCCAGTTTGTGATTGGCAAGCTTGATGTAGACAAAAACTCTGGAATGTCTATGAAGTACGGGGTTCGTAGCATTCCTACGCTCATCATCTTTAAAAAAGGACAAGAAGTAGACCGTCTGATGGGGGGGGGGCAGACCAAAGCAGCACTGCAAGAAAAGCTCGTAGCCCATGCCGGCTAGTCAGGGATCATGCGTGCTTGAAGGAGGAGAAGGATTCCCTTTTTGGTCCAGCAGCCTAGCGTCTTATGCTAGTTTTGCGTCCTAGGTGGGATGTATTCCCTTCTCTTCTTCAGCATTCAATTATTGTAAATCTGGAATTGCATTCCAAACATATGCCAGAGACATACCGTAGCATTTCTGGTTTGCATATTGGGATTTTCTTCGATAATGCTCAGTGCATCGCATACTAGACCACAACTTAAGGCTTCAGAACGTTCTTGAGGAGAACTACCTTCTTCGGTATGCTGTGGCGCGCTCTCCAAATAATTGCATGGGAAATTTCTCTTAAATTTTTTTCTTGAATAGTTATAGGCCTTTCTTTTTTTGTCTAGCCTAGCAACAGCGAGTGCATTTATTTCTTCACTATCTGTATCCGTATCACCGGATTGCACCTCAGATGTGATCCCCTTCAATATAATATCGACTTCCTCTCCGGCAGACGGATTCGGCTGATAACCAGCTAGTAACTCGTCAAACTTATTAATAGGCTTCTCTACAAAGAGTCTGAGAGTCGGACTTCAAATTGTTGTTTATTTCGCCAATTTTTAGTCCATAGAATTTAATGCAGTAGGCCTTTGGTGCTAGGCTTGTAGAAAAGAATCATACACCAAGAAAGTGGCGAAAAAGGATACGCGCGAGAAAAATTTTTTAGGATAGGAAAAGACAAAGCCCTGCGAAGTCCAAACGGAGCCTAGTGATGTAAGGGAGACTCTTCGAAGAATTAGAAAAACTCTGGAGAAATTTTATAGCGCCCTTGGGGGGAAACAGTCATGTTACATTGCAACAAGTTCTACAGGGATTGTCAGCAGTATTTTGTGATTGATAATGCTCTTCGAGGATCTTTAAGATAGTACTGTCATACAGATCATCGGAAAGCTTGATAAGACGTTTTCCTTCCCCACTACTTTCTGAAGGCATTAGCTCTGGATAACTACCTACTAAATATCGTACTGCGGCGATATTACCCGCATTGATAGCCAAGGCTAGTACGGAAAATTTATTCTTTGCGAACTTTTTGAGGTCGGCACCTTTTTTGCCAAAAATTTAATTATCTCTCCGCAGCAGCATAGTGCAATGTGCTTGCCCCCTCTTGGTCCAGCGCATTGACATCTGTACCATGCACTTCAACAAGTAGCTCTACCACCTCCAATTTCCCTGCTGAAGCAGGGAAACGCAGTGGTGTTCTTCCAGTTTTACTTATTTGTATATCTACTACAGGTACTTCTCGATTGTTAATCAACCCTGCTACTACCTCTAGGTCACCTTCTTCGGCTACACCAGGCAATGGTGTGTAGTCGTCGTCTTCCAACTCAACAGGCTGTTTTAGATCATTGGCCCCACCCCTTATCAAGGACTTCTTGTATTGCACTCCAACGTTTCTTCTCGTCGTCTACAACATTGACAAACGATTTGAAAAGACTTAGCTTGCTCAGCTTCTGTTTTTCCTCTATCATTCCTAAGCGCTGGTGCATGCCTTGACAGCCACTCGTGGCCAGCAAGATACTTACTAGTGGCATTAGTTTTTTCATGATCGTAAGTTGTTTACATTAAGATCCGGTGATGATCGGCATATCCCCAATATGCCATCCTTCAGCCCAGTCTCGGTATACACTTTTGAGTGCAGTAAAACATGAACGATCTTGAAACACTTTCCCGTGGGCCTGCGTGGACTCGAACCACGGACCTCTACATTATCAGTGTAGCGCTCTAACCAGCTGAGCTACAGGCCCCTCTACTCTTAATTATTGTTACTATTGTTGTAAAAACATTGTCTAAAGCCAGCACAACACCTTGCAGCATGTTGCCAAAAACAGGGTCGAATTTACTATCCTCTTCAGGTAATAGCAAGCCTTATGGTGTTACAAGAACACTGATCGTAGTCATTTTTATGTATGTTTGCCTGACTAAAATGTTAGTAGCCTACTCCAGATAATGCATTACTCCTCCAAGCTAATCGAAGAAGCAGTGCGTGAGATTGCTACCTTGCCGGGAATAGGCAAGAAAACAGCGTTAAGGCTGGCATTGTTCCTTTTGAAAGCCCAAAAAGAGCATACGGAAAGACTGACAGATGCGCTTCGCAAGCTGCGTGCAGCAATACAATACTGTCGCCATTGTCATAATGTTGCTGATGAATCTGTGTGTAGCATCTGCACCAATTCACACCGCGATAGGTCTGTCATTTGTGTGGTAGAAAATATCCAAGACGTGCTAGCCATAGAAAATACGGGCCAATACAAAGGGCTTTACCATGTGTTGGGAGGGATTATTTCTCCTGTAGAAGGGATTGGCCCTGACCAACTAAAAATAGACTCCCTGGTACAGCGTGTCCAAGAAATACAGCCCCAAGAGGTCATCTTTGCGTTGAGTGCCACCATTGAGGGAGATACCACGGCATTCTATATCACGAAAAAAATCAAAGGATGTGCAGTCAAAGCCAGTGTCATTGCCCGTGGTGTGGCTGTGGGAGGGGAACTAGAATATACGGACGAACTCACATTGGGTAGAAGCATTGTTGGTCGCGTGGCCTACCCATAATCCGTACTTAGGGGCTGTTTTCTTGCAGCCGCTATGGCACTATTATTTCCAATTCTAGCAGCATATAGCATGTGTATGATGTCTTCTCTAATGAACATAATGGTGCCTTCTAGGTAATTATTTTGTGAGCCTGTCTGAAATACAAGGCCCTTCGCAAGAAGTCATATAGCTTCTAGAATCACCGTAGCAGCTGTGTTCTTTATCCTGGCAGCATGTACACGATAGCACTTGGAGCATTGCGAAGCATGCATATGACTTCTCAACCCATGTATATAGCTAGTGCTAGCAATTGGCTTATCGGGCTTTTGTTAGGTTATTTCTTGACTTTTAGGCTCGAGTGGGACATAGCGGGGTATGTGGTATGCAAAAACTGCTGTCCTAAAGAAGAATCTAGAGCTCTCATGATTGCTGGGATCAATGCCCTTTGTAAAGGGCTATTCGGGTATTCGTCCAGAGCGAGACTTTTGCGTAAAAGGCTTTACGTGTTCTACTGTTCCTGTTGGGGGGGGCTTGTGGGTATGCAGTTTTCTGATTTTCCCCATGTTGTGGGAGCTAGGTGTCCTCTTGAGCACCATTTCTCTGTTTTTGCTATGCCTTGGACATGATGATCCCCGGGAGTCTGCATAAGTTATAAGCGAAGGGCTTATGCCTGTAGGCCTTGCGTTGGATACCACTGCGTAACCATCTTTGGCGTAATAGCTGATCGTATTTGGCTGAATAATACCCTTTTTCTGCTAGGATGCGACTTCTTGAAGGCAATTCTACTTGGGCCAGACAGGATGCCATACACTAGCCATCAGGCACGTTGGCAGCGGTAGTGTGTACCGCTAAGACTAAGCCTGAGTCTTCTGCTGCCAGGTAATGGCGCTTGTAGCCACACTGGAGCGTACTTCCCTTTTTGACCCAACGCGCTTCTTGATCTGCGCCAGGCATCACTTCCTTGGCTGGAGGGGTGTCTGGGTGCTCTGGAAGCATATCAGTGGACTTTCCTTGGGGTTTACGGGCCGTAGGCGTGATAGAAGCATCTATGATGCCGCCACCTTGTTGTACCAAAATACCTCGGTGCGCAAGTTGTGCATTGAGTTTAGCTAGTAGCCTATGCATGGTTCTCTTTGCTGATAGCTCGCTTCTAAAACGGCTGAGCGTACTGTGGTCAGGCACCGTGTCTTCTACCCTCAATCCACAAAAGGCACTCGCAGACAAGGGCTTGACCATGTCTTCTACGCCCATCTCAGAGAGGGGATACCAGGTTGGTAGGAGCATCCTGCATAGAGCGTTTACAAACTTT
>JANPMB010000023.1:0-35180 GCA_031422615.1 Amoebophilaceae bacterium
AGAGAATTTTTTATCGCCGATAGCGTATTCTCGAAAAGATTGGCGCTTGCCTCTGTACCGAAACCCTACGATGATATTAAGAGCAAAGAAGACGACAAAGATGAGAATGTCTATGATGCTGATGGAGGGTAGAGACATAGACCGAGGCCAAGACATTAGTGGGTGTTATTAGCGCTTGTGCTGCGGATGAATGATATGCAAAAAAGTGCATATAAATATCACGCCCAGTTAGATATTTTGGCTAAGAGACGCCATGATCATAAAACCGTAATGAATGCCAGGAGGGTAGTTGAGAGGGCATTGTACGCGCCATTCAAGGAATTCTGACTAGTCACTTATTTTACTGGCTGTGCCTGCTCAGCTCTTTGGTGCCATGCTGTCTTATAGATTTCATTGGTTTTTGTGTCGTTGATCAAAAGTAAATTTTCAGCATTGTTCTTCTCCGCAGCTTTGGTCCAATTGAATGAGCCAGTGAGCACCTGGTTGTCATCAATGATCATCACTTTGTTATGGGCAATGCCTGGCACCACATCTACTGCGACAAAAATGCCTTGCGCTACCACGTGACGCACCTGCGTGTATTTGCTAGCAAGCTGTGAGCGGTCGACCAGGATGCGCACGTCTATCCCCCTTTGGTGCGCTTGAATCAGTGCGTCCGCAATAGGGAGGGAAGTGAAAGCGTAGGCTTGTACCAGAATGGTTTTTTGTGCTCTTGAAATAGCCTCCTTGACAAACTGTGTGCAATGTCCCCCTGGGCTAAAGCGAACTTGAATAACGGCATTGGAAGAGGTGAGTGCAGCTTGCTCTGCATAGCGGTAAGAGGCGACTTCGTACCCAAAGATGCTACCGACAAGTAATGCGACCAGTATAACAGGCTTTTTTTGGTATGTTTTTGAGGCTTTAGTAGACGTTCGGGTACTACGCAAGGTTAATTTTCTCTTCAACGTCGATGTAATTTTTCTTTCAAATACTGAGAAGTAGGGTTGTCCTGTAGCTGTGTCATGTTCTCGGGCGTACCCTTAAAGACTACTTCTCCGCCCCGTTCTCCGCCCTCTGGTCCGAGGTCTATGAGCCAGTCGGCACATTTGATTACCTCCATGTTATGCTCAATCACTAAAACGCTGTTGCCTTCTTCAATAAGCGCATTGATCGCCTTGAGTAATTTATGGACATCATGTACATGCAAACCTGTTGTGGGCTCGTCAAAAATGAACAAGGTGTGCTTGTGGTGTTGTCCTTTGCTGAGATAAGCAGCTAGCTTAACACGTTGTGCCTCACCGCCGCTCAGAGAATTGGAAGATTGTCCGAGCCGAATGTATCCCAGGCCTACCTCTTGCAAGGGATACAGCTTATTGAGGATAGGCGGCTGATTTGCAAAAAATACCAAGCTATCATCTACCGTCATGGCGAGGACGTCGGCAATGTCTTTGTCCTGGTACTTCACCTCAAGTGTTTCCTTCTTAAAACGCTTTCCTTGGCAGTTTTCGCAGGTCAGGAAAATGTCGGCCATAAACTGCATTTCAATTTTTATCTCTCCCTCACCCTGACATTCTTCACACCGGCCCCCTTCTAGGTTAAAGGAAAATTGCCCTGGTTTATAACCTCGTTGTTGCGCCAACGGTTGGGCTGAAAAAAACTGTCGAATGGGGTCATAAGCTTTAACATAGGTGCTGGGATTAGAGCGAGAGGACTTTCCAATAGGATGCTGATCGATAAAATCGATGTAGTCAAGCTTGTGAAAGTCCCCTGCTAGCCCGTCGAACTTGCCTATTTGTTCTGCACGCAGCCCCAGTAGTTGGCTGATGGCCGGATAAATAATCTTTTTTACCAATGTTGATTTGCCTGAACCACTCACTCCTGTTATTACTGTGAGTATCCCCAAAGGGATTTCAACATCAATGTGCTTTAAATTGTTCTCTCGCGCTCCTTGGATGAGCAATGCATCATGCCAGACTCTTCTTTGAGTGGGTACAGGAATCGTATCGAGGCCGTTCAAATAACGAGCTGTATGGCCTTGTTTGAAACTTTGCAATGCATGCCAGTCTCCTTGAAATACCAGCTGACCACCCCCGGATCCTGCTTCTGGTCCTATATCAATCAATTGGTCAGCAGCACGCATCACTATTTCCTCATGCTCTACTACGATGACTGTGTTACCGAGCTGCTTGAGCGCAATGAGGATGTCTGTAAGCTTGCGGGTGTCTCTAGGGTGGAGACCAATGGTGGGCTCGTCTAGAATATACATCGTACCTACCAACGTACTACCTAGTGCTGTAGCTAGCTTGATTCTTTGGTACTCCCCTCCTGATAAAGTCGCCACCGGTCGGTTCAGAGTAAGATACCCCAAGCCTACCTGCTCCAAATAGCGAAGTCGATCCCTAATCTCTGTCAAGAGCCTTTCAGCAATCGGCTGCTGATGAGCGTCGAGTGTCAGTTGGCCAAAAAACTGTACGAGCTGCTCTACCGGCATGAGCAAAAGTTCAGTAATAGCCCGACCGCTTATTTGAACATAGGCGGCATCTTTTCTGATTCTTGTACCTTGACAATCAGGGCAATCTGTTTTCCCTCTATAGCGCGATAAGAGCACTCTATACTGGATTTTATGAACATGGCTGGCTAGGTATGCAAAAAAAGCATCCAGGCCTTGAAAGGACGCATTGCCTGTCCACAGGAGCTTTTTCTGTTCTGCCGATAACTCGATGTAAGGCTTATGTATGGGGAAGTCAAACTTCTTACTTTGCGCAATGAGGGGAGCAAGCCATTTTTGCATGGTTTTGCTTTGCCAGGGCAGAATGGCACCTTCATCAATAGTCAGGCGCTTGTTGGGGATGACTTTGTCTTCGTCAATGCCCAGGATCTTGCCAAATCCTTCGCAAGTTTTACAGGCTCCATAGGGATTATTAAAGCTAAAAAGGTTCGCCGAAGGGGCTTCGAACGTAATTCCATCTCGTTCAAACCGATCGGAAAAAGTTCTCCGCACCTCTCCGAATATTTCAATCGCGCATACCCCCTCTCCTTCGAAAAAAGCAGTTTGCACAGAATCTGCCAGCCTAAACTGATGGGCTATATCGTGCTTATGCACTGCTATACGGTCTACCAAAAGATAAAGCTCCTCTTGTGTATTAAGCTTGGCTTGGTCTGTTATGAGCTCCTCAATCAACAGCAGTGCCTCTCCCTGTATGACTCTGGTAAACCCTTTCCCTAACTCTACCTTGAGCGTATCGACCAAGCTGCGGTTTTGCGCTATCTTGCAGGGAGCAAGGATCATTACCTTGGTGCCTTCTTGATGCTGCTGGATGTAATCGACCACATCAGAGACACTGTCTTTAGTGACCTGCTGGCCGCTGACAGGCGAGTAGGTGATGCCAACTCTGGCATAGAGAAGTTTCAAGTAATCATAGATTTCCGTGCTAGTGCCTACCGTAGAACGTGGATGCTTGCTGTGGTTTTTTTGCTCAATGGCAATGGCTGGCGCAATCCCTCGGATGTAGTCTACGGCCGGCTTTTCCATTCTTCCCAGAAACTGCCGCGCATAAGCACTCAGGCTTTCTACATACATCCGCTGGCCTTCTGCAAAAAGCGTATCAAAAGCCAAAGAAGACTTGCCCGAACCAGAAAGTCCAGTAATCACCACAAGCTTGTTGCGAGGAATGGCAACGCTCAGGTTTTTTAGGTTATTCACACGAGCCCCTTTGACGATGATGTATTCTCGAGTATCTAGCTGATCGAGGTCTGTGTTATGATTAGAAGAAAGGTGATTCATAGTTCTCAGGACGTGCTCAAAACGATGTACTCTGCGCGATATGGCACGATGATGACGCCTATCGTTTGCTGATGCAAGCATCTAGCTTAATTTTTTTAAAAAAATACCACCTCTATGCGTACAGCACCTAAGCAAGTGCTCAAAAGTATCCTTTTTCTCGATATAGAAACGGTTTCTTGTGCAGGGTCTTACCAAGAATTAGATAATGCGCTAAAACCACTGTGGGATCAAAAGGCTACTGTGATTAAGAAGACTGACCAAGAGAAAGCCAGTGACTTGTTTTTTGAGAAGGCAGCGATCTATGCAGAGTTTGGAAAAATCATTGTCATTGGCCTGGGAATTGTCACTTTTGATGAGCATGATGTGCCGACACTGCGCGTCAAAGCGTTGAGAGATCATGATGAAAGGGCCTTGCTCCAAGACTTTAAGGACGTGTTAGAAACCGGTTTTCGTCAAAATAGTCTCAGGCTTTGCGCCCATAATGGCAAGGAGTTTGACTTCCCCTATTTATGTAGAAGGATGCTGGTGCATGGCATTCCTTTGCCGCGGGTACTAGACATAGCAGGAAAAAAGCCTTGGGAAGTAGCACATCTGGATACTATGGAGCTCTGGAAGTTTGGAGACAGAAAGAGTTTTACATCTTTGCACTTGTTGGCTACACTATTTGGCATCAGCTCTAGCAAGGAGCTGATGGACGGAAGCGAGGTGAATCACTATTACTACACAGGAAATAACCTGGGGAAAATCGCGGCCTATTGCTTGCAAGATGTAGTTGTTACCGCTCAGCTTTTCCTAAAAATGAATTGCTGGAAGCCTATCCAGCCAGCAGATATTGTTTTTACCTAGTGCTTTTTCAATACTTCATTCAATGATTTGGCAGCTCACAGTTTGAATTTTGCTTTTTTTTCCCAAGATTAGCGCTTGGGTAAGAAAAGTTCGGTTTACGGAGGGGGCAAGGCCCCCTATTTTTATATACTAGACATAAGGGAAGCTTTATTCAAGTAATAACAATGGATAGTAAAGAATTAATTGAATCGTTTGCAGAATTTGCAAGGGCTAAAAACATAGACCGGCCTACTGTGATTAGGATTTTAGAAGATGTCTTCAGGGCCATGATCCGAAAGAAGTTTGAGATAGACGATAACTTTGACATCATCATCAACCTAGACGAAGGAGACCTACAGGTATGGCGTTTCAGGGAAATTGTCGATGATAATTCTGAAGATATATGGGAACATAATAAGATAAGCCTGTCTGAGGCACGGAAGATAGAGGATGATTTCGAGATAGGAGAAGAGGTAGCAGAGGAAGTAGAATTTATCAGTTTTGGGCGAAGAGCAATCATAGTCGCCAAGCAGGCTTTGCTTCAAAAAGTTAAAGATTTAGAGAAGGATGTACTCTATAAAAAATACGCAGAACTGATTGGGGAAATGATCAATGCAGAAGTGTACCAAATATTGAATAGGGAAGTGATCCTGCTAGACGATGAAAAAAACGAGTTGATATTGCCGAATTCAGAACAGATTCCTAAAGACCACTTCAAGAAAGGAGAGTATGTTCGTGCCATCGTTCACAAAGTAGAGCTACAAGGGAGTGTACCAAGAGTCATCCTCTCAAGGACTTCGCCCGTGCTGCTAGAACGGTTATTTGAAAGTGAAGTGCCCGAAGTATCCGAAGGGCTGATTACTATCAAAAAAGCAGTGCGTGAGCCTGGAGCAAGAGCCAAGGTAGCTGTAGAGTCTTATGACGACCGCATAGACCCAGTAGGTGCTTGTGTAGGCATGAAGGGTTCTCGGATCCACAGCATTGTTAGAGAGCTTCAGGGGGAGAACATTGATGTGATCAACTATACCGACAACCTAGACTTGTACATCACTAGAGCGCTTAGTCCTGCCAAGCTGAGTAGCATTCAGCACAAAGGAGACAGGGTTGCTGTGTATCTAAAGCCAGAGCAAGTTTCTCTAGCCATCGGCCGGGGGGGGCAAAATATTAAGTTGGCAAGCAGGTTAATTGGTAAAGAAATCGACGTGTACAGAGAACTGAATGCTCAAGAGGATGACGTGAGCATAGAAGAGTTTGCAGATGAGGTGGAAAGCTGGATCATCGATGAGCTCAAAAAGGTAGGGCTTGATAGCGCCAAAAGTGTCCTGGCTGTAGCCAAAGAAGACCTTGAGCGAAGAACAGACTTGGAGAGAGAGAGCATTGATGCACTGTACAGCACTTTAAGCCGAGAATTTGAAGATTAATGACAATAGGTAGACCCATGGCCGAAGAAAAGATAATGCGACTCAGTCAAGCAGCGAGAAAACTCAATGTAGGAACTACTACCATTGTAGCATTTCTTGTTGAAAAGGGCATTGAGGTCGAAAACAAGCCCCACGCAAAGATCACACCAGACCAGTTTAAGATGCTGGCCAAAGAGTTTGCTGGCGCTGCTGTGGACAAGGAAGAAGCATCAGAAATAGCTATTGGAGCAAGTTATGTAGATAATCCCATCCTTATTTCAAATGAAGCACCGAAACTTGCTTCCAAAGAACAAAAAATCATCCCGCATCATGAGACCGTTGTACCGCAGCTACCTGGTGTGAGCCTGGTGGGCAAAACATCACTGGAAAAAGCCAGTAAGCCAGTCAAAGAAAATGATAGCCCGCCAGCCCAAGTACCTGAGGTCATCACTCCGACCACGCCAGTGCCCTCAGAAGTAGCTCAAGAAGTTCCTCCTGAGAGGATCACCATAGCAAAACAAGAAAACCTGAAGGGCTTGACCGTGTTGGGCAATATGGACTTGCCCAAATCTAGAGAGAAGCAATTCCGCCAAGTGGCTTCCTCCGATACTAAACAAGAACAAAAAAAGAGACTCAGAAAAAGAATAGTAACACCTAAGTCAGTAGCGCAGAAACCCAAGAGTCCTACAGGGCCAAAAAAAGAGAGCGTCTCCGAGCAAGAGATTCAAGAGCAAATAAAAAATACGCTGGCAAAGCTTAGTGGAGGGAAGACGCAAGATAGCCGAGCTAAATACAGAAGAGAAAAACGATCGGCCATTGCTGAAGCCCAAGAAGAGGAGTTGCTACGTGTCAAAAAAGAAGCCCAAATTCTCAAAGTGACGGAGTTTATTTCAGCTAATGACCTGGCTTCACTGATGGGTGTTTCTGTTAATGAAGTTCTATCTACCTGCATGTCACTAGGCATGGTGACCTCCATCAATCAACGCTTAGATGCAGAAGCCATCACGATCATTGCCGATGA
Organism: Amoebophilaceae bacterium; assembly: GCA_031422615.1. Classification (GTDB taxonomy): domain Bacteria; phylum Bacteroidota; class Bacteroidia; order Cytophagales; family Amoebophilaceae; genus UBA8403. The sequence continues at coordinate 7,010 of JANPMB010000023.1, forward strand.
GTTTGAATATCGCGTTGAGTTTACTGACGTTCAAGAAGAAACAGCAGAGGAAGAAGAGCAAGACCGTCCAGAGGAGCTAGTAGGAAGAGCACCTATTGTTACCATTATGGGCCATGTAGACCATGGCAAGACTTCCTTGCTCGACTATATCCGTAAAACGCAGATTACCAAAGGGGAAGCAGGAGGTATTACACAACATATTGGCGCCTACGACGTCATCACAGAAAGTGGGCAAAGAGTTGCCTTTCTAGATACTCCTGGCCACGAAGCTTTTACCGCCATGCGAGCGAGGGGTGCTAAAATTACTGATATCGTCATTATTGTAGTAGCTGCTGACGACAGGGTAATGCCCCAAACCAAAGAGGCAATTAGTCATGCCCAAATAGCAGGGGTGCCTATTGTGGTGGCCATTAATAAAATGGATAAGCCTGAGGCTAATCCAGATAAGATTAAGGAAGAACTATCTGGCATCAACATCTTGGTAGAAGACTGGGGAGGCAAGTACCAGAGCCAAGCCATTTCTGCCAAGACAGGCGAAGGTATTAAGGAACTCCTAGAGAAAGTACTCCTTGAGGCTGAATTTCTAGCACTACAAGCCAACCCCAACAAAAGAGCGAGAGGAACAGTACTAGAAGCTTCCTTAGACCAAGGAAAAGGATATGTGACTACACTGATGGTACAATCCGGTACACTTAGAGTTGGAGATATGGTCCTGGCAGGTGCTTACTACGGTAAGGTAAAAGCCATGACCGACCACCTCCTCCGCCCTGTTAAAGAAGCAATTCCCGCAACACCCGTTCAGGTATTGGGCCTAAATGGTGCTCCACAAGCAGGAGATACATTCCGAGTAATGACTTCCGACAAAGAAGCCCGTGAGGTGGCTACCCACAAGCAGCAAATTTTGCGAGAACAAAGTCTGCGCACTAAAACCCACATCACCCTGGATGAAATTGGCCGAAGGTTGGCCATTGGTAACTTTAAGGAGTTGAACATTGTTCTCAAAGGTGATGTGGACGGCTCTGTAGAAGCACTTGCTGATGCACTGCTCAAGCTTTCTACCGAGGAAATCCAAGTCAATATAATTTACAAGAGTGTGGGCGCTATCTCCGAATCTGATGTCCTGCTAGCCGCTGCTGCTGATGCCGTTGTGATTGGCTTCCAGGTGAGGCCTTCTGCCAATGTTCGCAAGCTTGCTGAAAAAGAGGGGATTGATATTCGCCTCTATTCTATTATTTATGATGCTATTAACAATGTGCAAGATGCCATGCAAGGCATGCTAGCGCCTTCTATAACAGAGGTAATTACAGGCAATGCCACAGTAAGAGAGGTTTTCAAAATATCTAAGGTAGGCACTGTGGCAGGCTGTTATGTTACAGAAGGACGCATTAAAAGGGATAACCAAATGCGCTTGATTAGAGACGGTATAGTGATTTATACGGGTACCGTCAGCCAACTTAGACGATTTAAGGAGGATGTTCAAGAGGTAAAAAATGGTTTCGAGTGTGGTATTAGCATCAAAAAATTTAACGACATCAAAGTAGATGATATGATTGAAGGGTTTGAGGAGAAAGAGGTAGCACGTAAACTTTAGTACACCATTCCTGAAAAGACTAGTTCCCTAATCTTCTTGGTAGTACAGCATGCTCAGTCTTTTGTACAATCCTTCTTTTTGCATCAGTACTTCATGTGTGCCGTGCTCTACCACTTCCCCAGCGTCGATAACAAAAATTTCGTCCGCATTACAGATGGTACTCAGCTGATGGGCAATGACAACCAGGGTTTTTTTCTGCATGAGCCTGTCTAGCGCTTCTTGAACCAACTTTGCTGAAGCACTATCCAGGGAAGAAGTAGCTTCATCCAGAACCAAGACAGATGGTTGGCTCAGTACGGCACGTGCAATGCCTAGTTGTTGTCCTTGGCCACTTGACAGTTTGCTGCCTCCTGCACCAAGTACCGTTTGGTAGCCCTGGGGCAGCGCTTTGATAAACTCGTGTGCATGCGCTATACGAGCAGCCTCTATCACAGCGAGTTCTGAAGCCTCGGGCCTGCCCAACGCAATGTTGTTAAACACGGTATCGTGGAAGAGCATGGTGTCTTGTGTGATGACTCCTATGAGCTTCCGCAGTGATTGGATGTCATAGTCTTGCAGGGGAAGGCCATCGATTTGTATGATTCCTTGGGTCACATCGTGGAGCCTATTGAGCAAACTGATGATGGTTGACTTACCGCCCCCAGAAGGGCCTACTAGGGCAATCTTTTTACCGGGTTCTATGGTGAGGTTCAGGTGCCTTATAATCGACTTACGGTCGTAGGAAAAGTGCACCTCTCGGAAAGTAATGGCTTGCTGCAAGGACTTGATGGTACGCGCACCCGGCTTATTAACAATGGCTGGTTGGATATCTGCCAGGGAAAAAACTTGCCTGCCCGCAGCAAGGCCACGCTGGATATGACTCAAGGATTTAGAGATGGATTTGACAGGTACCAGTGCTTGAGAAAAAATGATGATATAGGTAATGAGGGTGCTTGCCGTAAAGGCGGACTCATTTAAAAAAACCATTCTCCCCCCATAAGCCAATAATAACGCCATCACCAACACCCCCAGAAACTCGGATAATAAAGGAACCAGGCTGTTCTTGAGTAAGATAGAGAGGTTAAGCTTTGCATAAGTTGCATTTTCCTGTTCAAACTTTCCCAAAATGTAAGGACGTACGGCAAAAGATTTTATGGTGCGCATACCCCCCATGGCTTCTTCTAAGATGCTCATCAGCCTGCTGAGCGATGCCTGTCCTTGGACAGCCCGTTTGAGCAACCGCCTCACGATTGCAGTAATGCCCCCTCCCACGATTGGTAGCGAGAGTAGTGCCAGCCATGTCAGCTGAGGAGATATGTAGAATAGCACAATGAAAAAACCAATGATGGTGGCCGGCTCCTTAAAGAAAACCCTGAAGGCATAGTTCATAGCATATTCTACTTCTTGCACATTGCTCATGACCTTGGCCATGATGTCTCCCTTATGTTGATTAGTAAAGTAGCCCATGTGTAGCCGAGAGATCTTGTCAAAAAGCTCTTTCCTAAGGTGATGTATCACATTGATGCGCAGCTCTGCTGCAATGATCTCGGCCAAATACTTGAAAAGGTTAGTAAGCAACACAGAGATGATCATGATGATGCAGACAAAATACAGCGCACTCATGCGGCCATATGTAGCGATGATATTGACAAAGTAGTAGCTGAATAACTCTTTTAGGTGAGCAAGGCTAATAGAAAAGCCGGGTTTGGGAATAGCGGCTAGGGTACCACCGCTATCGGTTTGGCTAAACAGCACTTCTAGCAAAGGAATGAGTAGGCTTAAATTGACCAATCCAAAAAAGATAGCCAGTAGAGTAGTCAGGCAGTAAAACAAAAAAAGCCGCTGTATAGGGCCTGCATAAGCCAATATTCTTAGATAGGTCTTCATGGTAGCAGCATCAAGTTATGCTTATAATTCATGCCCAACGTTGGCGCTAGCAGCGCTGCTAATCTACCAATAAATCCGCGGCGATTTGGTCGGCTAGCAGCTTTCCCTGACGTGTCAGTAGCAATTTTTGGCCATTAATCACCGCTAACTTATGATTGATCAGTTGCTCGAGATAAGTGCTTTGGGTTTGTGCTAGCACATAATTATACTGCGCTTTGAGCCATGCCATATCACACCCCCATTGGGTGCGCAGGCTGGTCATTATATACTCATTGATGTGGTCTTTTCTCGTGAGTACTTCCACTGTACAAGGAATGATACCTCCCTGTAGACTGTCGATATAACGCTGGTTGTGCGCCACATTGTATTGTCTTGTGGCTCCATCATAAGAATGCGCGCCAGGCCCCACGCCTAAGTACGGTCCTTGCTTCCAATAATTTGTGTTGTGCTGTGCATGGTACCCAGGCTGGCTGAAATTAGAGACCTCGTAGTGCTCATAATGATGTGTTGTCAATACCTCTACCAATGTTTCGAATTGCCTGGCAGCTACTTCCTCTTCTACAATACTGAGCTTCCCTCTTTCGTGCCAGTGCCCAAAGACTGTGTTTTTTTCAATGGTAAGGCAATAGGCTGCAATGTGTTCTGGCCGTAGCTGCAGTGCCGTTGCCAAGTTGGCTTCCCACATTGCCTGGTTGGTCCCTGGTATAGCATACATGAGGTCGATGCTCAGGTTGTCAAAGCCTGCCTTTCTGGCGAGTTCTACACTAGCAATAGCCTTTTGACTATCATGTACCCTGTTGAGATAACTCAGTACGCTATCCTGAAAAGACTGTACCCCGATGCTCAATCGGTTAATGCCTACAGCCCTCAACGCCTGTAACTTAGCCAGGGTGATGTCATCTGGATTGGCTTCCAGAGTAATCTCCATGACATCACTCAGCGAGAAATGTTGCGCAATAAGTATCAGTAGTGTTTCCAGTGCGGTTACTTCTAACAGTGAAGGCGTGCCTCCCCCTAGGTAAATACTCTTCACCTGTACAGCGCCCATGTACTCCTTGCGCACGCGCAGTTCTTTGGCAATGGCTTGTAGCATCGGTGCCTTTAGGCGTGTATTAGTACTAAAGTGAAAGTCGCAGTAATGGCAGGCCTGTTTACAAAACGGAATATGGATGTAGATACCAGCCATCGTTCCAATTGGGTTATGGGGCTATGTTAGGCTGGCGGGTGATGTTTCTTGGACTACCGCACCAAAAAGTTCAGGAGTACGCTGCACCAAGATATTATACCAATGGATGATCTTCCTGATATTGGATGCATGTACTCTTTTAGGATCATAATTAGGAACAATGCGTCCCATCAACGCGTATAACTTGTCAGGCGTGTCATACAAATCGGTGTGTACCAAGGCTGCAAATTCTGCATGCAACCTCCATAAAATGGTGGACAAAGGTAAAGTTTCTTCCTTGCCCGTTGTATAAATTCCAATATTTTCTAGGGTAGCCATCTCATGGTCTTGAGGTTGCTTGATAGACCGCTTCTTTTGATCATCCAGACTTTCTACCACGAGGCCGTGGCGTGTAGGCTTGATCGACTTAAAAAGCCCACTATGTCCCGAAATACTTACAATATCTTTCAAATCAATTGCCATGGATGTAAAATTTACAACACATATGTGAAGCCGTTAGGCGTTATACTTGCCAAGTTCATGTTGAATACAATGTAGCAGTTCTTCACGTCCTGTTCTGTCCCGAGAAGAGGTCACAAATACTTGAGGTAGCACTTCCCAATCGTTGCTCAACACACGTCTCAGCATAGCTAAATTCTTACTCACCTGCTGCTTAGAGTTTTTATCTGCCTTGGTGAGCAAAATGAAAAAAGGAATTTGGTGTTCTCTCAGCCAGTTGATCAGAACGATGTCTAGCTCTTGAGGTTGGTGCCTTGCATCTACCAGTACTAGTACAAAGCTGAGCTGCTTTCTATTTAGGAAATAGGCTTTCACCATCTTTGCCCATTGCTGCTTTTGAGTCTTGCCTGCCTGGGCCCAGCCATAACCCGGCAAGTCAACGATATGCCAGGTATCATTGACTAAAAAATGATTGATCAATTGTGTTTTTCCTGGCCTGCTAGATATTTTGGCAAGTTGCTTGCGGCCGAGTAACATGTTGAGCAACGAGGACTTGCCCACGTTGGATCTCCCTATGAGGGCCAGTTCGGGCATCGAAGCCTGCGGGCATTGTGTGTAAGCTGAACTGCTACCTACAAAAACAGTTGTTTTTATTTTCATAGCATCGGCATACAAGTCCTCATGGGTTCCGCTAATTGTCCAAATCTACAGCACGGTAAATTTTCGTCCCATTTTGAGAACAACCTTCCACCAAAATGCCTCCCGTTTTGCGGTTTAAAATATTGACAAATTGATCTAAATTCTCCACTGGTTCTCTGTCCATAGCAGTAATAACAAAGCCTTGCTGCAGTCCTGAATGTTTCCATGGGCCTGCCTTGAGCGCCTTGATACGTACGCCGCTTGTGATACCTGGCTGCTTATGAGTAGCTTGCTCCACGTTTTCAAAGGTTGCACCACCCATTTCCACAGTATCCTTTTTGCGTACGATTTGTACTTTTTCTTCCATGCTTTTGAGCGTCACCGTGACCGTGATCTCCTGATCCTTTCTGTAGTAAGTAATCCTTACCCTGTCATTGGGCTTGTAGCGTGCAATTTGTTCTTGTAACTGAGAGGTGTTCTTAATCTTATTGCCATTGACGGCCACAATCACGTCTCCCGCCTGGATGCCGGCCTCGGCAGCGGCTCCATTTTTGCTAATGTCGGCTATATAAACTCCGCTCAACTTTTTTAGTCCCTCTTTTTCAGCCAGATCAGCATCTACGTCTTTAATACTGATCCCTAACATGGCCCGTTGCACAGCGCCATATTTTTTTAAGTCATTGGTAATTTTCTCGACAATAGAAGCAGGGATAGCAAAAGAATAACCGGTAAAATTCCCAGTATTGGTGGCAATGGCAGTATTGATACCTACTAGCTCACCCTTTAAATTGACTAGTGCACCTCCACTGTTTCCGCGATTGACAGCAGCATCTGTTTGGATAAAAGCCTCGATGCGCATCCCACTTTTGTTCTGTGAAATATCTATTGTGCGTGCTTTGGCACTCACAATCCCTTTGGTGACGGTAGAGGTAAGGTTAAATGGGTTGCCTACTGCCAGGATCCATTCTCCTACTTGGAGCGTATCTGAGTTACCAAATTGGAGATAGGGAAGGTCTTTTTCTTTGATTCTCAAAAGTGCCAGGTCTGTATTGAGGTCTTGTCCTACTAACTGGGCGCTATATTTACGATTGTCATCCAAAGTCACTTCTATTTGGTCTGCTTCGTCTATGACGTGGTTGTTGGTAACAATGTACCCATCTGAAGCAATGATGACCCCTGAGCCGGATGCATACTGTGGCTGACTTTTATATTCTTTTGGACTTGCATCAAATCCTTCTCCGAAAAAATCTCTAAACAGCTGATCAAATGGAGTGTTTGCCCTGGGTGTGTGCATCACCTTGGCTTCGTATTTAGCCTTGATGTGTACTACAGCAGGTGTCGCTATTTGGGCAGCATGGACAAAATTAGGCTCTGATGCGTGGTTGTCAGCAGCTGTGAGACTAGCTAAGTGGATAGGTTGCTGGGGTACGCTAGGCTCGTAGAGGATGGTTGGTCGCTTTGGCTGAAAAGGCAGCAGTTGGTAACTTCCCAGTGTTATGCTCCCTCCCAGTAGGGCTGCTGCTATCATGCTGGCAAAAAGCTGTTTTTGACTCATCATGGTACAATTTGGTTAATACATGTGTAATTCATGAAATCAGGCCTGAATTTAGCAAAACTAGTTAACATGTGCTAGACTGCCCTGACTTGAGACGTAGCCTTCCTATTTGTTCGTGGTTGAGCATCTACTTTGAAGCTCTAAGTATTAATCTCTTAACTTTGTGCCATGCAAGGTCAGCTCAAAGTCTACAACACCCTTACCCGCCAGAAAGAACACTTCGTGCCTCTGAATCCCCCATTGGTGGGTATGTATTTGTGTGGCCCTACTGTCTATGGCAAGGCACACTTGGGGCATGCGCGCAGTGCCATCAATTTTGACATTGTTTTCAGGTACTTGAAGCATCTGGGCTACCAGGTGCGGTATGTGAGAAACATCACCGACGTAGGCCATCTAGAAAGCAATGCCGAAGAAGGTGTAGACAAGATTGCACAACAGGCGCGTTTGGAGGCCCTGGAGCCGATGGAGGTTGTTCAGCGCTATACCAACAGCTACCACCAGGATATGGCTTTGCTGAATGTGCAACCTCCTAGCATTGAACCAAGTGCTAGCGGACATATTCCTGAGCAGATTACTATGATTCAGCAGATCATCAAGGCAGGCTTGGGGTACGAGGCCCATGGCTCTGTGTATTTTGATGTGGAAGCGTATAACAAGGCCCATCACTACGGAAAGCTTTCAGGCAGAATTGTAGAAGATTTACTGGCGGGTACACGACTACTCAGTAGTCAGCAGGAAAAACACAGTCTATTGGACTTTGCTTTGTGGAAAAAGGCTACTCCAGGGCACTTGATGCGCTGGCCCTCACCTTGGGGAGAAGGCTTCCCGGGCTGGCATATAGAATGCTCAGCCATTTCCACAAAGTATCTAGGGCAGCGATTTGACATCCACGGAGGAGGCATAGACCTACTTTTCCCACACCATGAGTGTGAGCTTGCACAAGCGCAAGCTGCTTTCCATACCGAGCCCGCTAAGTACTGGCTCCACAATAACCTAATTACCATCAACGGCCAGAAAATGGGAAAGTCGCTGGGCAACGCGATTACTTTGGAACAACTGTTTCAAGGTAGGCATCCACTGCTGGACCAGGCTTACAGCCCCATGACGTTGCGTTTCTTTGTATTGCAAGCCCACTATCGCAGTACGATCAGCTTTTCTAATGAGGCATTACAAGCTGCCCAAAGCGGTTATCTCAAACTGATGAATGGGCTAAAAGTGCTTAACGAATTGCCCTGCCCCAAAGATGGCGTTGCGGGCATGGATCAAGACATGGCTGCACAAATCAAGCACAACTGTGATCGCTGCTATGAGGCCATGAACGATGACTTTAACACAGCCCAGATGATAGCAATGCTGTTCAACTTGCTCAAGTCTATCAATGCATTGCAGAACGGCCAATTATCTCCTGGTTGGCTAGGTCCGACAGCTTTTGAGCACCTCAAAAATACGTACGCCACTTTCGTGCAAGATATTCTAGGGCTGCGCCAGGAATCTAGCGTCTCTGCGACAGCACTGCTCGATATTTTACTAGGGCTATACAGCCAGGCCAAGGTGCAGAAACGATACGATCAGGTAGAAGCCATTCGAGCGCAACTCAAGGAGCTTGACATTGCTTTGCAGGATACGCCAATGGGGGTGCACTGGCGTCATACATAATGGGGAAGTACCGAAGTTCAATAGCTCAACAAGGTCACACCGAAGTTTGTGCAAAGTAGCGGCAAAAAGAAGTAAGTGCACAGGCATTGCACTTTGGTTTGCGTGCCAAGCAAACATACCGTCCATGCAAAATCAGCCAGTGGTGTGCCTTGGCTATAGACGCTTCAGGTAGGTGCCGAACCAGTTCCTTCTCTACAGCCAAGGGTGTTGTAGTACTCTCATTCACCAAGCCCAACCGTTTTGACACGCGAAGCACATGCGTATCTACAGCCATCTTAGGCTGATTGTACAACACAGAGACGATCACATGGGCGGTCTTTCTGCCCACGCCCGGCAACTTTTGCAGGTCTTCTACTTGTTCAGGTATAGTTCCTGCGAAGTCTTCCACCACCATTTTGGCCATGTTGAGCACGTGTTTAGTTTTACTATTTGGGTAAGAGATACTCTTGATATAGGGGAAAATTTCTTCAAAGCTGCTATGAGCCATGTGCATAGGAGTAGGAAAAGCCTCGAACAACGCAGGTGTAGCCATGTTGATGCGCTTGTCTGTACACTGTGCACTCAGCATGACTGCAAGCAGTAGCTGAAAAGGATTTTTATACTTAAGTTCTGTAGTTGCCTTGGGCTGGTGTTGGGTAAAGTAGTCAATGAAGGCCTGGTAGCGTTCTTTTGTGGTCATGGCACGTCTTGTTGGACACAAAATATAGCAATACTTCTGTTACCTACTAACCCCTGCTGAAAAGGGAGTGCCTCCTCCTGCGTCGGTCTATGTGCTTTCTTGTACTTGGTTACCATAGACTATTTCCATACATTTGCGATCCTGAAATAGGAAGACGAGCATCGTCCAATCAAACCCAAAACGCAATGCTGACCATACAACAATTAGTCAGAAACGGCAGAAAAAAACCAAGTAGTAAATCGAAGTCACCCGCCTTGAATAGGTGCCCACAACGCAAAGGAGTTTGCGTCAAAGTGTATACTGCCACCCCGCGAAAGCCCAACTCAGCGATGAGAAAGTTAGCCCGGGTAAGGCTCACCAGCGGTAAAGAAGTACTAGCCTACATTCCTGGTGAGGGGCACAACCTACAAGAGCACTCTATTGTATTGGTCAGAGGTGGAGGCCCCAAAGATTTAGCCGGTGTTAAGTATACGATCATACGCGGCACGCTAGACACTGCCGGTGTAGAAGGCAGAAAACAAGGCAGATCAATGTATGGCGCTAAAATACCTAAGTCTGGCGCTAAGAATTCGAAAAAATAAACTTTTAATGATGTATTATAGATGGCTGTTGGCACACTAGCAGTGAGAAATACAAAGAAAAAAGATGAGAAAAGGACAAGCAAAAAAAAGACCTCTCTTACCTGATCCTAAGTACAAAGACCCACTCGTGACGAGGTTTGTAAACTCTCTCATGAAGGACGGTAAGAAAAATCTAGCCTATACCCTCTTCTACGACGCCATTGATAAGATAGCAGAGAAGACAGAAGAAGAAGGGCTGGAAGTATGGAAAAAGGCATTGAACAATGTGATTCCTTCCGTTGAAGTAAAAAGAAGACGAGTAGGAGGTTCTACCTTTCAAATTCCCGTAGAAGTGAGGGCCGGTCGCAAGATTTCCCTGGGTGTCAAATGGCTTATCAACTGTGCAAGAGCCAGGGGAGAAAAAACAATGACAGAAAGATTGGTGAATGAGACCATTGCTGCTTCTAAGGGAGAGGGCAATGCTGTCAAGAAGAAAAATGATATCCACAAGATGGCTGAGTCCAACCGAGCATTTTCACATTTTAGAATTAGGTAATGAGCAAGGACCTAGGCTTTTTGAGGAATATAGGCATCATGGCCCACATTGATGCTGGTAAGACAACGACTACAGAACGAATTCTCTATTATACAGGCCTCACCCACAAAATAGGTGAAGTACATGAGGGGGGGGCAGTGATGGACTGGATGGAGCAAGAGCAAGAGAGGGGAATTACCATTACCTCTGCTGCTACGACTACCTTCTGGAAGTATCCTACTTCTCAAGGGAAACCTACGGATGAAACTCAAGCGTATAAAGTCAATATCATTGATACGCCTGGCCACGTCGATTTTACTGTAGAAGTAGAGCGTTCCTTGCGCGTACTAGATGGTGCTGTTGCCCTTTTCTGTGCTGTGTCTGGTGTAGAGCCTCAGTCAGAAACCGTATGGCGACAAGCAGACAAGTACCGAGTGCCTAGAATATGCTTTATCAATAAAATGGATAGAGCAGGTGCAGACTTTTTCCATGCGGTAACAGAGATTAGAGAAAAACTAGGTGCCAATCCTGTACCACTACAAATTCCTATTGGTAGCGAAGACAGCTTTAAGGGTATCATTGACTTGATCACCAACCAAGCGATCATTTGGAATGAAGAAGACTTGGGAATGACGTATCAGGTTGTGCCCATTCCAGAAGACCTGCAAGCCACATCAGAAGAGTGGCGGCAGAAACTAGTAGAAAGTGTGGCATCCTACGATGATGCCTTGCTAGAAAAATTCTTTGAGGATCCTCATAGTATTACTAAAGAAGAGATGGTTGCTGCCATCCGCAAGGCCGTGATTGACCTGTCTTTCTCGCCTGTACTTTGTGGATCAGCCTTTAAAAATAAAGGGGTACAAGCGCTCTTAGATGCCGTGTGTTCATATCTTCCTTCACCAATAGATTTACCCCCTGTACGAGGTGTTAATCCAACAAATGACCAAGAAGAAACTAGAAAGCCAGATACCCAAGAACCTTTTGCTGCGCTTGCCTTTAAAATTGCTACTGATCCTTTTGTAGGCCGATTAGCCTTTATGCGTGTTTATTCTGGCAATCTTGATGCGGGTTCTTATGTATACAATAATCGAACGGGAAAAAAAGAACGCATCTCTCGTTTGATGCAAATGCACTCTAATAAGCAGAATCCCATCGATAAAATTGCAGCAGGTGATATATGTGCTTGCGTAGGCTTCAAAGACATCAAGACCGGTGACACCCTCACAGATGAGAAGCATAAAATCGTCCTAGAATCCATCTCCTTCCCGGAACCAGTTATTGGCTACTCTATTGAGCCCAAGACGCAAGCAGACGTGGACAAACTATCGATGGCCATCACCAAGCTCGTAGAAGAAGATCCTACACTCAAGGTAGAAACCAACGAAGAGACTGGCCAGACTATTTTGAAAGGCATGGGTGAGCTACACCTAGAAATTATTATTGATCGTCTCAAAAGAGAGTTTAAGGTAGAAATCAACCAGGGTGCGCCACAAGTAGCTTATAAGGAGGCCATCACTACCAGTGTAGAACACAAAGAAGTGTACAAAAAGCAAACAGGTGGCAGAGGTAAATTTGCGGACATTTCCTTTGAGCTGGGCCCTAGAGAAGATGAAAAGCTCGGGCTAGAGTTTGTCAACGAAATTGTAGGAGGTATTATTCCTAGAGAATTTATTCCTTCTATCCAAAAAGGTTTTGCGGCAGCCATGGTCAATGGGCCCCTGGCTAGTTATCCTGTAGAAGCCATGAGGGTAAGACTGTTCCATGGTTCTTTCCATGATGTGGATTCAGATGCGCTCGCCTTTGAGTTGGCAGCTAGAATAGGTTATAAAGAAGCAGCCAAAAAATCTTTCCCAGCACTTATGGAGCCCATCATGGCTGTAGAGGTGACTACTCCTGATGAATTTACAGGGGCTGTTACGGGTGACTTGAACAGGCGTAGGGGCCTCATGAAAGGCATAGAAGCTAAAAGAGGAGTTCAGATTGTCAAGGCAGATGTACCCCTGGCAGCACTCTTTGGGTATGTAACAGACTTGCGTACCATCACCTCAGGGCGTGCATCAGCAACTTTAACCTTCTCCCACTATGAGAAGGTGCCTAAGAATTTAGCAGAGAGCATCATAGAAAAAGCGAAAGGAACAGCAGTAAAATAACCGATCCATGAATCAGAAAATACGTATCAAACTCAAGTCCTATGACCACAATCTGATCGATAAGTCTTCGGAAAAAATTGTCAAGGCGGTAAAGGCTACAGGAGCCATTGTGAGCGGTCCTGTGCCATTACCTAGCAGAAAAGAAATCTATACAGTACTCAGGTCTCCTCACGTAAGTAAAAAATCAAGAGAGCAGTTTCAATATGCCACTTACAAAAGGCTCATCGATATTTACTCCAATAATTCCAAGGCGGTAGATGCTTTAATGAAACTAGAACTACCCAGTGGTGTAGAGGTAGAAATTAAAGCCTAGTAACACATTTTTTAGGCAACAATCGGGCCCTCATGCGTTGTATTAGTTCGTTGAGACCGTAAATCCTTTTTTTGTCTGGTTATTCCTCCTTACACTGCTCTCATTGATCTTCGAGCTCTTGTCATTTCTTTTTTTCCAGGAGGGCCAGGCAGTGTTTCTACATGCATGCCTAGCTCTTTTAGATCACGTCTGAGCTTTCCTTGCGCGCAGTATGTGACCATGATTCCGTGGTGTTTCATCATCTGATATACTTTTTGGAGCACATCAACTGACCACATAGCAGGCTGTTTGTTAGGCGAGAATGCATCGAAATAGACGATGTCAAAGGTATTGGGCGGAGCAGAAAAATCTTGAAGGGAGCAATTACTTTTTTCGAGCAGGAAATGATCGGATAGTTTACAGAAAGATGTGGCTGCCCCCTGATGTAGCTCTTCAAAAGTTGTGCGTAAGCCTTGATAGGTGGTGGGAAGGCTTTTCTTTTGGGTAAGCTGTGCTGCGTAGTTAAAGCGTTGTACATACTCCCAGGGGATGGGATAAGGCTCCAAGCCAGTATAGGCTGTGTGCACTTGCTTTGTCAACAATGCCAGGTAGGTAAGTAGTACATTCAATCCGGTTCCCAACCCTACTTCCAGGATATTAATACTGGAGGGATCTTTATTATTTAGCCAATGCAGCAAACCATGGCGAATAAAAACATGCTGTGATTCCTGGATAGCGCCATGGGTAGAATGATAAGTCTCATCCAGTTCGGGCATCCATAAGCTATGTGATCCGTCCTTAGTAAGGATTAACTGAGGGATTACGTTCTGTGCATGCATGGCCTTCTTTACAACACCCAAAACTGTGGCAATTGCCTAGTCTTTGCGTTGGTAGTAGATAGTAGAACAATTGTCAGTGTTGAGGACACACTTTGCTGTACGCAGGATATCTTCTGAAGTAACCTTGCGTATGCTTTTAGCTTCTTGGTTCACCAGGTTGGTATCTCCCAAGATAGTAGCCATGGCTAGCTCTTGTGTTCTATGGAGCAAGTCTACCGCTGAAAATACTCGGTGTGCCTCGGCTTGATTTTTTGCTTTGTTGAGCTCTTGGGCGTTGATGTGTTGGTGCTGCAGCATTGTGATAATCGTTTGTATGGCCTCTTCTGCTGCTTCAAAAGAAACACCATTGTTAAGCCTGCCACTAATGATGCACAAACCTGGATCAGTAGTTTCAGTGGTATATACCCCGATGGTATTGAAATACTGCTTGGCATCGACCAGCTGTTCATACAGCCTGGAAGACTTACTTCCCCCCAAAATATCGGTCATTAACTCAACCGTATGATAGTCTTGTGACAATCTTCCTGGCGCGTGATAGGCCTTGTAAAGGGCATTGAGGGGTACATCGGCTGTTATTTGAAAGCTTCTGGGTGACGTTTGTAAAGGCTCTTGGGGCAAAGCTCTCTGATAGGCTGGGCCGGCAAGAATGGGAGAAAACCATTTTTCACTCAGCTTTTTGACTGTCTTGTACCGCACGGCTCCGGTCACGACCAACACGGCATTATTGGGCACATAAAATTTATGAAAGAAGGTCTTTACTTCTTCTATCGTGGCTTTTTCAATGTGGCCAAGTTCCTTACCAATGGTAGGCCAGCGGTAGGGGTGCTCTACATAGGCCAAGTCGCATAATTTGAGCCATACATCACCATAAGGCCGGTTTAGATACCGTTCCTTAAACTCCTCGATCACTACTTTTTGCTGTACCGATAGGACCTGAGGGTCAAATGACAACCCAAGCATTCGGTCTGATTCTACCCAGAACGCAGTTTCAAGATTAGCAGCAGGCAGGATACAGTAGTAGTTGGTGACATCAGGGGTAGTATACGCATTGCTGTCGCCTCCTACTTGCTGGAGCGCTTTGTCGTAAGCAGGAATGTGCCTGGACCCTCCAAACATCAAATGCTCAAAAAGATGCGCAAAGCCTGTTTTGTTGGGTACCTCATCACGAGAACCCACGTCATACATGATATTAACAGCGGCAATAGCGCTGTTGGGATCTTCATGGACAATGACCTGTAGGCCATTGTCTAGGGTAAAACTTTCAAAGTCGATCATAACTACAAAACCAGGTAGGTTCGCAAAGTTAAACCTATTTTATTCTTTATGTTTGAGGCTACGTGGGTGCTGTGATCTCAAGGCTGCTATCACATCGCCTGATTACTCGGCTTTGGGCACATGCACGTGTTTATTCTCATCATTTTGCTGTTAACGTTTGTATTTTTAAGCATGCTATTTGTACTATTGTGGTCACTAGTTAGACACTAAACAATAACCATTAAAAAAATTTACATCTGTATGAAAAAGATTTGGCTGTTCGGTACGTTGCTTACGTTACTGTTTGTTACTAATGTTCATGGAGAGGCTCAAAAATATGAGCATAAGGCAAGAACTAGCACCTCAAACTTGGAGAAAGTAAAATTTGGGAGTCATTTTCGTTCAATGTTTTTGGGGTGTAAAGGGGGGGTATTCGTAGAATATGAAATACATGAAGCCGTAGGTCTACAAACTGGCCTACTATATTTCAGTGATAAGTATTACATGAAATTCCTGGAAAAGAGATATAGAAATGCATTCGTGGATCTTAATTACCTATCTGTGCCTTTGATTGCACGATTTTATCCAGGAGAAGAAAGGCAATTCTGCGTGTTTGCGGGGCTGCAAATCAACTACTTGAGAGGGGGAGATATTACGCTCGTATACAAGGATGCAAGTGAATTTATCGAGCACACTTTCTCAGGAAAGTCTGGCTCAGGTAGTAATAAAGCGCATGAAATAAAAGATACGAACGCGCACGGATTAAAAATCAGTAATTGGGGATCTCATTTTATTGTGGGCTTTGACTATGAATACCGTGGCGGGTTCCAGTTAGGTCTAGAATACGGTTGGGGGCTATCTAACGTAGTAAAATGCAAGGAGACAAATTTCAATTGGACATTCAAGCCTTCCCTAGGCTACAACTTTGCCAATCTTTTTGGCTAGTACAAATGCACCGACAAGATAAAAGGCTGCCCTATGGGTGGCCTTTTATCTTAGTACTATCTACTAAGCTACGAGACTGCGCTTTGGGGTACGCCGAATCATTGGTACTTTAGGTGCTCTAAAAGAAAGTCAAGCATGACCCACAAGCCGTCTACTGCAGTAACGACACAAGATAAAGCAAGGAAGCCAGATTGGTTGCGGGTGAAGCTGCCGGTTGGCAAGGAGTACGCCAAGGTGCGTACTATTGTAGACCAGCATAAGCTGCACACTATTTGTACCAGCGGCAACTGCCCCAATATGGGAGAGTGTTGGGGTTCTGGCACTGCCACTTTCATGATTTTAGGCAATGTCTGTACCCGCAGCTGTGCTTTCTGTGCAGTAGCCACGGGGAGGCCTACTGAATATGACATAGAAGAACCCAAGCGAGTAGCGGAAGCTATTCGGCTGATGGGGGTTAAACATGCAGTGATTACTTCTGTCAACCGTGATGAGTTGCCAGATAGAGGTGCAGAGATCTGGTTTCAGACGGTCCGAGAAGTCAAAAAGTTGTGCCCTACTACGACCGTAGAAACGTTAATTCCAGACGTAAAAGGAGCCTGGAAAGCCTTGTATAGAATGATTGAGGCAGGCCAGGAGGTAGTGTCTCATAACTTAGAAACTGTAGAAGGACTTTACCGTAAGGTAAGGCCACAAGCCCAATATGCTCGGAGCTTAGCGCAGCTCAAGCTGACTAAAGAATATGGAAAAAAAACCAAGTCAGGCATTATGCTGGGGCTAGGAGAGACTGATGATGAAGTCTACAAAACGATAGATGACTTGGTGGGCCATGGCCTTGATATTCTCACCATAGGACAATACCTGCAACCTACTCCGTTGCACCTGAATGTGGTGGAGTATGTACATCCTGCTAAATTTGCACATTTTAAAGAAGAAGGCTTGAAGAGAGGCTTGAAATATGTAGAGTCGGGACCTTTGGTGCGGTCTTCGTACCGGGCGGAACGCCATGTACATGTCTAATGGCTGTGCCAATGGCATCTCAGACTATTGAAAAACCGGGACAATAGGCTTTGGCCCTCAATCAATGGCAAACAGAAGATATCATTGTGTGAGTTCAATCTCTTCTCCATGCTTGTTGAAGAATTTGAATTCGGTGACACCTATAGAGGAATCCTCTAAAAGTTTTACCCACTTCTTATACTGCATCAGCCATTTTAATCTTTTCGATGGAAATCCAGAGGTAAAATAGGCGTATAAATAGGGGTGTATAAAGAGTGTTATACTTTGTTCATTTTGAGTTTCCAATACTAACTGGAGGTTTCTCTCAATCCGCTCAGCGATTGCAATAGAAGCATCTATCTTACCTGTTCCTGAGCAGGCGGGGCATTGCTCTTGAGTCACGATATTCATCTCTGGCCTTACGCGCTGGCGTGTGAGCTGCATAAGCCCAAACCTGGAGAGAGGTAGTACGGTGGTCTTGGAACGATCCTCTTTTAGGTACTCTTTCATCTTCTGATAGAGCTCACGCTTGTGCTCAGCGTTTCTCATGTCGATGAAGTCCACGACAATGATGCCCCCCATGTCTCTTAGCCTGAGCTGCCGTGCTACCTCTTGGGCAGCAGCCAGATTTACGTGCAACACCATCTCGTCCTGAGCGGCCGCTGCCGCCGTCTTGTTGCCACTATTTACATCTATCACATGCATGGCCTCTGTATGCTCAATAATCAGATAGCCCCCACTTTCCATGTTGACCGTCTGGCCAAAAAGCATCTTTAGCTGCTTCTCTATCCCGAAATGCTCAAATATTTTAGTCTTTCCCTGGTAGTGTCTGACGATTTTTTCTTTTTCGGGAGCGATCCTTCTGGTATACTGCTTGATTTCATCATAGGCATCCTTGTCATCAACAACAATGTTGTCAAAAGATTCATTGAGCATGTCCCTGAGAATAGAAGAAGCTCGGTTGATTTCTCCTATGATTTTTTCTTTTGGAATTGCATTTTTTAGCTTATCAACCCCTGCTTCCCACTTCCCAAGCAGGTCTTTAAGGTCTTTGTCTAGCTCAAGTGCTGCCTTACCTTCTGCAGCCGTTCTGACAATGACACCAAAGTTGTGGGGTTTGATAGAGGTAATCAGCCGCATGAGCCTATTCCTCTCTTCGCTGCTGGTAATTCTTTTAGAAAGGTTGACGGTGTTGATAAAAGGCACAAGGATCATATATCTGCCTGCAATGGCAGGCTCAGCGGATAGCCGAGGCCCCTTGTTAGAAATAGGCTCTTTAACAACCTGTACAAGGATATGCTGGTTTCTAGAGAGAACCTCGGAGATCTTTCCTAACTTATCTATAGCCGGCTCAATATTGAATTGACTCAGATCGCGACCCGGATCCCCCCCCTTTTTTACAAGCTGAACAAACTTATTGAGGGAATTAAATTGTGGACCTAGGTCAGAGTAATGCAGAAAAGCATCTTTCTTGTATCCTATGTCAATGAAGCTGGCATTGAGGCTGGGGGTAATCTTCTTAAGAGTACCCAGATAAATATCTCCGACCGTAAAATTATTATCCTTTTCGTCTATGTGATATTCAAGCAGTCCTCGATCTTTCAGAAGTGCTATCCGAAAGCCATTCTGCGTAGCATTAATAACTAGTTCGTTAGCCAATCTTCCAAATGTTATGTTTAACTAGAGGGATAAACAATTGAGAGCAGTGCGGGGAATACATAAAAACCTTCCAAAGGGAACGCCCGTTGATGCTTTTACTTTTTTTTGTGTCTGTTCATCCGCAGACGCTTTTTGCGTTTATGGGTCGCTATTTTATGTCTCTTTCTTTTTTTACCACAAGGCATGTTGGTAGTTATTTTTTAATGTTTTATTGTAGCGCGCTGTGCGACAAATTCTCTGAGGACAAAGAAACGAAGAACGTATGCTAGCGTTTAGCTTATTTTCTTCTTAACGATTTGACAGTAGCGGAACAGCCGTCTTTCTAGTACCTGCTTAGCTAATGTATAGTGTCTAATCACACATACCCACGATGTCACCAATTTAACACTTTTTTCTGAATTCCTACCCTGAGTAGTAATCCCCTCCCTACAATACCCTGGGTTTATCTTTTTGATCGCCTCCCATGAAATATCCTTGCACTGATGTGTATCAGGTAGCTTGTGCGTTATTACTATGATGCACTAAGTAGCACTCACTGCCACACAAATAAACAATCAAGCTGCTTCTAAATACTACTCTGTCATGCTTGTCTTCACCTTATCTAAAAAGGCTTTAGACGGCTTAAAACTAGGTATGTAGTGCTCCTCAATAATCAGTGCTGTATTGCGGGATATGTTTCTAGCTACCTTCCTGGCTCTTTTTTTATTCACAAAACTTCCAAATCCTCTAAAATGGACCTTTTCCCTTTTAGCCACAGCACTCTTAATAGTTTGAAAAAGTGCCTCCATAGTAAGTTGCACATCTGATCTACTGATCCCAGTCCTGTTAGCAATTTCAGAAATGACCTCTGATTTGATCATGTTGTTGAAAGTTAAGTTGATGAATAAATCTATATCGAACCCTCAACTAAATTTTCATTGCTGCTGTACACACACATGCTTATTAGTTTAAACAAAACTATGTCTTTTCGTCGAGTGCAGCCACGCTATACTTTTGTATGCGTATAATGCCTTCATAAAGAGCTCGTAGTACTGCCAAAATATGCTATGCAATACCCGTTCGGTAAGCCTATCAAAATGCTAGAAAAAGAACTTTTTGCTCCATGGCTGGTTGTTTGGTACCAAGTCCATAAACGAAATTTACCCTGGCGTGAGACGCATGATCCCTATAAGATTTGGCTTTCAGAGATTATTCTTCAGCAAACCAGAGTTGCCCAAGGTCTGCCCTATTACCAACGGTTCATTGAAAAGTATCCTTCTATCCAGGAGTTGGCGCATGCTGAGGAAGAAGAGGTGCTATGTTTATGGCAAGGACTAGGATACTATACCAGAGCCAGGAATTTGCATGCTTGTGCTCGTAGGATCGTCAGCGAGTTGGGGGGCAAATTTCCTAGCACATACAGAGAGCTATTACACTTAAAAGGAGTAGGTAAATACACAGCTGGTGCCATTGCCTCGATTGCCTTCAAAGAGGCGGTCCCTGTCGTAGATGGAAATGTGTACCGGGTTTTGGCCCGCGTGTTTGGAGTAGATGAAGACATTACGTCTACTCGGGGAATCAAGTCTTTTTATGCGCTGGCGCAGTCATTGGTACCTGCACAAGACCCTGATTTGTACAGCCAAGCCATCATGGATTTTGGGGCCACGCATTGCACACCAGTCAACCCAAAGTGTGAGTCTTGCATTTTTAAAGACCACTGCTTGGCCTTCCACACTGGCAGGCAAAGCGTGTTGCCGGTGAAAAGCAAAAAAGTAAAAATAAAGCACCGATTCTTGCACTACCTTGTCATACAATGCGCCGATAAGCTATATATGAAGCGTAGAAAGGCCAATGATATTTGGGAAGGTTTGTATGACTTCTATTTGATAGAAGATAGACGACTCCGAGCGATAGATCGGTTGGAAGACACATTAGCGATGTTGATACGACGCCACAAATTATCGGTGACTAGCAAGCCTACCCTATACAAGCACGTATTAACACACCGGCGGCTGCATGTTCACTTTTTGCATGTGCAAGCTACTGTGCAGTTTATTCAAGAAGCAGCGTCTTTGTTGAGTCAGGCTGGCATCAAGGCTTTTACAGTAGCCCAGACCAAGGCACTCCCCAAGCCCATCTTGATCGATAATTTTTTGAAAGAAAAATTTTATGCCTAGTTTGTAGGTACGTAGTTGAATCAACCAATACTTAGCACATGTCAGCAGTCAATAAAGTCATTTTACTCGGAAATCTAGGTAAGGACCCTGAAATAAGATATTTAGAGAATGATAGAATGCGTGTTTCGTTCACACTCGCTACCCACGAAACTTATAAAAATAAGGAAGGTGTAAGAGTAACGACTACAGAGTGGCACAACATCGTGTTGTGGACACCGCTTGCTAAAATTGCCGAGCAGTATCTTACAAAAGGCAGGCAAGTTTACATTGAAGGGAAGCTAACTACGCGCTCTTATGTAGACAAAGAAGGACAAACAAAATACACGACAGAAGTAGTAGGCCAGCATTTGGTTTTGCTCGGTAGTGGAAAAAGTGACTCAGCTGATGTGCTTGATGCACCTGGTATAGCAGAGGATGAAGGCACAGATGGCTTACCATTTTAGCACTTACAGCCCCGAAGCCTACCCCGGTGTCAAGCTATTATGCTGAGACCCAGCGTGCGCTTTCTGTGCACTCACCTCGCAACGTACAAATTATCCATTTCTCTAACTTGGCTCATCTTCTAGGTTCCCATTTCTACTTACTTAAAGGCTTAGCACTTGTAGTACTTTTGTTATGCTCCGCAGTCATTTCAGCTACTGAAGTAGCTTTCTTTTCTCTTTCTCATAAGCAAATCACACAATGCAAAAATACCCAAGACCCTAGAGAGAAAAGGATTTTAAAGCTATTGCAGCATCCCAGGCGTTTGCTGGCCACGATCCTTATTTTAAACAATCTGATTAACGTTGCTTTCGTCACGTTTTCTACTTATCTGCTATGGAGCATTGTTGGTGCAGACAACATAGACAGCCTCATCATGCTCGCTTACACCCTCATCTCCACAACTTTTCTTGTGTTGTTTGGGGAAGTCATACCTAAAATTTATGCCAACCAGAACAACTTGCACCTTGCCAGGCGCGTTACTGGTTTTTTGACGTTTGCTGTACCCACCTTACACCCACTTTCTAGTCTTCTTTTGCGCCTAGGCACTCTATTTGGTAGGGGTTTCTTTCAAGATAAGTATGAACTGTCTATCGATAAGTTGAGCAGGGCACTAGAACTTACAACCGCCCAAGGGACTTCAGCGGGAGAAAAAGAAATCCTCAAAGGCGTTGTGAACTTTAGCAATCTAACGGCCAAACAGATTATGCAGCCTCGTATGGAAATGACAGCAGTGGACATAGCAATTAATTTTCATCAACTCATGGACCTAGTGAATAGGTCGAACCACTCGCGTTTCCCAGCTTATAAAGAGACTATCGATAAAATTGAAGGAATTCTGTACACCAAAGACTTACTGGCTCATATAGATGAAGATAAGCACTTCCAGTGGCAGCCGTTGTTACGCAAATGCTTTTTCGTGCCTGAAAATAAAAAAATAGATGCTTTGCTCTTGGAATTTCAAGAAAAAAGAGTGCAGATGACCATTGTAGTAGATGAGTATGGAGGCACTTCAGGCCTTATTACGTTAGAAGATATCATTGAGGAGATTATTGGAGACGTTGCTGATGAGTTCAATCAAGATGGGGTCATGTATCAGCAAATTGATGGCCATACGTTTGTATTGGAGAGCAAGATTTCTCTCAACGATTTTTGTAAAGTTATCGGAGAAAGCCCAGCTACTTTTGAGGAGGTAAAAGGAGAAAGCGAATCCCTAGGGGGGCTACTGCTAGAGTTAAATGGCCGGCTGCCCCGTGCTAACAAGCAGATTTACTTCCAAAAATTTACCTTTACGGTTGTTTCTGCTGATATGCGAAAGATTAAAAAAGTGAAGGTAGAAATAGCCCCTAAAAAAAATGATGACTAGAAAGATGTATCAATCTCACAAGCGTTCAAAAGACAATGCATCGCCTAATTCTAGAGCAGCAAGCATTGATCACTGTGCCCACACAGCTTAACTCATCGCCTGTGCTTCGAAGCTTCAAACAGGTCATCTATCGCGTCTACACCCTGTTTTTTATAAAAAAACTTTGTCATTGCTTGGATTCATATTTGATAAATGCTGACGTCGCTGCAACGTTTTCTGTCTGTAAAAGAGACTTTTACATGCACACCGTTTCGGAACTCTGTAGCCACGTTGCTTCTTTTCAGCGTACTTCTTCAGAGCCGTGGAGGCATGAGCTGGAAGTTGGTTGAAGAAAAAAATCCTAGTGCCAGCGGCAAGAAGCATTAACCTAGAAAGCCTCAGTTGTATTTTATCTGCGTCAGTACACAAGCAAGGGAATTCCAGTGCAGGCCCTAGGATATGGCAAGCTGCCTGCTCCTCTGAGGTGGGTAGTGCGTCATCAGCCGATTCATTTGTCGAATTTTCTTGCGCACTTCCCACCACGCTGTCTGGTGCGGTTCATGGTAGCAGACTGGAGTACACTTCCTCCTGCTCCCATGCGTAATCTTGTAGTTCCACACCCCCACAGCACCTTAAATCCAGCAATTCCTACCGATCTTTTAGTACTACAATGCTGAAAAATAAGCCGCGCTGTGTGGTTGTTGGTCAGGATTCCATCGTTTTTTATAAGGCTAATCAATTACGGCACCTCAACCTTCTATACAAGCAGGTATCCTCGTTCACAACGTTACTGCTCTTCCCAAACCATATCCCTTCCTGTTGCCTCTACTCAAGCCCCCATCGGCCCCTTTGCGCTCTCCTCAGGCAGGGAGGGTAGCGTTCAAGTCAAGTAGCTAGTCATTGGGACTCTGTGGTGAAGGAAGCATAGGAAACGTTTTATCAAGAGGTGTCCTTAGCATTACACAACCTAAGAGGTAAGGAAGTGGTTCATACGAAAAGAGTATCCAAATTTTAGAGACCGCCCAACTCCCTTGGCCCCCAAGGGGTGTATGTAGAATATATAGGCCTGAGAGAGGGGATAAAAAAGAGGCAAGAAAAGTCCAAGCATGAATTGAGACCCATGCTGCATACATCAAGAAAAATCAATCACGTAGCGGTCTCTGTACAAGGCTTGCAGCTTCATGAAACAACAGATGAAGAGGAATGTGATGCAGAACGTCAGAAAGAAAGAATAAAAAGATTGCTAGAACGTAGAGGACGGAAGATTTTATAAAATTCTGCTACCAGATTGGCAGCTATCTATAAGGAACACGCACGCTGTTGATCATGTACAAAAAGAGGATGCAACGCGTAAGAGGCGCTAGCACTACCACCCAACGAGACGCCTACTGCCCGGCAGCACCCCCTCGTTGCAAAAGCAGCGCCTGCGCCAACAGCTGACTAGCTGCTTATCTTATCTCTTAAGTATTTGAAGGAAAGCAACTAACCCGCAACACTTCACTGACAGCTCACCACTCCAGTCTATCACAAGCGTAAGCATGAGTCGTACATAATTTACTTGCCTGTTTTCAGCTTCTCAGCGTTGTCAGCGATCCTCAAGGCTTCTATCATACTCCCTATTTCGCCATCCATCACAACAGGGAGGTTGTGTGCCGTATAGTTGATACGATGATCAGTAACACGTCCTTGGGGGTAATTGTAAGTACGAATTTTATCAGACCGATCGCCACTTTTTACAATGGATTTTCTTTCTGCACCTACGGCCGCTTGTTGTTTTTTTAGTTCGCGTTCATACAGCCTTGCCCTGAGTACTTTTAAGGCTTTTTCAAGGTTCTTGAGTTGAGACTTGCCGTCTTGGCAGGAGACAACAAGACCAGTGGGGATGTGGGTGAGTCTGATGGCAGAGTAAGTCGTATTAACAGATTGGCCGCCAGGCCCTGAAGAGCAAAAGGTGTCTTTTCGAATGTCATTCATATCAATATCTACCTCTACTTCGCCCCTCTCAGGTAGTACCACTACACTGGCTGCCGAGGTATGGGTACGTCCTTGAGTTTCTGTAGCTGGCACGCGTTGTACCCGATGCACTCCAGACTCATACTTCATCATCCCATACACCTCTTCTCCAGCCACGGTACAGATCAGCTCTTTATAGCCCCCAGCCGTTCCTTCAGTCATATCAAGAAGATGCAGTGTCCAGTTCATCTTTTCTGAAAAACGTTTGTACATTCTGAATAAGTCGCCTGCAAAAATGGCTGCCTCATCCCCGCCAGCACCTGCCCTAATTTCTAAAATGATGTTTTTGCTGTCATTGGGGTCTTTGGGAATCAACATCATCTTGATCCGTTCTTCCAATGTCTGTTTTTGCTGCTCCAAGATCTCTAGCTCCTCTTTTGCCATTTCTCTAAAGTCGACATCTTTTTCTGTATGCAAGACTGCTTTAGCGCTCTCTGCATCGGCCAAGACTTTTTTGTATTGGTTATAGCAATGAACAAGCTTAGACAGGCCTTTGTACTCCTTGCTCAGAGCTGTATACTGCTTTCTATCAGCCATGGTGTCTGGCTGTGCCAGCAATGTTACTACTTCTTGAGATCGTGCCTTGATGGCTTCTAGTTTTTCAATCATCTTGGAGTGTTGATTTATTAGCCAAAAATACAAAAAGTGTTGGCCATGATTGCGACAAGTAGCTTGCTAGTGACTTTTGGGTTATAGGATATTGCGCCTTTGTAGGATTAATCATACTGTTGCTGGATACTAGATATATGATGGCGCTGGATACGGAGGCACCACGTGCCAGTGGGCAGGTACAAAAATTGAAGGTAACTACAGTAGCATTAGTTCACGAAGATGCCTTGAAATTGCCGGCGAATCATTGTGCATATCTGGGCCAATCATTTATTATTTTTTACGTGTATACCTAGGATTTATAAATTTTTTAATGTGTTCCGGCATCGAATAGATTAAATGCCGAACGCCATACAATTATGTAGTGTTTGCAGGGGGGAGGTATCTTGGCCTTTTAGAATACAGCTATGACTTTTGTGCGTTGTCAACGTTGCCTTGTAACAAGTTTTTTCTGTGTGCTGCTATTACAAAGTGTTGCTGTGCAAGCGACTGTCCATGAGCAGCATGCTGATAAGGTGTCAGACACACCAATGACAGATCATCTCGTTGCTTGCCTACAAGTGCTTGAAGTACAACGCAAAGTTTATGCGAAAGAACCGCATAAAAATGTAGCAAGTTCCCTCAATAACGTGGGGCATGCCTATAGTAAGACTAAATAACTTTCAGCAAGGTTGATCCGTATGATGGACAGGCATTGAAGATGCTGAAGGTGTTGTAT
Organism: Amoebophilaceae bacterium; assembly: GCA_031422615.1. GTDB lineage: Bacteria > Bacteroidota > Bacteroidia > Cytophagales > Amoebophilaceae > UBA8403. The sequence goes on from JANPMB010000023.1 coordinate 33,171, forward strand.
GGAGATCAGCCTCGTGAAGACACGGCATCTATACTTACGAAATGTGGGGAGTATTCATGCATACCTCAATAACCCCCAAGAAAGTGGATCTTATTTCGAGTAAGCCCGGGAGATGAGGAGAGTGCTGTACGCTGATCAGCCTCGCCAAGACGTAGCAAGCCTCTTGGAAAATATGGGCCGTGCCCATTTATGTTTAGGTAACTCCTCAAAAAGCCTACCGTACTTTGAGCAAGCATTGGAGGTAAAAAAGGTGTTGTATGGGAATAAGCCGTGTGAAGACATAGCAATCTCACCACAATATATAGGTAGTACCTATATACGGATAGGTAATTTCTACCAAAGCCTCCATTATTATGAGCAAGCACTGGCCATGAGGGAAGCACTGTATACTGATAAGCCCTGCAAAAACGAAAGTGTAAGCCGGTTGATAGGGTTGCTGCAGGATATAGGGACTGCCTATGAAACTATTGACCGAGTATGCTAACTTTTTACTCGCTATAGTAAACACAAGCAGGCGCATGACTAGCTGATCTGAGTGATAGCCAGTGGAAGCGCGCAAGCAATGTTGGAGTATGGCTTTCATTGCAAGTGCGCATCCATCAAGATAAAGCAGTAGTAGTGCGCGCTATCGACTACGCTTTTTACCTGTTGCTCCATCACTATGAGGTATTTCAACAAGCAGGTATCACACCAACAAAGACCCAAGAGGCCCATCTAGCCGCCTATGCCCAAGGCATTAAAGCCAGAGCCGGCCAGCCAGGCAAGGTGCGGCAGGATGCATTGGAAAGCTTATTAGCTAGTTCACAGAATACTAAGAGCAGGCACTAATGGAGGATGAGGAGCGCAGTGTTTTGCGTATAGGATGAGGGAAGTTGTATTGGCATACAGCGTATTGGACTTGGTATGATGGGTGGCTCGGGGGTAGATGGAGAAATATTACTAAAAAGCATCTTCAAAATGGGTCAGCTGTGGGTGGTTACTATTTTGTTGCAGTATGGCGATGATATCAAACCGAATAGCATGGTTCCAGTCTTGTGCTATGATGTAGTGTTCTGCTGCTGCGCGCACTAGGGCTTGCTGCTTGGCGCTTACGAACGTCTCTGGATCACCAAATTGATCACTGCTTCTGGCCTTGACTTCAACAAATACAAGAAGTCGGTCTTTTTGGACAATGATATCCACCTCGGCACGTCGGTAGCGATAGTTACGCACCTTGATTGAAAATCCTTGCTTTTTTAGGTGGTATTCAGCCAAGTCTTCTGCTGCTTGGCCCAGTTGCTGGGCTGCTATCTTCATGCAGAAATTTTATTGGGGACATTGCAAAGACCCACAAGTGAAAGCAGAGGAAGAGAGCGAATACATTCCTGCCTTTTATGTGAGACAAAGACACTTGTGAGCCATAACATACGAAAAGCTAAACGGGGAAGCATGGATCAAACCTGATTAATCCTATTGTCTATAATACTTGATTAGCTCCCATGAGCTCAATACTATTTTTAGTAGATAGCATCGTGGGCACATTTATTTTTTCTTCTCTTTTCGTGGAGGACACCTATTTTCAACACGCCAGCCATGGTGCGAGTATTCTAATGACTCTCCACAATTTTAGTATCCCACTGTAAGTACGCGGTTTCGCATATCAGATCACGAAATTGAACAGCCAGGCCCTCTATCGCCAATCTGTATACAACCCTCCCCGAAGTCTCCCGCTTCTACTATCCCCCCCCTCGTTCCAACTTCTATTTCTATTTTTCTTTCCCAGTCTATCGCGTTTCTCCCCCAGAATCTGTCGTTCTCCGGGTCGCCCATTTCTAGCCTCAGCGGGTGTCTTTCCATTTCCGCTCTGAGGTCAGCAACTGCTTTTCTTGCGGCTTCTTCATCTCCTTGGCTTTTTCTACAGCGTGCAAGATGCCTATTCAACGCATTGATATCGAGGGGTATGGGTGCACCAGGAAGATTATTTTTTATTTCAATGATGAGTTTCAACGCACGCTCTGCGTCATCGAAGTT
>JANPMB010000024.1:0-2462 GCA_031422615.1 Amoebophilaceae bacterium
ACGAAGACTTCTGCTAGCTTTTTCTAGGGAATAGCATTTGCCTAGGTGTTGCGGATTGAGCTGATGGGACAGCGGGTTTTTAAACAGACCGGTTGGTGCTGGATGAGGTGACTCACCCAATATATAGACTGTTTTTTGCAAGGTTTCGAAGGAATCGTATTCTTTAGTTACGTTTTTTACTATTCTTTCGGGAAGCACATTTTGACAAAAAGCCGTCTGCACGTATAACCATGGATGGGTTTAGCCTTTCTTGAGGGGCGATTACTTAAAAAAAGTTAATCACAAGAACAGCATATGAATTACCTCAGCACAGACTACCTCATTGTTTACGCTTTCTTGCTGATCACCCTTATTATTGGTCTGCGTGTGGGAGGTCGTATCAAAGACATTAGGGAGTATGCAAATGCTAACAAGATGTTTGGTACCGGGGCACTGGTACTCACTTGGCTCGCTACAGATATTGCGGGAGAAACTATTCTGGATATGACAGGTTCTGTGAGCACCACAGGCATTATACAGCCACTTACAGTTTTTGGAGGCTGTGGCATTGCCATGTTGCTGCAAGCACTGTTGTTTGCTCCTAGGTTTACTCAGTTTAACAACTGTATTACCATGGGAGACATCATGGGAGAGCTATATCAAGGTTCTAGCCAGGTCATAACAGGGGTGTTGGGCTTCTTTACAGCACTCTGTATTGCAGGGATGGAGCTAACGGTCATAGGCATACTCAGTGAGAATTTGGGTATTGATTTTCGTTTTGGGGTGTGGATAGGGGGGCTTTTGCTGGTGTTGTATACCACTCACGGTGGCATTAAGTCAGTGGCTTTTACTGATCTTTTCCAAGGGCTCGTACTATTTGCCGTTTTGCCTATCATCACCGTAGCAGCTTTGAAACAAGCAGGGGGCATCAAGCAAGTGTTGCTCCAGGTACCCACCACACAACTACAATTATTTAACCATCCTAAAGCATCCTACTATACAGCGCTGTTCCTATCGCTCAGTGTTTTTCAGTTTTCTGTCATTGATCCTGCTCTGATGCAGCGCATACTCATGGGAAAAACCAAACAGCAGTTGCGTAATCAATTTTTTATTGTGGCCGTATGTCTATTAGCCTTGATGGTTGCTTTATCCTTGCTGGGGCTTTCGGGCATTGTTTTACTGCCCGATGCAAACACGGATGTGCCTATCGTACTACGCATCATTGATCATGTTCTTCCCGTAGGGCTAAAAGGGTTAGCCATGGCAGGCCTTTTGGCGATTACCATGGCAACGTTTGATTCATTTCTTCACGCGGCAGGGCTGACCTTAGTTCATGATGTTATTTATCCAGTATGTAAAAGACTGGGCACCACTATCGACGAACTAAAATGGGTGCGCTATGCAACGGTTTGTATAGGTACTGCCGTCATTGTCATTAGCTCAATACGTGCGGATAATCTCTACAACTTTGTACTACTCTCGTATAAGTTTACAGGACCCTTGCTAGCTTTTCCACTTTTTGCAGGTGTCTTGGGGCTTAAACCTGATCAGAGAGCTTTTTATGTTGCTTCGGGGGTTACAATCGCCGTGATTTTGGTGAGTGAGCGGTTGATACCAGCACATCAAGATCGTTGGGTTTCGATTGTTGGCGTGGTCAGTAATGGTATTGTCTTTTTGGGCATTCATGCAATACGCAACAATGGTTTTTCTGTTGTCAACCTTGGCAATAACAAGGAATATCTGTGGAGACCCCACCGTGCAAGCATCCTGACGCAGCTCAAGCAGTTGCTCCCCACACCCCAGCACATAGTTCAGTATTCGCAAAGGCAAGTAGTACATTATGGAGCTCCCTATGCGTTGTTCGGCATATTCTGCTGTGTGAACTACCTCTTTCCTTACTTCATGTGGGAGCATGACACCCCTGCTGCCTATCACCAGATGCTTTATTTGCGTACCCTAGGTGCCCTATCCTGTGGTTTGTTGCTCGTGCGGGACAAATGGTCCAAGTCCCTTCTTCCGTACCTACCCACCTTCTGGCACCTCACACTGCTCTACTGCCTCCCCTTTACGAGCACCGTCATGTTCCTGCTTACGCAAGGCAGTGTAGAGTGGCTCATCAATGTGGCCCTCACCATCATGTTCCTAATTGTACTGGTAGACTGGCTGAGTTTTGTGATCCTGAGTGCCCTGGGCGTTGTCCTAGGCTTCCTGTTCTACCAACTAGCCATTGGCCCCATCAACCTGGACTTAGATTTTAGTACTGGCTATTTGTTGGTGTATACCCTGACTTTTTCTACGCTGATCGCCCTGCTCTTTTCAAGACGCAAAGAACAACACCTGGAAGCCAAGCTCCATGAGATTTCAGATCATTATCATACCATGGGGCAAGTAGGAGCGTACACCCACCCGGCTGCCGTACGCATAGCCACGATGATTGATCACCAAGTACAAGAGATGATCGCCAGTTACAGCCTAGGCATACA
>JANPMB010000025.1:0-2777 GCA_031422615.1 Amoebophilaceae bacterium
TGCAGACGAGCTGCTTGTACTTATCAATCATGTGGATCCTGCTACACGCATGTGGTTTTACCTATATAGAGCAGTCTGGCTACAGCGTACACATACCTCTCCCCTCCGAATATGATGGGCATTGATCTCTAGGCCCAAGCAATAATGCTTTTTTTGATCTACATATAGATTCGCAGCCATGATACCTAGTCGAGTCTTAACAAGACCTGTCGGAGGCCAAGCTAATTGGTAGCCAGGCGTAATTTGCTACGCAGGTCTGTCCTCCTAACCATGGATGGATTTAGCTTTTCTTGAGGGGCGACTGATTAGACCAAGTGTTATAACAAGCCGTTGGGTAAGGTGTGGTATGAAATAGAGTGAGTCTTCAGGAGCCTGAAGTGTCGATCATGCATCGGAAAGAGGTGTGAGAAGGGCCAGGTAAGCCCCTCCAAAAGAACATGTGTCAACTGACAGCTGCGCTGCAATAGATCTCAGGTTGCAGATTTTGCGATCAACCAAAACAAGCTATTCGTGGGTCGTGTGCGTTGCTAAGTAGTGTGCAATACCCTCTTGGGTGGCTTTCATGGCTTCTTGTCCCTTTTGCCAGTTGGCAGGACACACCTCCCCAAATTGTTCTATATGGTGCCACATGTCTATAACGCGTAGCATTTCATCCACGTTTCTCCCTAGCGACAAATCATTGATAGTTTCATGCCTTACAATGCCTTGTTGATCAATGAAAAAAGTCCCCCTGTAGGCGATTGGAGTACCACGAAACACCATGTTGTCTTGCTCGTCATAAGCCCATGTGCCGCCTAGGACACCGTAGTTGGCAGTGATGGTTTTGCTAACATCCGCGACGATGGGGTAGGTGACACCTTGGATGCCACCCCTTTTTCTAGGGGTGGCTAACCAGGCTAAGTGCGTTTCCTCCGTATCAGTAGAGCATCCTACCACAGCTACGTTTCTTCTTTCAAACTCACCCAACTTTTCTTGGAAAGCGATGAGTTCGGTGGGACAGACAAAGGTGAAATCTTTGGGATAGAAAAAAAACAGAACCTCTTGATGACCTATGAACTGTGCTAGTGAGAAATCGTGCACGATTTCTTTTCCATTGATGACGGCAGATGCTTCGAACGTTGGTGCTTTTCTTCCTATTAAAGCCATGGTGGTTAGCTGGTTAAGAGTCAAATGAGAGTTTTGTTGTAGCGAAAGTAAAACCGTGAACTTCTATCTCCAAAGAGTTGATGTAGAAAGGTATTATATTGTACATGGGGTAAAAGTAATGATGAATATCAGAGCAGGGACGTTTCTGAGTCACAGAACTGACTATGACTATCCTTTATCCTGCATCAGTCAATCACATCAAAACTATACCCAGTATTCCTATCAAAACTTTCTTACCCCTGAGCCATGCAAGCTACTACGTAGAGAAACATAAAGACCAAGCGGGTGTTTCTTCAACAGATAGCCCAACTTATGCATTGGCTGCTGTTACCCACCTACGAGAGAAGCATTACCCTAAAGGGTAGTCAGGACAAGGAAGAAAAGCCTGCCCAGTATTTAGTACTCCTTGAAGATGACCTTACTGCAGACCTGGCGTATTGGTAAAACAAGGAGCCATCATCAATGCCTCCGTGACGCCTCTCTGCATAAGCCTTAAGGGGAAGACAAGCTACAAGCTGCCGGGGCCAAGGACCCATAGAGCGTGCTGTACAGCCAGGGGCAGACCAAGAAGCCAAGCCCAGAAGTGCCAAGTGCCTAGAACTTCCGGCAACATGCCACGCCGTTGAGGAGAACATAGTGGTTGTTGCGGACAACGAGGCCCGAGGACTCGAAGCCTCCAACAACGGTAGGATCACGACCATCCACCACCTCTTGGCAGCGCGTGTAAGTCTGTAGATGATTCCCAAAGAGTCGCTCCCCCTCACGGGCATGGTGCATCAAAATAGCAGTCGCCGCTTCCAAGACACTGGGTAATGCATAAGGCACACCTTCCCTGCTCGCATAGCCTGCAACTAATTCTTTTTGATCAGCATACCTTTTACTTCGACTCCCAGGCAATACGTCACGCGTCATCAATATCCAATAGGAACGAAGAGGTGATTCTGCGCCAATTTGTGCCTTGATGCGCTCATGATAATACCTATACTCCGTCTTATGCCCACCATTTCTAGGGTGCTTGATCAGCTCCCCAAGCAGGTTCAGCGTCAATGGTACACCCCCTACGGTAGCAGGTATCAACACCAATAGGTGCGTGTCTTGTACTAGTTGGTCTGGCCAGAATGGGCAAGGGCCATCCAAGATAGCAGCCATATCGCTTGGCAGGTCTGGCGCTGACCCCACATCACCAAAGTAATGCTTCCACTCCGCCTCCCCGAGGGCTCTTAGGGCATGTGAGCGAACCTCCTTATCCCCATTTCTGGCAGCAGCGCGCAGGGAGGGGAGACATTCGGAGACCCTGTCAGGTGCCGCCTGGGCCACCTTGCCGAGAGCCCGCAGGGCCTTCTGGCGACAATGCTTGTCCTTGACAGCGGCGAGCAAGACTTCGAGGAATTCGGAGGCCTTATCAGGCTCCGAACCGGCTATATCCAAGAGGATATTTAGGGTGTCCCTGCAAACACGCTCTTGCTCTCGCCTCTCCCCATGACGTGCCCTCACTACTGCCTCGTTTTCCCTCGCTACTGCTGCATCCCTTTCTGTGGTTGCAATCACTACTGCTGCTAGCGCATTTCTGTAGCATTGTATTTTTTGCGCTATGTATCTTCCCGCCAATAACGTACACAGGCCCACTGGCA
>JANPMB010000026.1:0-3453 GCA_031422615.1 Amoebophilaceae bacterium
GTGAAGACCCACGACCAGCATGTGTTGGAGACCATCGTTGATAACTTAATACAGACTCCTGTGGATGATGATGTCTAACGCTCAATAAAAATGAGAAAATGAACGGCGATGAGGGGTGATATGACTCTTATAGAAGACCAATGTACCGGCAAGAGGGGTGAGAAACACCCAAGAAGCCTACCAAAAAGAGTACATATCATCTGGTAACTATTCTGCCATAGTCTCAACTTATACAGACTCCCAGGGATGATGATGTCCAATGCTCAATAAAAGTTCAAAAATGAACGGTTATGAGAGGTTGTATGACTCTTATAGCAGACCAACGTACCGGCAAGAGGGGTGAGAAAGACCTAAGCAACTCCCAAAAATAGTAAGAGCCGACCGACAACTATGCTTCAATCGTCTTAGTATATGCGATTCCTTGGGATGTTAGGGAAGTAAGGCTGCCCATCATGGATCAATGGAAATTCCCAGCAACCCCAGAAAGTCTGGAGCCTGCAACATCTTCCTGAGAAGCTTTCTTTGTCAAAACTGTTCATGCTAAGACATTTTATGGACACCAAGCTCTTACAACAGGCGATACGGTTCATCAAACAGGATGGTAGAAAGGGCGGGTATAATCAAGACGAATCTTATTACTTGCGTGCTATTATTGTGGCACCAATAGTTTTAGAATATACCTCTGATTCCGATACACTCTCAATATCATTGATAGAATGCACTGCTCTTCACAGCAGATTTCCTTGTACTTCAACCCCGTAGCACAACGTATTGTAGACGGCGTGGCTCATGCAGAAGGTTGCTTGCAAAGCAGCAAAAAAAACTTTAGTTGTCACCCCTTAAAAACGAACAAAAGCTGTCAGAAGCCAACGATGAGCGAATATTTCGTTAGCGAGTCTTGTATATGATGTATGTAACTAGAAGAGATTCCTCCTTAGCGAAGGAGAAAGAAATAGCCGAGGAAATACTGCATTTTTTGTACCCATGGCTACGAAGTTAGGTTTTAAGCGTATCGCAGGAGAGTTGAAAGAGCAAAGTTCAGCAGTGTTGCGTAAAGAGGCTAGCATGTAAGCGAGGGGGAGAGACAAGCGTATACACAGCAGCTTGGGGAAACAGTTATTCGAGCTTTTGCGTATTTTGGACCTATGCTAGTGGTCTCTTAAGACAAGTTAAGCTTATCGAATGAAATGTTGATGGACCTACTTTCATCGAAAAAAGGAAGGGGAAAACGCAAGAAAATAGCGAGTTAGGTATGCAACCTTGCAAAAAGATCGTCACGGTAATCCGCTTGCTAAAACCCTTTCCGTAACGTTACGCTGTCTCTGTTAAGTGCCGATTCAAGAAACCGCCCAGGGATAAGGGGCGGTCAGCTTGCCTCGCGTGCGCCCAAGAGCAAGCCAAGGTAGTCCTGTTCCCTGAGCGGTGATTTTTTTATTTTTTTTGGTGTGGTGGACAAAAAACGCCTTCTCGGTGAGGGGACACCATGCATGTCTCGCTGAGGATTGGACAGTACTTTGAAGTGAGTTAGTAAGGGGTGACTCATCAACACCCATGTGCTAGAAAATGAAACCTGTGCTAGGAAATAAAAAATCTCACACCATACAAATAATCGTGCGCTCACAAATAGATGAGCATAGAAAGATCATCTAACCGTAACTACTATGTACATATCCGATTTAATGTCTGCCAAGTTCTCATGCCGTATAGCGCTGCTTTCTCTAGGAATCGGCCTACTGGGCGGTTGCAGCCAACCATATCAGCTAGGGATGGAAGACAACCCTCAAGAGATCGTGGCAAGAAAGTTGAACAATCCAGAGCAAGAACTTAGTCCTACACAAAGCATCACATCTATCCAGGATGATGCTGAGTTGGTAGAAAAAAACGTAGAACCTGCCGACAATAAGAATGAAGCCGCTTCTACACTTCAAGCTCTTTTTAGAGACAATTCATTATGTAGTTTGGTTAGAAACAACTTGACTGTTCGAGAAGCGGAACGTTTGGGGGGAGTGAATAGACAATTCAAGGAGCTTAACTACCTCAGCAACGACACGCCTCCACTAAATTTTTCAGTGCACCAATACTACCACAGTATTACAGATGAAGTACTCCGTAGGGTTGTTAAAAAACATCCTAATGTTGCCGTTATCAACCTCAAAAGTTGCCATAGCATAACGGATGCAGGCTTGCAGGCCATTGCACAAAGCTGCCCCCAGATCACTCACCTCAATATCTCCTGGTGCTCTAACATAACGGACGTAGGTTTGCGGGCCATTGCACAACATTGCCTCCAGATCACTCACCTAAATATCGAAGAGTGCCATGAGATAACGGATGAAGGTTTGTGGGAAATTGCACAAAGCTGCCCCCAAATCACTCACTTGAATCTCTTGATCTGCAATAAAATAACGGATGAAGGTTTACGGGAAATTGCACAAAGCTGCCCTCAAATCACTCACCTAAATATCGCCTGGTGCTCTACCATAACGGACGCAGGTTTGCAGGCCATTGCGCAGCACTGCTCTCAGCTCACTGATCTAAATATCCGAGCGTGCTATGGCATAACGGATACAGGTTTGCAGGTCATTGCGCAGCAATACCCCCAGATTACTCATCTAAATATCGCCGACTGCTATGACATAACGGATGCAGGTTTGCAGGCCATTGCGCAGCATTGCTCTCAGATCACTAGCTTAGATATCATCGGGTGTTATGGAATAACGGATGCAGGTTTGCAGGCCATTGCACAACACTGCCCTCAGATTACTCACTTAAATTTCTCGTTCTGCCTTAATATAACAGATGTGGGTGTGCGAGCCATTATGCATTACTGTCCCCAGGTGACTTACCTCGATCTTACATACTGTAGTAGCATAACGGATGCAGGTATGCGGGCTATTTCACAAGCATGTGCGCACATCGTTATTTCAAGAAGAGATGGCTAAATTATTGCAAAATTCACTTTCAACTTCATTTAGAATAAAATAGGAGTGGGTACATGCTATTGAGGCGCTCCTTAAGAACTGCTCAATCCATCCATGGTTATACAGGCAGATGGATTTTTATCAAAATGTGCTTCCAAAAGAGTAGTTAAAACGTAATTAAAGAATAAAATTCCTTCGAAACCTTGCAAAAATAGTCTATGATGTTGGGTGATTCGCCTCATCTAGCACCAAGCTGATCTGTTTAAAAACCCGCTGTCCCATCAGCTCAATCCGCCACACCCGCTCTACCTATTAGGCCATGCTATTCCCTAGAAAAAGCTAGAAGAAGTCTTCGCTCCACTTGATGGGCGTGTGGGCTTACCGAGCCACCGTACATGGCCGGAGAGGCTACCTTACAGTGGGGCCAACCTGTGCTGCTAGTGATCTAGTCCGCTTTAGGAACTGTCTGGGAGACAAAGACATAGCAAAGCTATTGGACCTCTCTATGGCCCTGCATGCAGACAAAGTCAAG
>JANPMB010000027.1:0-28401 GCA_031422615.1 Amoebophilaceae bacterium
GTGAAGACCCACGACCAGCATGTGTTGGAGACCATCGTTGATAACTTAATACAGACTCCTGTGGATGATGATGTCTAACGCTCAATAAAAATGAGAAAATGAACGGCGATGAGGGGTGATATGACTCTTATAGAAGACCAACGTACCGGCAAGAGGGGTGAGAAAGACCTAAGCAATTCCCAAAAAAAGAGTAGGAGCCGATCGACAACTATGCTGCGATGGTCTCAGATTAGCTGTATTTCTGTTGATGCCTATCAAGTCAACTGCTGTTCTCGTTGTTACTTCTGCAGCAAATAATTCTAGCAGCTTTAACTGAAGCTTTTTCGATAACTTGCAGCGCATTGACTTCATCAAAAAGGTGCTCGGCGTACGATGGGCGGGCCATGATCCTTGCCGAGCGCAGATGGTGTATGTACCCAGGCATATACTTGTCGAACCCGGAGATAAAGTAGCTACCTCAGGCTATAACGCCACTTTTTTAGAAGGAGTTTGGATGGGTCATATCGAGCAGGTAAGGCTTAGAAAAGAAGCCCCTTATCATGACACTGAGCTCCGCCCTAGCGCTGACTTTAGCACGCTCCAGCACGTATATGCGGTCAAGAATACTTTAAGAAAAGAAAAAGAATTTTTAGAGAAGCATACCAGAGACTATGAATAAGACTAGCAAGCTAGGGCAGTTGACCAACTTTGTATTTTATACCACTCTGCAGCTCACTGTTGCGCGGTTTATTGTTGTTTTCCACACTGCTTTTTGTTTTGTCTACGTGACTTTTCTCCTATTGCTTCCTCGGCGCGAGGAGGGACTACCTCTACTTTTGTTAATAAGTTTTGCAGTTGGGCTGCTCGTAGATATGTTTTACAATAGTGCGGGTACCCATGCATTTTCTTCTGTGCTTATGGTTTATAGTAGAGCGCTCTTGCTACAGCTGATGCTGCCCGCTAGCGGCTACGAAGCAGCTGCACAGCCTACACTAAGTAACCTGGGCTGGAAGCGGTTCTCCATATTTTCTTTGATACTCATAGGAATACACCACACCGCCTTTTTTTTCTTAAATGCTGGTACCACCATGCTATTCTTCGTGGTAATGCGCAAAGTGGTCTTGAGTACCTTGCTGACGTATGTCGCTGTTTTGTTTACACAAAGCATGATACTCTTTGTAAAAAAAAGGTAATGCAATTGCATAGAGGCCATATCATTCATGCAGTTTTTATCCTTGTAGCGCTCATTTTTCTTGTGAGGCTATTCTTCATACAGGTCCTGAGCGATGAATATAAACTTGCCGCCGAAAAAAATATTATCCAGCCTGTGGTAGAGCATCCTTATCGGGGTGTTATTTACGACAGGCATGGAAATTTTTTAGTATACAATGTGCCTACCTATGATTTGATGGTGATTCCCAAAAAGGTGAAGCACCTCGATACCTTGGCTTTTTGTCAAGCTTTCGGCATGAGTCGTCAAGCATTTGATAGAGCCCTTGAAAAAGCCAAGGCCTACTCCTATGTCAAACCTTCTGTTTTTATCAAAAACCTATCCCAAGAAACATGGGCTGAGGTCCAGGATCATGTTGCTGAATACCTAGGATTCTTTGTGCAGGCACGCACGGTACGGCAATACCCCATGCCTATACTGGCTAACACCTTAGGATATGTTGGTGAAATAGGCCCTCGGCAGCTTGCTACAGATACATCGCATTACTACAAGCAGGGGGATATGATCGGCATCAGTGGTTTGGAAAAAAGCTATGAAAAAGTTTTAAGGGGCGAGCGTGGTATTAGGTATCAGGTTAGTAATGCACAGGGAATAGTCCAAGGTAGTTTCCAAGAAGGAGCCTTTGACCGAGTATCTGTGCCTGGGGAAGATCTCAAAACTACCATAGACATTGCATTGCAAACGTACGGCGAGCAGCTTATGGAAAATAAATTGGGGAGCATTGTGGCCCTAGTGCCCCAAACAGGTGAAATTCTAGCATTGGTATCTAGCCCCTCTTACAATCCTAATCTGCTGGCAGAAAAAGGTTTTAGTAATCACTTTGTTGCTTTAGAACAAGACACACTTGCTCCCCTTTTTCATAGGCCCATCATGGCTATGTATCCCCCAGGATCTATTTTTAAGCTCCATCAAGCGCTGATTGCCCTGCAAGAAAAGGTGATTTGTACGAATACATCTTATCCCTGTAACAAGAAGCTACTCAACTGCCACCCACATCCCTCCCCTTTAAGCTTACATCAAGCTATCATGCATTCCTGTAATCCCTACTTCTACCACGTTTTTAGAAATATTGTCAATCAAAAAATATCCAAGAATTCCTATGAAGACACACGCCTAGGGCTTGAAAAATGGTGCGGCTATCTCCAAAGGTTGGGTTTGGGCACTGCACTCGGCATAGACCTTCCGAGCGAAAAGAGTGGTTGTGTGCCAGATGCTCAGTTTTATGATAGGCGCTATGGAAAAGGGCGTTGGAAAGCCTCCACTATTAGGTCATTGGATATTGGCCAAGGAGAGTTGCTTGTCACGCCTTTGCAGATGGCCAACTTTGCTGCCATTGTTGCTAATCGAGGCTACTACCATACCCCGCACTTAGTCAAGCAGATAGGGGAACAATCCATGCTGCCAGAGGAAGAAGAAAAACATGAGGCAGCTATTGATCGAGCGCACTTTGAATTTGTAGCTAATGCTATGCAAGGGGCTGTAGAAGGAGGAACGGCATGGCGTGCACGCATCAAGGGGATGGCTATCTGTGCTAAGACAGGTACTGCGGAAAACCCACATGGTGAAGACCACTCTGTTTGTATAGCTTTTGCTCCTAGAGACAATCCTCAGATAGCGCTAGCTGTGTATGTTGAGCATGCTGGCTGGGGTTCAAGGGCTGCTGCTGCCATCGCTGGCCTGCTCATAGAGAAATACCTTCAGGGAACCGTTAGTCGTTCTTGGGTGCAAAACTATGTACTTAAAGGAGATTTTTTTCATTGAGAACAAAAAGCAACGTACTCGCTCATATTGACTGGCTACTTCTAGTGTTATACGCCAGTCTGGTCATCTTTGGTTGGTTCAACATCTATGCTGTTAGCTACGAACCAGCCTATAACCATGGCTTGTTCGACGTGTCTAGAAGTGCAGGAAAACAGTTTTTATGGATTACAACAACTATTTCTATATTTTTTATTTCCCTGTTTTTTGAGACAAGATTTTATCAGTCTTTGGCATATGCTTTTTACGGTTTTACCATTGTACTCCTGCTTGGCACATTATTTTGGGGTGTCAGTATAGGAGGACACAGGGCATGGCTCCAGTGGGGGGGGCAGCCTTCTGAGTTAGCTAAGTTGGCCTGCGCTATGGCCATTGCTAAGTATGTAGATGAGGCCAATACACAACTCACCAAACTGAAGCCTCAGCTTATATTATTGAGTTTTATCCTGTTGCCTGTAGTCATTATTTTGTTGCAAGGTGATTTAGGTTCCGGTCTGGTTTTCATTGCTTTTATCATTGTGTTTTATAGAGAAGGGCTTTCCCCTTGGCTTCTTTTGATAGGCATATCTATAGTAACCATCTCTGTTTTAACACTCTTAGTCCCTCGTATCTACTTGATTATTGGCACACTTAGTGGGGCACTTATCTTGATCGGTTTAGTGGGAAGAACTTTGAAGAAAACCATGCTTGTTGCGTTGATGACTTTGGGCACACTGGTGCTGATCGAAGGATTTAATTTTTGTGTTGAGAAAATGCTAAAACCCCATCAGCAAAACAGGATTAAGGCACTTTTTGATCCTAATGTTGATCCTCTGGGGATTGGCTGGAATGTGACCCAATCTAAAATAGCCATTGGTTCAGGAGGACTTTGGGGCAAGGGCTTCCTGCAAGGAAGCCAAACAAAATATGGCTTTGTGCCGGAGCAGAGTACTGATTTTATTTTCTGTACGATAGGAGAGGAGCATGGGTGGATTGGGGCGTTGCTGGTAATTAGTATTTTCTTAGGGCTGATATCAAGGATACTCTATATGGCAGAGCGACAAAGATTGCGGTTTGCAAGGGTATATGGCTACGCTGTAGCCTCCATATTATTTTTTCATTTTATGATTAACATTGGCATGACTATTGGCCTGATGCCTGTGATTGGCATTCCGTTGCCGTTCATCAGCTATGGCGGTTCTTCTTTGTGGTCATTTTCAGTCATGTTGTTCGTATTGTTGAAGTTTGATGCAGAAAGGAAAAATTACCACTCCTGGCAGCAGGTTACTTCCTTAAATTGAAACTCATATACATGCGTCAGAAAATAGTTGTTGCCAACTGGAAAATGCATAAGGATTTTGGTGAAGGGTTACAGCTTGCTACTAGGGTCATTCAGATGCTGTATAAGCCAGTGAAACATGCAGTCAAGGTCGTTCTCCTCCCCCCTTTTATTCATCTGGATGCGATCCGTAAGCTCCTTCCTACGTCTGGGCATATTCATATAGGAGCACAAAACTGTCACGAGCATGCTTTTGGAGCCTTTACAGGGGAGATAGCTGCCTCTATGCTGCAGTCTGTGGGTGCAAGCTTTGTCTTAGTCGGACACAGTGAAAGAAGAAAGTATCTGGGTGAAGATAGCGCACTATTGGCTCAAAAGATGATTGTAGCACTGATGAGTGGCCTGCAGCCTATCTTTTGTTGTGGAGAAAGCAAGCAGGCTCGGGCAGCAGGACACCAGGAAATTTTTGTAAAAAAACAGCTTTCCACAAGCTTATTCCTTCTTTCTGCCGCGCAAATAGCACAAGTTGTCATTGCCTATGAGCCTGTTTGGGCCATAGGTACTGGAAGCACGCCAGCACCTACCCAAGTACAAGCCATGCACCACTTCATTAGGAGTACAATGGCTCATCAATATGGAGAGGAAATTGCCCAAAGTATCCCTATCTTATACGGAGGGAGTTGCAGTGCGCAAAACGCGCGTGCTTTCTTTGCGTGTCCCGATGTAGATGGAGGGCTGATAGGAAAAGCTTCCTTGGAAGCGGATTCCTTTGTTCTTATTGTTAACTCTTTGGAGTGATCCCCCAATCAAATTATGGCACAACCCGTAAAAACACAAAAAATAGCTAGACTCCTTCAAAAGACCTTGGGAGAGATTTTCGTTCAAGAAACTTCCAATCTACTGGGAAATATCATAGTTACTGTCACAGAAGTACGTATGAATCCTGATTTGGGGCTTGCTAAAGTCTACCTGAGCTTTATCCTTAATACAAACGGGGTTGATATGCTGGCAAAGGTTGAACAACGGAAGGGGGAACTCAGAAAAATTCTAGGCAACCGAGTTGGGCACAAATTGCGCAGGGTACCTGAGTTACGGTTCTATACAGATGACTCAGTAGCACATGCAGCCAAGATGCATCAGCTACTAGACGAGCTTTACATCCCCGAGGACGCTAATATCGTTCAGCCTAAGGAATTGATGCGGTAGATTTTTTCTCGCTTCTTAAGGAAAAATAGCGTCTAAATTTTCTCTTCCTATGGTATGCACTCTTGTCACCAGCTGGCTGGCCGAGTCTGTAAGGAGGTCCAATAGCAACTGCGGACAGATACCCAAAAGTAAAATGATTGCCAGAAGTGGTACGAAAAGGATATACTCTCTTGTATGCAGGTCTGTAAGTGCAGATTGCCGGCCAGGATAGCGCAAAGAAAAGCTTCCAAAAAATACCCTCTGAATGGTCCATACTAAGTAAACAGCGTTGAGTAGGATGCCTACAACCCCTGCCATACCCATCCATCTTGGTAAATAAGAGGCCTGAAATACCCCTATCAGTACCAACAGCTCGGCAATAAAGCTTGAGAAACCAGGCAACCCCATTGCAGCAAAAAAGCTCACCACAGCGATAGTGGAGTAATAGGGCATTTGAGTGGCCAATCCGCTATAATTCTCAATGCTCCTGTCCTGTGCCCGATCTTGAAGTACGCCAACAATCCCAAAAAGTAGGGCAACAATTAATCCGTGACTGACCATTTGGTACAAAGCACCATGTACCCCCTCATGTGTCAGTGACGCAAGTCCCAGGAGCACAAAACCCATATGCGCTATAGAGGCATAGGCAATCATTTTCTTTAGGTCTTGCATAGCCAATGCAGTCAGAGCCGCATAAATGATAGCACACACCCCCAGCGCACCAATTCCAAAGGAATAGTAGATAGCCCCTTCTGGGAAAATAGTATAGGCCGTTCGCAGCAAACCATAGCCTCCTATCTTTAGTAGGATAGCTGCTAGTATCATAGAGATAGGAGTAGGAGCCTCTACGTGTGCGTCAGGAAGCCAGCTATGAAAAGGAACCGCAGCAAGCTTGATGAGAAAACCAATTACCAGGCCCAGGAATGCCATGAGTCGTGCAGCCTGTCCCCAAATGAATTGCCCACTTAGTAGCCCGAAGACAGACCCAGGAATAAAGTTCTGTGCATCAGTCATGAGCATGATGTTCAAGGAGTGTACGATATGCTGAGGGGGTATTGCGTGGGCTTGCACCAGACTTTGTATAGCGTTGATCTGCGCTGTGCTTGGTTGTCCTCCTGGTGTGAATAGGCCCGCATATAACCCTGTTGCTACAGGATCATATACAGATAGCCCCAATCCAATCAGCACCATTAGGATCATGATAGTACCTAGAAAGGTGTACAATAAGAATTTGGTAGCAGCCTGTGTGCGTCGCGGCCCTCCCCAAATACTAATAAAACAATAGATAGGCAGTAGGGCCACTTCCAAGAAGATATAGAGCAGCATAAAATCTAATGCCAAAAAGCTTCCCATGATGAGGGTGTCCATCAATAGGTACAGAGCGAAGTAGGCCTTGATGTATTTTTGGATGTTCCAAGAGGCAATAACGCCCATAGTTAGAATCAGGGCAGACAGTAGAATAAGGCCGCTGTTCAGTCCATCTATACCTACTAAGTAGTCTATTGACAGTACGCCTAAGTTGCCCAGGTCCAAACGCATCCAGGAAAACCGCTCTGCTGGAGTGTCTGCCAATCCATGCATGAAGACCAACCCAATACCCAGTCCTTGCAAGAGTGTCGTGCCTAAAGTGATGTATCGAAAAATTTTCTGCCGAGAGGAGGGAAGGAGCAGTAAAAAGAATAGACTACCGATGGGCAGCCAGATGATGAGTGATAAAAGGGGAATATGCATGTGCAAGAGAGAAAAAGCGCTCATTTTTGTGCTGCTTATATCAGGCTCTGGGATGGGCTTGCTTAAATACTTCTTGTAATTTTTTGAGTGAGTGGTGGGTATAAAGCTGTGTAGTTGCCAAGCTCTCGTGGCCTAGCAGGTCTTTGATAGCATTGAGATCAGCCCCCTTACTTAATAAGTGGGTAGCAAAGGTATGCCGCAGTACATGCGGACTGTACCGGTCTGCATGAGTGTAAGCACGCAGGTATTTGCTCACTAATCTGTAGATCAGCATAGGGTAGCAAGGTGTTCCTGTAGTAGTCACCAAAAGCAATCCGCTATGGTTACTAATTGTCGTAGTCCTGCAGAGCCTATACCGTTCAATAACCTGTCGCAAGCTTTTAGGAAATGGAATATTCCTTTCTTTTTTTCCTTTGCCCCAGACTCTTATCGTGTTGTCATACAAGTCAACATATTCGTCACGCAGTGCCAGCAACTCGGCCAGGCGTATGCCCGTACCGTACAACAATTCTAGTACTAGTCTGTCGCGCCAGCCTTCGAATGTATCTTCGAACGAATGATTGTCTAGCAAATTAAGCAGCTCCTGCTCTTTGAGAAAAACAGGCAGGGTACTTTTTAGTCTGAGTGTACTAAGTTGTAAGGTAGGGTCTCGTGTCACGTAAGCCTTAGTGCATAGAAACTTATAAAAAGCCTTGAGAGAAGCAATTTTTCTATTGATCGACCGATTGCTTAAGCCTTTTTGTGCCAAAGTCACCACCCACGTGCGCAATGTTTGATGGGTAGCTTTTTCAAGTTGACTATCAGGAGCAAGGGTATACAGGAAAGATGCACATTGCTTCAGGTCTGTCTCATAGGCCCGGGCAGTATGTTGGCTCAAACGCTTTTCACTAACCAGGTATTGTGTAAATGCAGAAATCATGGATAGATGATATGCGTAAGAAGACAACCACCTACACGATGGGGTTTATGCATTTGCTTTGGTTTGCATCTCCTGCTTGTAGATGGCTTTTAATCGCTCTTCTCTATGCACTATAGAAGGCTTCTTGTAAAACATTCTTTTTCGGATATTTTTTAGCAAGCCCACTTTCTCAAATTTTTTTTTGAACCGCTTTAAAGCCCTATCAATCGTCTCCTTGTCTTTAACATGGATGATAATATTACTCTCGCTCATAATGACAGTTTTTTGGTTGGCATGACTCGCAAAGATAGCTTAGAAACAACAATACGTCAAGTAGTTGACAGCCCTTAAACGCCATGTAGAATCATACACGCTTTTTACAAAGTCCTTTATTTTGCGTAGTTGATGGCTCTTGTTTCTCTGATCACAATCACCTTTACCTGGCCTGGATACTGCAGTTGCTGCTCGATTTTGCTTGATATATCAAAGGCTAAAGTATTGGCTAACTCGTCTGTTACGCTGGTAGAATCTACCATGACCCTGAGCTCTCTACCCGCCTGTATTGCATAGCATTTCTTCACCCCTTCGAAAGACAAAGCAATATCTTCCATGTCACGGAGCCGTTTTACATAAGCTTCTAAAACTTCTCGACGCACGCCAGGTCTAGAGCCGGAAATGGCATCACATGCTTGTACGATAGGAGAGAGCATGGAAGTCATTTCAATTTCATCATGGTGAGCTCCAATGGCATTATATACTTCTGAATGTTCTCTGTATTTTTTGGCCAATTCCATGCCGAGCATAGCATGAGACAGTTCAGATCTTTCTGCTGCTACTTTCCCGATATCATGTAGTAGGCCTGCCCGTTTGGCAAGTTTACTGTTTAAGCCTAGCTCTGAGGCCATGGTGGCGGTAAGCTGTGCCACCTCTCGGGAGTGATGCAGTAAATTTTGTCCATAAGATGCTCTGTAACGCATTCTTCCAATCAACTTGGTCAATTCTACATGCATCCCATAGATACCCAGATCAATGGCCGTCCGCTCCCCTGTATCCATGATCTCTTTTGATATAGTCTTTTCGGTTTTAGCTACTACTTCTTCTATACGGCTAGGGTGTATTCTGCCATCTTGAATAAGCTGCTGAAGTGATAATCGGGCAATTTCTCTTCTTACAGGGTCAAAACTTGAGAGGAGTACTGTCTTGGGGGTGTCGTCTACAGTAATATCTACGCCTGTGGCTGCTTCTAGTGCACGGATATTCCTGCCTTCCTTTCCTATTATTTTACCCTTCAGTGCATCGTTCTCAATATGGATAACCAAGGCACAGTTCTCAATCGTTTGTTCCGCTACGATGCGCTGAATGGTAGTCAAAATTATGCTTTTTGCTCTTTTTTCGGCATTCTCTTTGGCCTCGTCTACGATGGTCCTAATGCGTATGGAAGCATTAGCTCTTGCTTCATCTTCTAGCGCTTCCATCAGTTGCTGATTAGCTGTTTCTGCACTCAGGTCAGCTATTTTACCTAGTTGCTTGACTCTTTGGGCTTTAAGCTGATCAAGCTCATCTTTTATTTTCTCTAGGGCACTCTGCTTGCGATGAAGCTGTTCTAGTTGTTGTGCTATTTCTTGCTCTTTGCTCCTTAAATAATGCTCCTCGCTGAGTAGCTTTTCCCGTCTCCTACCTACACTTTGCTCAAACTCTGATCTCAGTCGGATAAACCTCTCTTTGGCTTCCAGGATCTTCTCTCTTTTGATCTTAGCTACTTCTGTCTTGGCCTCCTTGATCAGGACTTTTATTTTTGTGTCCGCTTGCTTTTCTTCGTACCTGTAGAATAGTTTGGACGCAATCCTTCCTAGTACTACCCCTAATGATAGCACCAGCACAATCAAGATGAATAGCTGCGTTATACCCATGTTTCGTCATCAGACAATCTAAAATCTAGGCTGGTAATGAACACTGCCCTGCGAGTAATGCCTGAATATGCGGCTCGTTACAAAAAGTATTAGCAGTGTTGGGACAGCAGCTAGTTTTCGGAGTGACTTCAGTGGTTAGTTGATGTAAGTGCTTGATCCACTAGTTGGGCCAATGCATTGACCTGCTCTGCGAGTACTTGCGTCTCTTTGGCTGCTCCAGCTTTTAACTTGAGAGTGTCTATGAGGCAATCCAGTGCTACCATAGCTAGCAGGTCTCGCTGATCGTGAATGCCAAATTTTGTGCTGTAAGTTTTTGCTTGCTCATTAATCAGCTTGCTCGCCGTTCTTACACACGTCTCGTCTGTTGCCTGTACCTTCATAGGATACACCCTGCCACATATCCTGACTTTTACAGCAAGTTCTTCCATTACTGCAGCTTTTCAAGGTATGCTATGCTTTTACCGATGTCACTAATATAGCCATCGATCTTAGCTTCCCAATCCCTTGGCTTCTCGTTCTTTTTGGCCATAGCACTACTCGCCAGACTATTTGAAAAGTCCTGCACGGCCTCTGTCGTGTTGGTAATCTTGTGTATTAACTGCTTATTCTTCTTCCGTAGCTGCTGAATCATCTCTTGCTGATCCTTATAAATTTCCAGGAGTTGCATGATTTTTTGTGCTAAGTCCTGGACACGTACATGCAGTTTTTCGCTGTTCATCCTACGCTCTTATGATCGCCCCTAATTGATCTTCAAAAGTATGCATTAGGCGTGCCATGACTTGCTCAATCGTCTTGTCATCGAGTGTTTTGTCTTTCCCTTGCAGGACAAAACGCAATGCATATGCTTTTTTCTCTTCCCCTAGCTTCCCTCCTTGATAAACATCAAAAACTGCCACATTCTTGATAAGCTTGTCATTTTGTTGGGCAATCACCCTCCTGACTGCTTCAAAGTTAACTGATTTGTTGAGCACCAAGGAAATATCCCTCTTTACAGTAGGAAATTTAGAAATTGCTTGGTATGGGGTTAGAGGCTTCCATTTGCTTAGTAACACTTCCCAATTTATATCAGCAAAAAATACGGGTTGGTTGATGCTCATGTGCTTGAGCAGTGACTGGTGTACCTTTCCTGCTGTAAGGCACTCCGTTTGCTCTAATACCACTTGAATACTTGCTTGATAAAGGGAATTTTGGAAAGGTTGAGTTGTAAAGTCCGTAAAATTTAGTTTGTGTAGTACCTTATGAAGTACAGTATGTATATCCTGAAAGGTCACTTCCTGTGGCTTTCTAATCCAGTTCGTAGCCTCTATGCTACCCGTAAGCCAGATGCCTAGCCTGTTATTTTCTACATACTGTTGGGTCTCTTTGCAATAGATTTTCCCAAATTCGAAGAGCTTGAGATCAGGTTGCTTTCTATTAATATTGTGCGCTACCACCTCTAGGCCAGAAAAGAGCAAGGTTTGTCTGAGCACATCTAGCGTTTCACTAAGTGGGTTCAAAATGGTAACATGCTGCTGTTCATCAAAAGTATCGGTCAGTTTTGCGTAAGATGATTTTGTAAGTGCGTTCGTATAGATTTCATGGTAGCCATTGGCAGCCAAGAGCTCGGCTACCTGATGTCGTAATTTATTTTGCTCTGGCTGGATTGGTCTGGCTAGGTAGGTGCTGCCTAACTTTCCTGTCACTTCAATACGATCGTAGCCATAGATTCTTACTATTTCTTCAATCACATCTACCTCTCGTTTTACATCAACCCTATAAGATGGTACTGAGGCGATAAAACTATCTTCCTCTTCATGGCTGATGGCTATATCTAGCCTGCTTAGGATTTTCTTGACGACTGCTTTGGACATAGACATGCCAAGGAGCCGCGTAATGTTTTTGTAGTGTACCTCTACCCTAAAGCTTTCTATTTTCTCAGGATAGAGGTCGATGAGCAGGGAGGCAATTTTTCCTTGGGCGATTTTTTGGAGCAATAAACAAGCCCTTTTTAAGGCATAGACTGTGAGGTTGGGGTCTGTACCTCGCTCATAACGAAAGGATGCATCTGTTGTAATAGCGTGCTGTTTAGCGGCTTTTCTAATAACACCAGGGTCAAAATAGGCACTTTCTAGGAAGATATTTTTTGTGCCTGGATGTACACTGGCACGCTTGCCACCCCAAATACCGGCCATGCCTATACCGCCTGCTTGGTCACAGATCATCAGCTCTGTGCCACTCAGTTGTCGTGTTGTACCATCCAAGGTGACGAAAGGTGTCTCTGGCTTGAGTTGTTTGACTATTACCTTTTTGCCAACTATGTGGTCATAATCAAATGCCCGGAGCGGTTGCCCTAATTCGTGTAAGACAAAGTTGGTAACGTCAACAATATTGTTCGTAGGGCTCAGACCGATGGCCTTTAACCTATCCCTGAGCCATGGTGGCGATGGCTGAACGCTTACTCCACTGATCGTGATGCCCGAATATCTTGGACAGGCATTGTAGTCGAGTACTTCTACTTGAATAGGCAAGCTTTTTGTGGTTGCCTTGAATTTTTCCACGGAAGGATACCGTACAGAGCGATTTAGTAATGCCCCTAACTCTCTGGCAGTGCCGAGGTGGGAGCAAGCGTCTGCCCTGTTGGGGGTAAGGTCTATTTCAAGAATTTCGTCTGGCTGGATATTAAAGTGCTGGGCAGCAGGCGTACCCGGGACTAGGGGAGTATCTAGTACAATAATTCCCTCATGCCCATGCCCTAGTCCAATCTCGTCCTCAGCACAAATCATCCCTTCAGAAACTTCTCCTCTAATTTTGGCTTTTTTAACCTTTAGCATTGTGCCTTCGTAGTGATGCACCTGCGTACCTATAGGTGCTACGACCACCTTTTGTCCTACTCGTATATTGGGTGCGCCACAGACAATGTGCAGAGGAATACCCTGGCCCACATCGACAAGGATGACGTTGAGTTGATCAGCATTGGGATGCTTTTCACAAGTCATTACTTGACCGATGACCAGTCCTTGTAAACTCCCCTTAATAGGCTCAAAAATTTCCCTGCCCGTTACTTCCAAGCCACTTTGTGTGAGTAACTGGGCTACCTCCTCAGGAGATTCTGAGATTTGGATATAATCCTTAAGCCAGTTGCATGATATTTTCATGGTATCAAAGAAAAAAAGAAAAATTAACCATGTGCCTTCCAGCTACTCTTGACTTTTGAGAGGCTAAAACTGCGCATGAATAAAGCTTGGCTTACTACCGTTAAATAGCCGTAATGGGGGATGGCCTAAACAGTAATTTTTCGTCAGCGAAACTAAAGTAAGTGCTTCCCGCAACAATAATGTGATCTAGAACAGCGATGTCTAAAAGCTCCCCACCATCGATGAGTTTTTTGGTTAATGCAATATCTTTGGTGCTAGGTGCTGGATTACCAGATGGATGGTTGTGGGCCAAAATGATGCCAGCTGTTTGATGGTCAAGGGCGGCCTTGAAAACAATTTTAGGATCTGCAGACGTGGTCGTCAATCCTCCGCTGCTAATGAATTGTTTTTTAATTAGATAATTGGCCCTGTTGATTAGAATGATCCAGAACTCTTCGATAGGCTTATCTAATAACTCTGACCTTATAAAATCGTAGACACTGCTGGAGTTACAAAGCCTTGGTCTGAGAGATATTGCCTGATTTGGTCTCCTTCTACCCAGCTCCATGGCACTCACAATGGCAATAGCTTTTGCTTCCCCTATGCCTTTGAATCGCTGTAATTCTTTCACAGAGCATTTGGCCAATGAATTCAGGTCATGGTCATAATGTTTTAGAATCAATTGGGCAAGATTTACGGCACTTACTTTGCTTGTTCCTGACCCTATCAAAACGCCGAGGAGTTCTGCATTAGTAAGAACCGTACTGCCCTTTTGCATGAGCTTTTCTCTTGGGCGATCTGCTTTCGCCCAATCTCGCATCCTTAAAGGCGGAACTTCTACCCGATCGCCCATGGTTGGTAGTGATTTAGACAATATAAGACAACAGGCTTAAATATATTTTCGTGTTCCTCAATAAAAAAGCCTGGCAGAGAATACTACCAGGCTACGATTAATCATTAGTGCCGTCTCAAGCTGGGCTGTTAACGAGCCTGGCCAAAGTCGATTTGCTATTGGCTGCTTTATTTTTGTGAATAATATTTCTTTTGGCCAGCTTGTCAAGCATAGAAGAAACTGTTTTAAACAGTATTCCTGCCTCTTGCTGGTCAGTAGTACCCTTGAGTTTTTTGACAAAAGTCCTACATGTTTTCAGTTGATACTTATTCCGCAAGTGCTTTGTCTTATTTGACCTTATCCTATTGAGGGCTGATTTTTGATTTGCCATAGTGCTTACACCCACTGGTGCTATTCGAGTGCCACAAATTTAAAGTTTGTTTCCTACAAAAAAAAAGCTTTCCGCAATATGCCTCTAACGACCTCCATGTTTTAAAATGAGTAATCGATCCTGAAGTCTATAAAATATTTTTTGATGCAATTGAAAGAAAAAGGTTCCTCTGCTAGTAGCCGTATGTCTGCCTTGAGACTAGTGCCCACAACCAAAGCGTCTGTCCATCTATCATCTTCCCTCAGTCTTGCATACAGAGGAAGTTCCCTTTGAACATGATTCATTAAGTGGGCACCTCGCCGTTGTCTAAACCTAAATTTTCCCCACCTAAATTCATGTTCTAAGAGAACGCCAACTTTCACAAGGGAGATGATTTGACCGTCTCTTTGAGCGCCTGTTTTGCAGCTTCGTCATCCATCTACTCAGTAACCAGGGTGAGTGCATGGCTGTTGCATAGCTGTAACCTATGCTGGGGCTGAGTTGCCAGTGAGGAGCTAGCCTAATGTTCATAGCTAAAGCGAGTGATAAGCCTGAGTGAAGTCCCTATTGATAAAAGTCTTCTAAAAACGAATGATCGCTTGTTACTGCTTTTTCATCTTCAGGATCTGGCCTCTTAAAGTTAGTCCCTGGTATGTTGGCGTAAGTAATACCGATACCTATCCTGGGAAAATTTTCCCATTGAGTCGGGGAATCATACTGGGGTTCTAGATAAAGCAAACCCCCTGTGAGGTAGCCTTTATTCTTAAGCCGACCATAGTGATAGCAAGGCCTAGTTGAGGGTAGCATTGAAAGTGTTGTCAGATAAAATCCCTGATGTTAAAAACATATATGCCCAAACTTGCCCTTATCATGAGCAAGTGTTGCAAATTTTTTGAGTATCATCCGCTTCAATAGCTGTGGAATCTTTTTGGCAAGTCCCACATACGGACTAAGTTGGATCGTAGAGGGGAAGGTCAGCCACTTATCATCGTTTCGGCTCTGTAGTTTGAGGCATTTTACCGTTCCTTGTTGTTTTATAAGCGTGGTCGATGGTCACCTGATTTTGCGCCGGTATTGGACAAACATACAGCAAGAAGAGCGGCAAAGATAAGTGGGGAAGGCGCTTTTTTCGGCCATCAAATACTGCGCCTTGTTTTAAGAAAATTGTCGTACGTCCCCCATTTCTGATCCAAATTAAATATTTTTCATGAGGGCAAGTTGGTCAGTATAAACTTTCAAGTAACTATCGATCCCTATGAAATGCTTGAAGCTCATCTTACTCCTCTTATTTTTCCCAATATCAACGTCATTAGGATGGGGATTTTTTGCCCATAAGCAGATCAACAAGCATGCTGTGTTCACACTACCTCCTGCTATGTTTAGTTTTTATAAAGAGCATATACATTTCATTACTGAAAATGCTGTTAATCCAGATAAAAGACGCTACGTAGTAGAGGGAGAGGAGACTCGGCACTACATTGATCTGGAGTATTATGGTGACAATGTGCTGCGGGGAGTGCTTCAATATTGGCCTCAGGCCGTGGAGACATATGCCAAGGAAGTACTCACGCAGCACGGAATTTTACCTTGGCATATCTACCGCATGAAGCATGCACTCACAGAAGCTTTTCAAAAAAAGGATGGATATCAAATTTTAAGGCTTTCGGCTGACATAGGCCACTACATCGCTGATGCCAATGTGCCGCTTCATACCTCAGAAAATTATAATGGGCAACTCACAGGTCAAGAGGGCATTCATGGACTTTGGGAGACACGTCTTCCTGAGCTCTTTATAGACAGTTATGGGTTTTTTACAGGCAGGGCAGAATATGTAAATAATCCTCAACAAAGTGCTTGGGAGGCGATTATTACGGCTCATAAGGCCGTAGATAGCGTGTTAAGTTTGGAAAAAAAACTATCTAAATATTTTCCTGTTACTAAGAAATACAGTTTTGAGCAGAGAGGGAGCATGCTTCAAAAGGTGTACTCTATTGCTTATGCACAAGCCTATCATGCGTTGCTGGATGGACAAGTGGAACGACAAATGAGAGCTTCTGTCAAAATGGTAGGAGATTTTTGGCTGACTTGTTGGGTAGATGCTGGCCAACCTGATCTTGAGGCACTGCTGTGGCTTCCCTGTTATGAGGAAGAACACCAAGAGCATCTTCCAAAGAATAAAAAGCTAAAAGTGCGTGCTTGTGGGGACTAAGTGGCATACAAAGCTTAGCACTATCCAAAGGTTCTAATACTCACTAAATCCAACTTATCTCCCGCTCACTAGAGAGTAGAGGGTGAGGGATTCGAACCCCCGGTACTCTCGCGAGTACAACGGTTTTCAAGACCGCCGCGTTAAACCGCTCTGCCAACCCTCTGACTGTTGAACGGACGAAATTAGTTCAATATACTTGCCCGATCCAAATTAGGCGCCTCAGCAATTTCAGACAAGCAGTATGACCCTTAGAGTTCCGGCTCTGTTGCTCTTGCACGCAAGAGATTTCTCTTTATACGTGTACATGCGTTTTGGTTTTTGCAGCCAATTGGGCAGGACGATAAGCAGCAATCAGGGTCATCAATACCACACTAATAACGGTGTATACAAAATCACTTACTTTTCTCTTAATAGGGTAGGCATCCACGAGGCTCGTCTGCGCACCCAAGGATACCAGCCCAAACGTCTGCTGCAGCCAACTAAGCCCCCAAGCAGCTGCCATACCTACAGCAGCACCACTCAAAGCAATCAATAGCCCTTCGATGAGAAAGATACTTCGAATGTCTCTTGGGGTGGCTCCTAATGTGTACAGAATAGCAATATCCTTCTGTTTATCTAACACTAGCATAGAGAGAATAAAGAAGATATTCAGAGAGGAGACAAGCAAGATAAAAGAGAAAGTCACGAAGACAAAAAGCCGCTCGATATGAATGGCCTGCATCAGGGGAGCTTGCTGTTCATTGCTATTGAGCACTTGGAAGCAGTCAGGTACAAAGAGCTGGAGGGCTTGCTGTACTTGATTGATAGAAAATCCATTTGCTACCTGTATCTCTAAAGCGGTTCTTTTATTTCCCATACCCATCAGCGAAGCCGCAAAGTCAATAGGTACTATGACATAGCTTTCGTCAAACTGTTTTTCAACAGCAAACACTGACCCAGGCCTGATATTTTTACACTGATACAGTTGATGCGGCAACAGGGTGCTGTCTTTTATATTTCTTGGATAAAAGACCTGCAGCGTACAAAATTGGTTGGAAATCGGAACAGACAGTGCATACTGCACGCCACTACCTAGCATGGCAAAGCACTCTGCTCCTTGCTTGAGGTGAAAACTACCCTGTTGAATGAATGGCTCTAGGCGACTTTGATGGAGAAATTCTTCAGACACACCTTTTAGTTTGATGACTACTTGGTGTTCTCGGTAACGGAGAAGAGCATTATCTTCCAAGATGTCAACAACTTTAGAGACGCCTTTCGCAGTTTTTATTTGTTGCCTTAGGCTTGCATCTAGTGTAAAAGTTTTCCCTTTCTTCAGTGTTATTTTAATGTCTGGATCAAAGGAACGGAATAAAGAGCCGATAAGCCCTTCTAGGCCATTAAAAACGGATAGGACAAGTAACAGCGCCATGGTACTCACTCCTATGCTAATGAAGGAAACGAGTCCTATGCGGTGGATTAAATTTTTCTTGGTATTCAGTTGGAAGTAGCGCTGTGCAATGAAAAAAGAAAACTTCATTTGGAGAAAGGGATTTGCTAAGATAAGCATAGCTGCGTAGCATATTCTCCAGAAATGGAGTGCGAGAGCTAGTCATCCAGTTTCATTATAAGAAATGGCCGGGTGCGAAACAAACAACGTTATCAATGCAAGGGAGGTGGGTATAACTTTGTTCAAGGAGATAGCAGACGAGGAAAAAAATATAGATAAGCAACGCAGGGCCTTGCGTCTTCACCCAGATGATATGGGCTTTAGAACCATAGGAAGGGTATTAGGAGTGAGTCATGTCACAGTATTGAACTGGATTCATCAAGCAGGTCATTGGATTCAAGCCCATCATCAACGCCAAGTACGCCCTGAACGGGCAGAGACTACAGCGTTAGGTAAGATGTGGCACGTTATAGAGCCAAAAAAATAAAACTATGGGCATGGTTTGCCTTGGAATAGAGGAAGAGTCCGTATGCTTGATTTTGTTACGGGGAGCCGACCAGCCAGCACAGGAAGAAGGCTGTGGGGAAAACTCAAAAAAAATAGCCTGCTCACAGTACAGCACTGACACCTAGCCAGCCTATCAAACTTGCATAGCTGGTATACCATGTGGTTACTAAGAAATAGACTCATACCATAGGGGCCAGCGACGCTCATGTGAGACATTACTGAGCCAAGTTTTTCAGGAGCACCAAGTGTTACACTGGGCCAGAAGAGTGCGTTATAATTGCTTTATATTTCCTGGATGTACAAGAAATTTGTACTAAAGATTTGCTAATCCGTAAATCCAACCATGTAAACATGATGCCTATGGAAGATATTGGCTCTTGGGAAGAAAAATTTGAGGTTTGTTGCTACTCTAGCAGGCTACTAGGTAAGCTTTGTAGTATACATAAGCGGGATAAAGATGAAATAGACTTTATAGAAATTAAAAAAGCTATTTACTACGCTAAAAAGTACCATGGCGCTCAAAGACGCGATGCCGGGGAGCCCTATTATTCGCATCCACTTGAGGTGGCCTATACCATTTCTGATTATTTATTTAGGACGGACATTATTGTCACAAGCATACTGCATGACACCCTAGAAGATACTAATATGACCTTTGAGATGATCGAATCTATCTTCAGTCCACTAATTGCTAACCAAGTCATGGACCTTACTAGAATTGAAAAAGATGGTCACAAAATTAGTTCGGCAGAGACGGTAGAGTCATTGTTCAAACAAAAAAAATACGAGGTTCTGGGTATAAAACTATTTGACAGACTCCATAACATGCAAACTATCGACGCTAAATCCCCTGAAAAAAGGAGAGCAATAACAAAAGAAACGCTGAAATATTTTCTAGTGCTTAGTGAAATACTGGAGCTGCCAAAGCTTGCAAGTGCGTTATATACAGCATGCTGTCAGGCCAATAGAGAGCTAGGCGTGTTTAAAAGTAATGGTTTTGTTTTTGACAAACATTTTAATCTTTCTGACTTTCCAACTTTTCGAAGTAAGACACACTAATCAGAAAACCTACACCGACAGGTACAAAAATTAGAAATAGCCCCCAATAACCAAAACGTGCTGTGGCAAATACCAAACCAAATGATGTGATCAAGTAGGTCATTAACTTCGCTACTGCACTTAGAAGGCTAGTGTACGTGAACCTCTTAAGCACCGGAAAATATTTGTAAAATATTGGGGCTGCGGGTATGTGATCAAACACGAATAAGGCGGCCAAGCACTGAAAAATAAAAATATAAATTGGTTCTTCGGCGTACGTTAATACTAGAGGGAATGAAATGATAGATATGAAAAATAAAAGAAGTTTTCCTTTAAGTATTTTAAGTGGGTGAATCTTGTAACTAAGATACACAAGAGCAATGACGCCTAATAAATCGACTATTGACACCCAAAAATTATGGTTGATAACTTGGTTTGGCGTAAAACCGCATTGATGCTTCAATATATCAGCGCAATAAATATAAATGAAGTAGAAGCATGGTGGCCTGCCACATTGAATCAGAAAATACGCTATGGAGACTAGAATTGAAGATTTCTGATTAATAAACTCCTCAGTTATTTCACTCAATTCAATATCATTTTCTGCTAGTCTATCTTCTAGCTTCTTCTTTTTGTTCATAAATTCATCAGCTTCTTTCAGGCTCGTCCTAGCTGCTGTGCCAACTAAAGCAACACCGGCTCCAATAAAGAATGCTATGCGCCAACTAGAGCCGTCACCTTGAAAAATACGTGAATCAGTAAAAATAGAAGCAATTCCTAGGGCAGCTGTGGTTCCCAGGCACGAAAACACAGTGATCAAAGCTACCAAGGGGTATTGGGTAGGAGGTTTTGAGCTTTCAGTTAGGTATAGCTCTGCGCCACGAACCTCAGCTGTTGCGGCCACTCCTTGTATTATTCGACAAATTGTTAATACCCATGAGGCAGTAATACCTATTTGCGCATAGCTAGGTAAGCTGCCAATCGTAACGCAAGAGATAGCCATCAAGAAAGTAGTCACAATCACCACTACTTTTCTTCCCATATTATCGCCAATGTAACCAAATATTAAGGCTCCGAAAGGTCTTAAAAGGTAGGTAGAGCAAAAAGAAAAAGCAGAAAGCAGCGAGGTAGTGAAAGGATCAGTTTTTGGGAAAAATAGTTCATTTAATAGTACAGCCATATGCACATAAAGCATCAGGTCAAAATACTCTAGAAAAGTCCCTATAGATAATAAGCCTACTGCTTCCTTTTGTTGTCTTGTAAAAACGCTCATTTTGAGATTTTTTCGTAAAAGGCTTACCAGTTCTACTGAGCCTGTTTGGGTTCATTTTTAGGGATTTAGTTTTCTTATTTCCCCGTTGTTGTGGGAGATCAGTGTCCTTTTGAGCACCTTTTCTCTGTTATTGCTATTCCTTAGACATAATCATCCCAGGGAGTCTATATAAGTTACATGCTAGGACCTCCAACACATGCTAGCCGTGGGTCTTCACCAGGTCTACATAGCGTGCCGTTACACCCCCCAAACAACGCTTGATGCTCCCGAACACTCGCTCTATTTTTATACCGACCATGACGAAAGAACTTGCTCTTGCTTGTTCTTCTGCTAACATCTACACTGACAAAACTTCCAGGAACTTGTTTTTTGATCGTGAGACAGCGGGGTTAATAGCGTGATAGCCACTGACTCGAGTATACTAAAGGCGTCCCACATTTACAACACACCTTGCAAAGGCCTCATACCTTATCTAATCACCTAAGTGCACGAAATGCTTCCCTTATTTGCAATGCGCTACGCAAAAGTCTCACTCTTATCGAACGGGTCCCAGATAACGGAGATTCCCAAACCTCTAAGTCTTTTAACAAACTATGGTAAATATTCTTATCTATTATTGCTATCATTTTTACCATAAAGAAAGTCTTACAGTCTACAGTATTATCCTCAGCACGTCTTGTATCCCACGGTTTTTCTACAAAAAGAGTATGTCCTCCCAGCCTAAGCACACTAATGCTAGAGGCTTCCAGATCCTTGGTAGTCTGGTACAATACTTTCGTGTGTAAAGAGGTAGCCAGTATGTTTGCCGTACGTTGCCTGAATTAGGATCCATTCCCCACTTTATCTGTTTGGAAGCAATATCGATTGACCCAAACGTTATTATTTTCTGGCATTATGCGATGCACCACAAGAGGAGTTTTACTCTTTATCTGCGTTTTTAACCATTTTTTTAGGGAGCAAATTTTGATTAAAAAACACCTACACGTACAACTATGGATGGATCTAGCCGTTCTTAAGGGGCGACTAAATACAAATACCTAATCCATCTCCTGGAGAGCCTTATTACGCAGACCGTGTTGCCGTGACTGCAGTCAGTTTAAAATAAAGAATTTATCTACAGCTTCCGGGAAGCAGCTACCCCGTGAGTGACAAGGGTGTAGTTACACATGCTGCAACCAGTCAGGGGACAACTGATATAGAGACTCCACCTACTGAAATTCCCAAAATAAATAGTATATCGTTGGTGTTCGCTACCTGGCTTACTTATTAATCCATGGCAACGCGCGTAAGTCTTCGGATTCTCTTTAAAAAGTCACTCTCCTGTGCATGTATAGTGCATCAAAATAGTGGTTGCTGCTTCTAAAGCAGTGGGAAGCTCATAAGATAAGCCTGTCTTCCTAGCATGATCCTCCACGAAAGTTTCTTGCTGGGTTGCATCAAGACTACGACTCTTAGGAAGTACATCACGCGTCATTAATAACCAATAGGAACGAGGAGGTCATTCTTTACCAATTTGTGCCTTAACCTGCTCATCATAATACTGATACTCCGTCTTATGCGCACCATTTCTAGCGTCCTTGATCAGCTCACCGAGCAGATCCAATGAAAAAGGTCGGCTATTTACCTGTGCTGGGATGAGCGTCAACGGATGCGTATCGCTAACTTTTTTATTTTCCCAAAGCGGGCATGAAATGTCTAAAATTTGGGCAATATTCTCAGGTAATGGCGGCACTTCTCCAACATCTCCAAAGTACCGCGTCCATTCCTTTTGACCGAACGCCAGTACGGGTACTGGTGGTATAACGGCGTGCTGTGCGCTCGCTGTAGGCTTCGCATCCAACCGTCGAGTATTGTTTGGTTGAGTAGGGTGTGCATTAGACAGTAAATTGCCGCTATTGCTCAAGTGCATATATGATCAAGCAGATCCAGATGGCGAATTATCCGAGACAGTCCCCTCTTCGGTTGTTCAGGTAGAGGAGGCTTCGGGCGGTGAGGTGCAGGTATTACCCATAGACATGGGTGAGGAAGATCTAAATGGCGAACCACCCGAGACGTGCCCTTTCTTTGATGGGGTGGCGTCTGTATTT
Source organism: Amoebophilaceae bacterium (assembly GCA_031422615.1). Taxonomy (GTDB): domain Bacteria; phylum Bacteroidota; class Bacteroidia; order Cytophagales; family Amoebophilaceae; genus UBA8403. The sequence continues at coordinate 22,806 of JANPMB010000027.1, forward strand.
TTCGACTGTGACTGACAATTCCCCAATAGCAGAACACACAACAATCCTGCTGCGATACCATGCGGGTAACAGGTATAGATCACGACACGCGAAGCACAGATTTTCTGAATATACGGTTACGGCTCATAACAGAGATAGTCTTAAAATTGTTCTTCCTACAGTATAAAACATCATTTTTTAAAAGCAATATAAATAATCGTACTGCCCACCAGCAGGGGGTACTGCCTCATCGAGATAGAGTGATAAAGTAATGTGATCCCCCACAACTTTTTCTCTCTAAAATAGTAGCCCTTCAAGAAAGACTAAATTCATCGAATAAAAAGTTGATAGACCTTTTTTATCGAAAAAGGCGATAAAACAGAAAATTAGATAAGCAACCTCGAAAAAAAACTAGTCACGGTGATCCGCTTGCTAAAATCCTTTGGTGTGGCAGAAAAAATGTCTCCACGGTGAGGGGCACCATGCTCGCCTCACTAAGGATTAGACAACGCTTTGAAGTGAGTTGTTATGGTGCAACTCAATAAAACGCACTCTGATTTTGTTCTCAATGAGGTTGCAGCTGAATTTTGTAATAGTCTATAATTATCAAAAAAATTACGAGAATATTGATTAATACAGCTGCGCTCTAGCAATACACTGCAGCAAGTGGATCGTGGCTAGCATGCGAATCTTCCTTTGACAATTAAAAGTTCCAGTAGCTCGATTATTTCTCTAAAACGTTCCGCCTCTGCTCCGTACTGTTCCTCCGCCACGACTTCTGCCAGTTGTGCTGTATGCTCGGCAAGCAGCCTTTCCAAAATGGGTAAGTAGGGTGCTATGTCACTAGGGGAATACGTGTTCAATAAATCAGGGTTATCCTGAAGCAGACTCAAATGATGCAACACCACGGACTGCTGGGATGCCACTTCTAGTGCTGCATCGGCTTTGGCTTTTTCATTTTTTACTTCTTCCTGTTCCCGCTTATGCTCTTTGCACTCAGCGAGATACGCTTCTAAGCCTGCCAATCCTGCTTGCAGAGACCGAGCAGGGAAGTATTGGCAGAACTTATGCAACAAGGCCAATTGACGCTCCGCCTCATCAAAGTGGTACGCAGTTGCATTCTCCTCGTATGAGGTAACACGCCTTACAGTAAAGCTCGCGAGCGGCGATAAAACCAGCTCCTGCTGTATTTGATCCATCTCCTCGTGTTCGATCACACACAAACGCCTGATATGATGCCAATGATGCGCTGCAGTGGCATAATCATCGTGATCAAGGGCATTTTGGAGATCTATAGCCTGAACCCTTACGATGTTCTTCAATGCTTCTTCATCATCACCAGTCAACTCTGTCTGGAACATCGCGGCTGATGTCAAGCCAGGAACATTGTCCATATTCCTTATGGCTGCAAGACAATCTGCTCGCAGCCAGAAGCCAGAAGCTGCTGGACCACGATCCAAAGGGTCGTACATAAACAGGTGCTCGGAAAGTATTTGCATCAAGGGCGAACCATCGAGCAATGCACGGACTGAGGAAAGCTTAACGGATTCATCATCTGCATCAAGTGGAGCCTTGGTAATACCCAGTAGTACAGCATTGTTGTGCCTTCTCAAGTGAGTTTCTCCCCCGAACACTTGCTTGATCATGCCCTCCATAGCGTTTAAGGTTTGGCTGTGGTTAGTGAGAAACTCCCCGAATTCTGCCAAGAAAATAACCTTTACGCTCCCCGCCTCTTGCAAAAAACGCTTCATGTTCAATGCATTGGCAATGTTGATCTCCGCGCCCCTGTTGTTCGAAAAGTTCGGACAGTCGCAGTAGATGACACCATCGTCGCTAAGATCAGTGGCTAACTGTGGCATGAATGTCATGGAGTTTCCTCCATGACCTATCTTCATGATTTCACGACGTGGCCCTGACTCATCCACAATAGCCACGTTGTACATACCGGGCAATCCCAACTCCCTGGGTTTTTTCAATTGCATCTTGCATCCCAGTAAGTAGTTCAAAAATGTGCTTTTCCCGGATCTCGTGTTGCCCACGACCGCTACTACTTCCTTGCCCGCAACCTGTGCTGCACTTTGAGCACCTAAGGAAGCACAGTAATTTACGAGGGCAACGCTGTCTGCAGCACTTAGCTCTACCTTAGGGTTTGCCAGTTTTGCATCCAAGAGTGTCTGCGGATCTGACGCTACCCCCAGTTGATGGGATTGCGTACAACCAATGAGTAGCATGGTCCATAGCATCATGAGGCTCAGGACATGCGCAAATTTTGTGAGGTTGAAATACAATAGATACATAATTAGCTGAGTTGATAGTGTTGATGTTTAGCCTCCTCTCCGAGACCAAGCGTATATACACCACGTACAATGATAACAACCACGTCATCTTACACAATGACAGTTATATGATATGGTCCCTTCAGAAGGACTAAATCCATCCATGGTTATATATGCAGGTGGATTTTCATCAAAATTTCCTCCCCAAAAGAGTGGCGAAAAACGTAACTAAATAGTTGGGTCTTAACAATGCCCGTCGGAGTCAAAGTTAATCGGTGGCCAGGCATAATTTGCTACGAAAATATGGCCCCAAAGAGCCCAACACAGCATGGCACCTGGTATCATCACCGATGAACTGACTATCTGACTATGGCCCCGATTGCCTTTGTCTACCAACACACGCCCATACAGACGGCCTGTCTAATGCGCTACCTGATCCAGCGTAGCTTCTCATGTTTTACTACCATGCGGGTTGCCCTCAAAGTTAGCTATCCTTACCACTACTTTCCTCCCCTACAAACTGGCTACTGAGACCTTGCTCTCCAACGCATACTTCTTATGTATTGTCCCCTTGGCTACACCGCCTCCCTGCGCCGGAGGTAAGCTGTAAAGCTAGTCGACCCTTAATAACTAAAGCATTGTCTAATTCTCAGCGAGGCATGCATGGTGTCCCCTCTCCGGAGATGAATTTTTTGTCTGCTACACCAAGGGATTTTAGCAAGCGGATCACCGTGACTAGTTTTTTCGAGGTTGCTTATCTAATTTTCTGTTTCATCGCCTTTTCGATAACAATAGGTCTATCAACTTTTTATTCGGTGAATTTGACCTTTTTTAGGGGACAACGAGTTATTCCTATCCGTAGAAGGAATTGCACACACTACCACTCAAGCATACTCTCCTCAAACCAATGGCATGTGTGAGCGCTTTCACAAGACCATAGAGGAATTTTTTTATGCCGGCATGCGTAAGAGCTCTATACGGATCTGGTGAGCTTACAAGCAGAATGGGGATGTCCTGTTAGGCTACCATCACCATGAACGGCTCCATCGTGGCAAGTACTGTGATGGAAAAACGCCTGCAAAAACTTTTGAGGAGATCAAGTTCATAGCCTTTTAAAAAAATGAGCTTCTCTATCCTGAGACAACACCTAACAACCCATACTTGACGGACATAAAAAATTCTGATGGATACGGATCGTCAAGTTAAATGTTGTTGAGTACACTTCAAGTTGGTTTTAGTACACCTAATCTCCTATTCTATGCCTTTTTTCTTTTCTCTGTTGCACACTATCTTGTTGTGGCGGTAGCGGCCCTTCCGGAGAAAGTGCAGAACAACCTAGCAGGGATAAAGCGCTTTCTAAGTTTTTGTATGCATCTTTCAAGTGAGGGTTGGATAACAAATGTGGTTCCATTTTCCTCAGTGCATCTTGTATTTCTTCGAGAGCTCTGGGCACATTCGGCTTGAGCAACTCCTTGAGTACTTGCTTAAGCTTTGACTTAAGCCGTGTGGGAAATACTACCACAGTATCTACCGCAAGTATGTCGCTTATTTGCTGCACTAATTGACCTTTTTTTCCACTATCTCTCGCTAATGCCTGGAAGCTCTCGTCATCAGGCTCCAGTTTCGACAAATGAATCGGCAAGTATTTACATAGTTCCCTCTCTATCTCTTCTTGAGAAAGGTTGTTGTTTATATTGACTGCATCTCCGATCAACTGCCTTAGTTCAGAACTCCTCTGTGTATAAAATTCAACGGCTCTTTTCTGTATTGCATTTTGAGGATCATATGACCTAAAGTGCTCTGGTGGGCATAGTATAATGCTGAGAGGGGTAGGCGATATGGTTCCTAACAACGCTACTATACCGGAGGCTTGCAAGATAAATCCTTCCCTGCCCGCATTGATATTCCTGATGAATGTTTTAAGCTCTTCTTTGAGACAGTCTGGTAGATGCAAATCTTCAAAATATTTTTTGGGGTCAAGCAACATAGCCTCTGGTACGCCCTCTCTGCTCATCCTGTTCTTGAACCTATTGGCAAAAGCAGTACGCATGTTATGTGGGCATTCTTTGATGAGGCCAAATTGGTCGTCTTTGTACTTTAGAGCAAACTTCAGCTTTCGGGACTCCTCTATTATTTCTTTAATCTTCTTTCCTCCTTGTTCTTGGAGGAATAGTCTTCTGCAATCTTGCTTACTGTGCAACGCATCAGCAAGTTTAGTAAACAAAATATATCGGTCTACATATGCCCATTCCCGCTTCCCCGATGAGCTGTCGCGGGGGGGTGCTATGCTTTCAGGAATATCTGACCCCCCTTCTTCTATTAAGTACAAAATCGCCTCTATATTTCCATGGTCTGCAGCGTAGTGCAACGCAATTTTTCCCCCTTTATTCCGAGCATTTACCTCCGCCCCTTTTTCTACTAAGTATTTAAGGGGCTCCAGATTACCTTCTAGAGCAGCGTAGTGAATCACAGTTTCTCCATATTTATTCCGAGTATTCACCTCCGCCCCTTTTTCCATTAAGTATTTAAGGGGCTCTAGATCGCCTTCTAGAGCAGCGTAGTGTAGCGCGGTCTTCCCTTCTTTATCCCGAGCATTCACCTCCGCCCCTTTTTCCACTAAGTATTTAAGGGGCTCCAGATCACCTTCTTCAGCAGCGTAGTGCAGTACAGTTGCCCCCCATTGATCCCGATCGTTCACCTCCGCCCCTTTTTCCACTAAGTATTTAAGGATCTCCAGATGGCCTCTTGTAGCAGCGTAGTGTAGCGCAGTCTTTCCTTCCTTATCCAGAGTATGCACCTCCGCTCCCTTTTCCACTAAGTATTTAAAGGGTTCCAGATGACCTTCTTCAGCAGCGTAGTGCAGCACAGTTTTTCTTCTCTCTTTATCCCGAGCGTTCACCTCCGCTCCTTTTTCCACTAAGTATTTCAGGGTTTTCAGTTGGCCTTCTTCAGCAGCGTAGTGCAGCGCAGTTTTTCTTTTTGTATCCAGAGCGTTCACCTCCGCCCCTTTTCCCACTAAGTATTTAAGGGCCTCTAGATGGCCTCCTTGAGCAGCGTAGTGTAGTCCAGTTTCTCCCTTTTTATTCTGAGCATCCACCTCCGCTCCCTTTCCCACTAAGTATTTAAGGGGTTCCAGATGGCCTCCTTGAGCAGCGTAGTGCAGCGCAGTTTTTCTCTTTGTATCCCGAGCGTTCACCTCCGCTCCTTTTTCCACTAAATATTTAAGGGTCTCCAGATGGCCTCCTTTGACAGCGTAGTGTAGCGCAGTTCTTTCATCTTCATCCTTAGCATTAACATCTACTTCTCCGTCTTGCACTAAGGATTGAATAATCACCAGTTCT